>NZ_RWIO01000066.1:0-113889 GCF_009764655.1 Pseudomonas sp. PB105
ATTGGAAGAACGCAATGAATCAATTTGCGATTCTGTACGGAGATCGATTTATCAGGCCGACCTGGTAAAGATGGCCTGCCTGACGGCAGGCCGTAACCGGCCCGAACACAAAAAATCTGACACTCTCTGCTGGGATAAAGCACCGATACCAGGCGAGGCTTTGGACGAAATGCCCTGAGCACTTCAACCAGTTCTCCGCTTGCGAGGAATGTCTCAACGGCTATTCCAGGAGCTTGAACAATGCCGAAGCCTGCAACACCGCATTGAACGTAGGCATTCGACTCATTCACCGTGATTCCACCATGAGGCGTGTGTGGCCGATCTTCGCCGTCTACCGAGAAGTGCCAAGGCAGTGGTCTGTTATTTTGACCGGAAAGGAAGCTGACACATTGGTGGTCTGCCAGATCTTGCAGGGTTATGGGTGCCCCGCAGGCTTGGAGATAACCTGGAGACGCACAGGTCACCATGGTGGCGGCGCCAATTTCTCTGGCCACCATGCTTGAATCCGGGAGGTCACCAATTCGAAATACACAGTCGATGCCCTCGGCGACGAGATCTACCGTACGGTCGGTCACGCCTAGCGCAAGCTCGATTTCGGGAAATGCCTCTTTAAATTTCCTAAGGCTTTCCATGAAGCTGCGCTGGGAAAATGCAGTGGGAATGTCAATTCGAAGTCGTCCGCGCAAGGTCGGCCCACTACGGTCGAACATGGAAGTGGTTTCTGCAATGGTTGCCAAAATTTCTTTGACGCGTTCGTAAAACCGCTCGCCCTCAGCCGTCAGTTTTACTTTACGCGTAGTGCGCTGGAACAGACGGACACCCAGCGAGGCTTCCAGATCCTGAATGGTGCGCGTGACGTGCGGGCGTCCGGCCTGGACGGTATGCCCGGGCCAGATGAGCCCAACTACTGCTTCGGCTCGCCATTGCCTGGTGGACTGGCGGAATACATGATCATCCATGAAGACAGCGCGGTACGTGCCCCCGACAACATGTCAGATGAGGAAGCCGCGACCCTTCCAATTGCCGCGCTGACCGCATGGTATGCGCTCGTCGATTATGGCCGGATCGAGGCCGGCCAAACCGTTTTGGTTCAGGGATCTGGAGGTGTTTCTGTTTTTGCAGCACAAATTGCCACAGCTCTGGGGGCCAAGGTTATCGTCACCTCCAGCCGTGATGACAATCTGGAAGCTGTAAAAAAGCTCGGCGCTGTGGCTGGTGTGAATTATCGCACTACCCCTGAGTGGGCAGAGGAAGTTCTGAAGCTCACTGACGGCAAGGGAGTGGATCTTCTGCTGGATGTGGCAGGCGGTGACGGCATCAATCAATCGATTGCTGCAACAAAGGTAGGTGGACGTATCGCACAGATCGGCTTTCTGACAGGCCAAACCTCTGCCCTGAACCTGATGCCTATGATTTTTCGACAAACAACGATTCGCGGCATAGCCGTTGCTCCACGCTCGTCATTTGACCGAATGAACGAGTTCTTGAATGAGCACAAGATTCGCCCGGTAATCGACCACGTGTATCCATTCGATCAAGCACGCGAAGCGTACGAACATTTGGCCAGAGGCGCCTTTGGTAAGGTGGTAATCAAAATTGCATAGGATTAATCCACTTGGAGTTACGCCGCAAATTTCCGCATTGAAATATGTGCGGTCAGATACCGCGGCTGATGTGGATGCCTCCAAGCTATGGCCGGGGCGTGTGGTCACGCAAATAGAGCCCGCCAGCGTCACCTTCACTCAGGGGGGGCGGAGAAGTTTTTGATACGAAAAATAGCTATCGGGCTGTTCGGCTGTTCTATCGATTATCCAGGGAAATAAGAGCTCACAGAATCGCCCGGCTGTTTATGCGGGGGCTGGACTAGGATTTTTTCTTCCGGTGCTCTCCGGAGCTAAAAATCCACTGGCATCTACAAGGAGTAGCCAGTAGGCTACAAGTGAAGCTGTGACCAACTTGATCGGCAGGACGCCCGAGTTCGATACGTGGCTCGATGGTATGAAAGATATGTGTGGCAAAACAGCGGTGTTGACGCGGCTGGACCGAGCCGAGGAAAACAATTTTGGCGATTGTGAGCCTGTAGGCGACGGGATGAGTGAAATGCGTGTGTTTGTCGGGCCCGGCTACAGAATTTATTTTGTGCGTACGGGTATCGCTGCTTACCTGATGCTCTGGGGCAGTGATAAAACCGACCAGAATAGAGGGATCAAACGGGCTAAAGAGATCCTCGCTGCCCTGAGAGGTCAATGAGATGAGCGAATTGAAATTTAAACCAGAGGACATGCCGATCCTCGATCTTGATACCTCCGGCACCAGCGTCTATGAAGCTTCGCGCTTTCTCGACAGCCCGGAGATCATCAGTGCATACCTTGCACAAAGCATGAAGTCTCAAGACCCGCAGGTGCTCATGAAAGCGCTTGCCGAGGTCGCCAAGGCACAGGGTGTGAACAAGGTGGCGGAGGCGGCGGGGGTTAATCGCGAGAGCCTGTATAAAACCCTGAAGGGCGGTTCTAAAACGCGTTATGAGACGATTCAGAAACTGATGCTGGCGTTAGGTGTGGAACTGACTGTGCAGCCGATTGCGGCGGTGGCGGGCGACCACAACCCTTGAAATACACCGGGGACCAATGTGGGAGGGGGCTTGCCCCCGATGGCTGAGTGTCAGTCGATACATGTCTGGCTGATACACCGCTATCGGGGGCAAGCCCCCTCCCACATTTGACCGACTTTGTCTTGAGCGCTCAGCGCACCAGGCAAGGCTGCTTGTTGTTATAGCGCCACCCCGGAATCAAGAACTGCATCGCCACGCTGTCATCCCGCGCCCCAAGGCCCATGCCTTTATAAAGCTCGTGAGCCTTGGCCACAGCGTCCATGTCGATGTCCACGCCCAGGCCCGGTTTGGCCGGGACCTTCACATAACCGCCTTCGATCTTCAGCGGTTGCTTGGTCAAGCGTTGTCCGTCCTGCCAGATCCAGTGGGTGTCGATGGCGGTGATCTCGCCCGGTGCCGCAGCGGCCACTTGGGTGAACATTGCCAGGGAAATATCAAAGTGGTTGTTGGAGTGCGAGCCCCAGGTCAGGCCCCAGTCGTTGCACATCTGCGCCACGCGCACCGAGCCTTGCATCGTCCAGAAGTGCGGGTCGGCCAGGGGAATGTCCACCGATTGCAGCTGGATCGCGTGGCCCATTTCGCGCCAGTCGGTGGCGATCATGTTGGTGGCGGTCTTGAGGCCCGTGGCGCGGCGGAATTCGGCCATGACTTCACGTCCCGAGTAACCATTTTCGGCCCCGCACGGGTCTTCGGCGTAGGCGAGCACGTGGTGTTGGTCGCGGCACAGGCGGATGGCTTCTTTCAGTGACCAGGCGCCGTTCGGGTCGAGGGTGATGCGTGCATCGGGGAAGCGTTCGGCCAGGGCGGTGACGGCTTCGATCTCTTCGTCGCCGCTTAAAACGCCGCCCTTGAGCTTGAAGTCGTTGAAGCCGTATTTGGCCTTGGCAGCCTCGGCCAGGCGCACCACGGCTTCGGCCGTCAGGGCTGTTTCATGGCGCAGGCGGAACCACTCGTCGTCGGCGTCCGCTTCGTTGCGGTAGGCCAGGTCGGTGGCATTGCGGTCGCCCACATAGAACAGATAGCCGAGCATTTTTACCGCGTCGCGCTGCTGGCCTTCGCCGAGCAAAGCGGCCACCGGCACTTCAAGGAACTGCCCCAGCAGGTCGAGCAAGGCCGCTTCCATGGCGGTGACGGCGTGGATGGTGATGCGCAGGTCAAAGGTTTGCAGGCCGCGGCCGGCCGAGTCCCGCGAGGCAAAGGTGCTGCGCATCTGGTTGAGGATGCGCTGGTACTGGCCGATGGGTTGGCCGATCACCAGGCTGCGCGCATCTTCCAGGGTTTCGCGGATGCGTTCGCCGCCCGGCACTTCACCGACGCCAGTGTTGCCGGAGCTGTCCTTGAGAATCACGATGTTGCGCGTGAAATATGGGCCGTGGGCGCCGCTGAGGTTGAGCAGCATGCTGTCGTGGCCGGCCACGGGGATGACCTGCAAGTGAGTAACGACGGGAGTAGTCATGGCAAGTTCCTAAAGAGGCTCAAAGAGGTTTGCTGAGGGCGGCGCCGGTTGGCGTCACGCTGGGCGAGGTCAATGGGGCAGAGGGCGCGGTCTTGGCGAAAAACACCAGGATCGCCGCGAGCACCGAGGTGCCGGCCAGGCCGTAGAGGCCACCCTGGATCGAACCGGTGGTCTGCTCCAGAAAGCCAAACGTGGTCGGCGCGACGAAGCCGCCCAGGTTGCCGATGGAGTTGATCAGCGCGATCACCGCCGCCGCGATGCGCACATCCAGATAGCCCTGTGGGATCGGCCAGAACAGCGAAGACGCCGACTTGAATCCGATGGCCGCAAAGCAGATCGCCACAAAGGCAAACACCGGCCCGCCAGTGGTGGACATGAACATCCCCGCCGCCGCAATCAACAGCGCCGCCGCGACCCACGCTTGCTGGAACTTGAACTTGCCCGACAGCGACGCGAAGGCGTACATGGCGATGATCGAGATCAGCCACGGGATCGAGTTGAAGAAGCCGACTTGTACATCACTCAAGTCACCCATCTTCTTGATGATGCTCGGCAGCCAGAACGTCGCCGCGTAAATGGTCAGCTGGATGCAGAAGTACAGCGCGCAGAACAGCAGGATCTGGCGGTCTTTGAGCAGCTTGCCGATGGTGGGCTTGACGCTGGTCAGCGCCTCACGCTGGCGTTGTTCCTCGTCGATGGCGCCGACCAGCGCGTCCTGTTCTTCGCGGGTCATCCATTTGGCGTCGTGGGGCTTGGAGTCCAGCCAAAACCACACAAAAAAACCGATCACTACCGAGGCCAGGCCTTCGATGGCGAACATCCATTGCCAGCCGTGGAAGCCAAAGCCTTCGATCTGCAACAACACGCCCGACAGCGGGCCCGAGATCAACGAGGCCACCGCCGAGCCGCTGAGGAAAATCGCAATCGCCTTACCGCGTTCCACACCCGGCAACCAGCGCGTGAAGTAGTAGATCACGCCAGGGAAGAAGCCAGCTTCGGCCACGCCCAGCAGAAAGCGCAGGATGTAGAAGTGGGTTTCGTTCTGGATGAACGCCATCATCGTCGCGACGATGCCCCAGGTGAACATGATGCGGGTCAGCCAGATACGCGCGCCGACCTTTTGCAGCAGCATGTTGGAGGGCACTTCGAAGAGGGCATAACCGATGAAGAACAACCCGGCACCGAACCCGTAGGCCGCTGCGCCGATGCCCAGGTCATGCTCCATGTGTGTGCGCACAAAGCCGATATTGACCCGGTCGATGTAATTGAGGATGAACATGATCACGAACAGTGGGAGCACATGGCTCTTCACTTTGCGCACGGCGCGCGCGAGGACCGGATCACTGTGTGGAGCGGCAGATGCATGGCTTGAATTGTTCACAATTCAAAACTCCCCCTGGTTATTTTTATGTGGGTTTGCGTGTCTTGTTGATAGACATCATACAAGTGCGTTTCTGTAGTCCGCAATCCGGCGCTCGATGTTTTTGTGCTTATAAGGCCTTTCGTTGAGTAAGTGTTTTGGTTATTTGTCAGTGTTTATTGGGTTTTTTGTGGGTTTTCAGGCGGTGAAAGAACCCAGCGTTGACGGTGGTGGGAGCTGTCGAGATACCTGTCAGTCAGATTGGTTGTCATACAAGCTGGGTGGTTATTCAATCAACCTCGGCGGCGTGCCGGGTCTGGGTGTTAAGCTCCCCCCAGCCCAACCCTGTGGACCTGCAGCAATGCCCAGTGAAGCCCCGATCCCCGTGCGTAAACGTTCCACCAACCTGGCCCAGGGCGTGGTCGATGCCCTGACCCAGCGCATCCTGCTCGGTCAGTTGAAGCCGGGGGAGAAGCTGCCGTCGGAATCCACCATCGTGCTGGAGCACGGCGTCAGCCGGACGGTGGTGCGTGAGGCGCTGTCGAAGTTGCAGGCGGCCGGGCTGGTGGAGACCCGTCACGGCATCGGCACCTTTGTGCTGGAGCAGAGCGCCCAGCAAGGCTTGCGCCTGCACGTGGATACGGTCGCCAGCGTGCGCAACATGCTGGAGCTACGCCTGGGCCTGGAAGTGCAAGCGGTGGCGCTGGCGGCGCTGCGCAGGAGCGACGCGCAACTGGCCCACATGCGCGAAGCGCTGGACGATTACCAGGCCTCCCTGGCCAACAACGACAGTTGCGTGGAAGAAGACAAACGCTTCCACCAGTTGATCGCCGAAGCCACCGGCAATACCTTCTTCACCGAAATCATGCAGCACCTGGGCAATGCGATGATTCCGCGCACCCAGGTGAAGAGTGACGAGCGTGGCGGCGCGGATTTTGCCAAGCTCGGGCAACTGGCGAACCGGGAGCATGAGGCGATTTTCAATGCAATCAAACGCCAGGACCCGGACGCCGCACGCGCCGCCATGGTGTTGCATCTGACTAACAGCCGGGATCGATTTTCCGGGGAATGATAAGGAACACAGGTTGAACGAACACACCTTGTCCATGCGCCTGGAGCGCGTGGCCGCGCAGGTGCCGCACGGCGCGCGGCTGGCCGATATCGGCTCTGACCATGCCTACCTGCCAGTGGCGTTGCTGCGCCGTGGCGTGATCGAGGCGGCGGTGGCGGGGGAGGTGGCGGCTACGCCGTTCCAGGCGGCCGAACGGACCGTACGTGAAAACGGCCTGGAGCGGCAGATCACCGTGCGGCTGGCCGATGGTCTGGCGGCCGTCCATGCGAGTGACGGCATCACGGCCATCAGCCTCTGTGGCATGGGCGGCGAGACGATTCGCGACATCCTTGAAGCTGGCAAAGCCCACCTGAACGGCCTTGAGCGCCTGGTCCTGCAACCCAACGGCGGTGAGCAACCGCTGCGCCTGTGGTTGATGAACAACGGCTATCGCATCGTCAGTGAAGAGCTGCTGCACGAAAACCGCTTTTATTATGAAATCATCGTGGCCGAGCGTGCTGGACCGGTGAGCTATACCGCCGAGGAGCTGTATTTCGGCCCGCTGCAACTGCAGGCCCCCAGCCCGGTATTTTTGGCCAAGTGGCAGCGCGCGTTGCGCCTGAAACACCAGACCCTGGCGGGCTTTGAGCAGGCGTCGCAAGCGGTGCCCGAGGCGAAGCTGCAAGAAATCAGCCGGCAGATCAGATGGATCACCACACTGCTGGCTTGATAACCCTTCATTCAATCGTGATTACCCAGGAACCCCGCAATGGCAGACGCTATCGACCAAGCCTTCTATGAGCGCGCCGACGCGCATATCGAACTGTCGAACGAACAGCTCAAAACCTTCGAAAACCTCGGCCAGGTCAGCGCCTCGATGATGTTCGGCACTACCCGCTTCAATGCCTGGGCCCTCGCGCGCAACTTCAAGTCCGGTGCTCACATGGCCGAGGAGCGTGAGGCGATGCTCAAGTATTGCTGTGACCAGTACCGGATGATGCTTGAGGATAATCTGGATGATCACATCAAAAATTTTGACCAGTACATGCAGGCCAGGTAGGCCGGCGGCACGGGTGTTTTGATCACGTCCATGGGGCGCCTGCGCCATCGGTTACAGGTGTGTCCTTGACCGTGAGTGCTTTTGCCCCATTTTCGAGCACGCTGCGGGCGCCATTAACGCACAGCACGCCCTGTTTCAGGGCTGCGCGCCAACGGCCCGTATCTTGCTAGAGCCAAGCCAATCAATGACATGGCACTTTGCCGTTAGTCATTTCAAGGCTTCGCCCACCGTGCACCACGTGGGTTGTTTGAGGGAGTAGTCGGACATGCACAGCTTGTTATCACCCGGTATCCGCCTGCTCGGACGTATGGGGTTTGCACGCAAATTCCAATTGTTGTTTTTCCTGTTCATGCTGCCCCTGGCCGGGAGCCTCTGGATGATCGGCCAGGACTATCGCGATAAATTAGGCGTGATTTCCACCGAGCAGTCCGGCGTGCGCCAACTGTTGGCCCTGGATGCACTGGACGGCCAATTGACGGCCCAGCGCAACCTGGCTGCGCGTTGGAAAGCGGCAGACATCCTGCACGCACCGACGCCGGCGGCGAAGGCGGCGATGGACAAGGTCGATGCGAATTTCCCGCTGATCCAGCAAAGCCTGCAAGCCTTGGGCGATGCGCTCAACGCCCAGAATGCCAGCGCCGACATCCTCGCGCGCTACGAGGCGTTGCAGGCCACCGTCAAAGGCATGGACTCCGCTTCCCTGCGCACGGTGGGCTGGTGGCCGGATGGCTACGACCGTTTCACCTCGGCGCTGAGCGCGATGCAAACCCTGCGCGAACAGATCACCCTGGACGCCGGCCTGATCCTCGATCCCTGGCTGGAAACCTACATGCTGATGCAGATGGGCACACAGCAGACGCCTGACCTGATCGAGCGTATCGGTCGCATGGCGGGCGTCGGGCAGTCGTCCATCGCGTCGGGGCAGTTCACCCTGCAAAGTCGTTTGCAAATGCGCGACCTGCGCAGCCGCATTGGCGACGCGCGCGACCAGTTGGTCAAGGCGGCGGCTTCGCTCAAGGCCAAGCAATTCGAGGGCATGGAGCCTTGGACTGCACAGTACGACAACAGCCTGCAACTGTTGGATAACGAGCTTAAAGTGCTGGATGACGGCGTGTTCGGTGGCACCATCAAGCTCGATACCGCCGGTTTCGAACGCAGTGTCGACGCCATGCTCGGTTCGCTCAGCGCACTGCGCGTGCAGTCGCTGACCTCCCTGGACGAGCGCTTGAGCTACTACCACCGCGACGCGAACAAACGCTTCATTCCTCTTGCAATGGTCTTCGGCGTACTGGCCCTGGCCGCGCTGTACTTGTTCATGTGCCTGCAGGCCTCCATCCGCCGTAGTGCCAGCGGCATCACCACCCTGGCCGAATCCCTGCGCGACGGTAACCTTTGCGTCGAAGTGGCGGTGCAAGGGCGTGACGAACTGGCGCTGATCAGCACCGCGCTGAACGTCGCAGTGGTGCAATTGCGCACCAGCCTGTTGGGGGTCAATCACGAAACCCAGCAGCTCGGCTCGGCGGTGCTCACCCTCAATTCCCAATCGGGCAGCACCCTCAGCGAAGTCGAAGACCAGCAGCATCAAATCAGCCAGATCGCCGCCGCTGCTACCCAGTTGGCCGCGACCTCCATGGGCGTCGCCAGAAGCTGTGAACAAGCGTCGGGCAGCGCCCAGCAAACCCGACGCATTGCCGAAGACAGCAGCCGCGACAGCCAGCGCACCACGGCCAGCATCCAGCAACTCAACCAACGCCTTACCGACACCGCCGATGCACTGCAGCAAGTCAGCCAGCAGGGGCAGCAGATTCAGTCGGTGGTCGACACCATTCGCGGCATTGCCGAGCAAACCAACCTGCTGGCGCTCAACGCGGCCATTGAAGCGGCGCGCGCCGGTGAGCAGGGGCGGGGTTTTGCGGTGGTGGCCGATGAGGTGCGCAGCCTGTCCCAGCGCACCCAGGCGTCCACGGCGCAGATCGCCGGCACCGTCGACAGCCTGCGCGCGACCGTGAGTCAGGCGGTGACGCTGATGGGCGCCGCGTGCGAGCAAGCGTTGACCGACGCCGAGTCCGTCACCGGCCTGGGCACGCGCTTGGGCGAGATTGCCGGCGCGGTGCAGAACGTCACCGACACCCTGGCGCAAATCGCCACAGCGGTGGAAGAGCAAGCGGCGACGGCGGATGAAGTGAGTGGCAACATCCAGCAAGTCGACCAGGCGGCAGGGCGTTTGCTGGATGGCGCACGGGCGGTCAACCGAGCGGCGGACACCTTGAGCAAGGGCAGTCAGGCGTTGAGTGACAACACCGCGCGGTTTCGTTTGAGCTGAGTGCTATTGGGCCGCGGTCCGCAGGACTTCAATCCACAGCGCACCTTTGCCTGAAGCCGCCTCACCCACGCGCTTCAAGGCGCCGGTGTTGCTGACCGCGTAGGTACCGACCTTGTCGCTTTTCTCGCCGGTAACCAGCAACCACCGGCCATTGGGCGAAAACGCGATATTGCGCGGCTGCTGCTCTTCGACCGGGTAGTTGTCGAGGAACTTCAACGCGCCCGTCGCCGCGTCCACCGCAAACGCCGACACCGAACTGCTGGTGCGCTCGCTCATCAGCAGCAGCGAGCCATCCGGGGACAGGCGCAGGTCGGCAGCCCAGATTCGCGGTGTTGGGTCGTCCTTCAAGTCATTGTTGCGTGCATCGCGCACTTCGCCGTGGGCCAGCTTCAAGCGAGCGGGAATGCCATTGGCGACACCGATCTGCGTCAGCGCGCCGGTGCTGTCGTCGATGGCAAACGCAGTGACCGTGCCGCTCATTTCGCCGACCACATACAGGTATTTACCGTTGGCCGAAAACGCCAGGTGTCGAGGCCCGGTGTTGCTTGGCACGCTCACGTAGCCGCTGCCGATCGGCGTGAGTGCGCCGGTGTTGGCATCGAAGCGGTATTGCAGCACGTGGTCGTTGCCCAGGTTGCCGGCGTAGGCAAAGCGATTGCTTGGGTCGGTGCGCAAGGAATGCGCGTGCAGCCCGGTTTTGTAGGTGAGGATCGGTTCCGGCTTGTCGATGGGCTGCACGCTGAGGGTGTCGGCACCGTAAGAGGCCGCGAGCAGGAAACGTCCGGCGCGATCGGTGGCGAGGTAGGCCATGCTTTCGGCCAAGGGCGCTTTGGATTGCGGCGTCAAACGCCCGCTGGCCGGGTCAATGCTGAAGCCCTGCACTTGAAACGGCTTGACCCGCAACGCGGCATACAAGGTTTTACCGTCGGGGCTAAGCGCCATGGGGTTGACCTGGTCACCGGCGGTCACCTGGTTCACCAGGCTCAACGCGCCGTTGCTCTCGTCCAGGCGGTACTGGGAAATCAAGCCATCGCCGGGGCTGGAAATGTACGCGAAGGTTGCGGCGTGGGCGTGTGCACTGAGACCGCAGGCAATAGCGGCGGCCATGATGAGGGGTTTATTCACGAGTGAGCCTTTATTGTTATGGTTGTGGTCAGTCATCGTATGACTGTATTTCGATCTGGGCAATAGACGGTGTATCTGGCGGCGCGTCACGGGCATGATGCGCAGCATGAATCTCGACCCCAACGCACGGTACTGGCGCTTCCACACCCCTGATCCCGGCATTGGCCCGCGTGAACGCAGGCCGATGCGCGCCGAGGAACTGGCCTGGGCGCATGAACACGCAAGCGGGCATCGCTTCAGCTGGATTGCAGTGTTACTGCCACCGCTGTGTTTCGGCGTGTTCCTGCCCAGTCTGGTTTTTTTGCTCAGCCTGCTGCTGTATCGCGCCGTCTTCTCACCGGGGTTGGATGTTGACGGCATCCTCGGCCATTCATGGGCATGGCAGGCCCTGGCGACGCTGGTGTTCATGGCGGCGTGGGCATTGCGTAACTACCTGCGCGACACCCGCGACCCGATCAAGCGTTACTGGCAGACGATGCCGGGCCAAGGCGTGGTCGAGTTGGAGCGTCACACGCTGGTGTCTGGCACCAGCCTGTGGTCTTCGGACTTCGACCCGGACTGCAACGCCCTCATGCAATGGAAAAACGGCCGGTTTGAACAGGCCCAGAGCAGCGGAGTGGCGCAATGGGTCGTGGCCATGACCACGACGGGTCGCTGGCTGGTGATCAAGGACGAATACCCCGGCCCTTTCACCTACGACCGGGTGGGGCGCATGCCCGCTGCGCAAAAACGCATGCACCCCTGCCGTGACCTGGCCTTGGCGTTCGCTCCCTGCACGAACGTAGTGCTTGGGCGACGGTTTGACGGTGCACCGATAGCCTTGACCCACACGGAGTATTGGCTGTCGGCCGAAGAACTCACACGCCTGGTTGAGGTTGCGCATCACTGGCGGTTTTTCCCGCCGGACCGATATGGCGTGGTCAATCAGCAAGATGCGCCGTGGGTGCAACAACTGCTAGAGAAAGCCCACTCGCCTCCTCAAATCCACGCCGCATCCCACAACGAGTAATCGCCCACCCGATCCACCAAACCGGCTCGTAAAGGGTTGGCAATGATGTACCGCGCCATCTTGCGAAGATCATCTTCCGCACGCACTGCTCTATCGTGATAGCCGGGTTGCCAAACGCGCTCTTTGCTTTGACGCCGCCGGTTGATGACCAGCGTGCTGCGCGACTTAATACGTCGCACCACGCCTGCCAAATCCTGTTGTTTCAACTCAAACAACCAGTGAATGTGGTCAGGCATGATGACCCAGGCCAGAGACTCAACCAGCCCCAGCTCATGAACCTGCCGGAGTTCGGCAACCAGCAGACGGCTCAGGTAAAGGTCAGTGAACAAGCGCTGACGCTGATGAACGACGACGGTGATGAGGTAGCTACGACCCTGTTCTGAATAACGACCGTGACGCAGACGATGGGATTGAGGTGTGGGGCGCATTCCGGTGCTCTTGGTGGAATTCCTGAAGAGCCTTAACGCTAGCGCGCAGTAGGGGATGAACAAGTATCACTTGTTGGCTGAATGTAACCTTGTGGTGAGCGGGCTTCTGTGGTGAGCGGGCTTGCCCCGCGCTGGGCTGCGAAGCAGCCCCAAAAACCAGGCGCTGCGGTTTTCCTGAAAAATCGCGGCGGCCTTATGGGGGCCGCTTCGCTGCCCAGCGCGGGGCAAGCCCGCTCACCACAAAAAAACTGCTCACCAGAAAGAACCGGTTCACCAGAAAGCATCGGGTCATCACAAAGAACCGGTTCACCAGAAAGAACCGGGTCATCACAAAAAAGCCGGTTCACCACAAAAAATGCTCACCACCCAGAGCCCGCTCTTCAAAAAACGGACGGGCTTTACGCGGCTCTTCTGTTTTGCCGATTCAGGAACCTTCAGGGCCCATAGGGCTCACTTGTTAGGTCGCCCTGTTTCATCGCCGAAAGGAATCCGCATGCTTTCAGCCCCGCCCGCCATTCCCCAGTACGCCCCCGTCGAACGCGAACTCAGCCTGCGTGCCGTCATTACCGGTACGGTGCTTGGCATCTTGCTGACCCCTTCCAATGTGTACGCCGGCCTGAAGATCGGCTGGTCGTTCAATATGTCGATCATCGCGCTGCTGGTGGGATATGCGATCTGGCAGGGCCTGGCCAAACGTTCCACCGATCAGCTGCCCTGGACCCTGCATGAAAGCAATATCAACCAGACTGTCGCCTCGGCCGCCGCCTCGATTATCTCTGGCGGTCTAGTGGCGCCGATCCCGGCCTACACGCTGCTGACCGGCAACCAACTGGACGCGCTGCCGATGATCGCCTGGGTGTTCTCGGTGAGTTTCCTGGGCATCTGGATTGCCTGGTACCTGCGGCCGTCATTGCTCAATGACAAGGCGCTGAAGTTCCCCGAAGGCATGGCCACCCTGGAAACCCTGCTGCACATCTACAACCATGGCCGCGAAGCCGCGACGCGTCTGAAGGTGTTGCTCAGCGCGGCGTTGCTGTCCGGGGTGGTGAAGTGGGTGGACACCTTCATGTGGGCCTTCCCGCGCTGGTCGCCGACGGCCCAGTTGGAGCGCCTGACCTTTACCGCCGACCCTTCGCTGTTGCTGCTGGGGTTTGGCGGCATCATCGGTATTCGCGTTGGCCTGACCTTGCTACTCGGCGCCTTGCTCGCGTGGGGTGGCCTGGGCCCGTGGCTGTTGGCGCAGAACCTGGTGACATTGCCGGCCGACAGCAGCGGCCCGCAATTTGCCGCGTTGGTGGAGTGGTTGCTGTGGCCGGGGGTGAGCCTGATGGTGTGTTCCACCTTGGCCTCTTTGGCGATTCGCTTGTGGGCATTACGCACCTCCACCAAGGCCGAAGGCGGCAAGATCTGGAACGTGCCCAAGCCCGGTCCGGCTGCGGGTTTTATCCTGTCGATAGGCTTGGTCGTCAGCCTGCAAGCGTTGTTGTTCGGCATCAACCTGTGGATGGCGCTGCTGACCATTCCCCTGGCGATCTGCCTGGCCGCCGTCGCCGCCCGTGTGGTGGGCGCCACTGGCATTCCGCCGATTGGCGCCATCGGGCAATTGTCCCAACTGAGCTTCGGCATCGTCGCCCCCGGCCAGGTGCCGATCAACCTGATGAGCGCCAACACCGCTGGCGGCTCGGCCGGGCAATGCACGGACTTGATGAACGACTTCAAGGTGGGCAAAGCCATTGGCGCGACGCCGCATAAACAAGTGATCGCACAGATCCTGGGGATTTT
This sequence comes from Pseudomonas sp. PB105, assembly GCF_009764655.1. NCBI lineage: Bacteria > Pseudomonadati > Pseudomonadota > Gammaproteobacteria > Pseudomonadales > Pseudomonadaceae > Pseudomonas > Pseudomonas sp. PB105. Next base: position 14,206 of record NZ_RWIO01000066.1, read on the forward strand.
CATCGGCAGTATCGTGGGCGTGTTGGCGTACCTGGCGCTGATTCCGGATCCGCAGTCCATGCTGCTCACCGAAGAATGGCCGGCGCCCGCAGTGGCAACGTGGAAAGCCGTGGCGCAAACCCTGACCCATGGGCTGGAGTCCTTGTCGACGAGCATCCGCTGGGCGATTGCCATCGGCGGCGGGGTAGGTGTGTTGCTGGGCGTGCTCGACAGCCTGTTGCCGGCCCATCGCTCCCGTTACTTGCCTAGTGCCGCCGCGTTGGGGCTGGCCTTTGTCCTGCCGGCCTCGGTGTCGTTGATGATGGCGCTGGGCGCGGTGCTGACCTGGCTGGTGAGCTGCCGTTGGCCGAGTCTCACCGAGCGCTTCGCGATTACCGCCGCAGCGGGGTTGATCGCCGGAGAGAGCATCACCGGCGTTGGGGCGTCGTTATGGCAGATGGTGGGGTAGTCGCACACCCACCGTGCCCGCGTTCACTTATTTGGCAAATGCATACTCGCCACCCTGTTCCAGCGCCTGGCGATACGCCGGTCGCGCCTGGAAACGCTGCACCCACGCCGCCAGGTGCGGGTAGGCCTGCAACTTGCCCTGGGCCTTGGCGATTTCACCGATAAAGCTCATCTGGATATCCGCACCGCTCAGCTCATCACCCAGCAGGTACGGCGTGTGTCCCAGCGCATCGTTCAGATAACCCAGGTAATTGGCCACTTCGGATTCGATACGCGGATGCAACGGCGCCCCGGCCTCACCCAGGCGACCCACATACAGATTGAGCATCAGCGGCAACATGGCCGAACCTTCGGCGAAGTGCAGCCATTGCACGTACTGGTCGTAGTCGGCGCTGGCAGGCTCGGGTTGCAGGCGCCCGTCGCCATGGCGGCGTATCAGGTAGTCGACGATGGCGCCGGACTCGATCACCACGTTGGCGCCGTCTTCAATCACCGGGGACTTGCCCAGGGCGTTGATCGCCTTGAGTTCAGGCGGCGCGAGGTTGGTCTTCGGGTCGCGCTGGTAGCGCTTGATCTCGTAAGGCAGGCCAAGTTCTTCCAGCAGCCACAGGATGCGCTGCGAGCGTGAGTTGTTGAGGTGGTGAACAATGATCATGGGAACTCCGCTGGGCAAGGGGTGTGTTAGGAGCAGACTGCTGTGCCGCCGTAGAGTGCCCTTAATCGGCGCTAAACGCCTCTTCGATGAAGGCCTCCAAGCCTTTCTCTTCCAGAATCTCCATAGAGAAATGCCCAAAGCGCTTGGGCAGCCAGATAATGCGCCCGCCGGACGGGCTTTGCAGGTTCTCCCGCGCCAACGGCTGGCCGTTTTCATCTTCGGGTTGTACGCCCGACGCGATCAGTTCGTCGTAGGCCAGCTCAATGTCGGGCGTCGAGTAGCAGTGGCGGTAAATCATGCCCTCGCCGTGGGCGTCCAACAGCGCCCGCAAATTGCCGGCAATCGGCTGTACCAGCATGAACCGCTCCTGGCCCATCAGCGCCACGGCGTAGCGCACATGCAGGCCGCCGCGGTCCCAGACGAAGGTCTTGGAGATACGCGCCTTGAGGATCTGCGCGTAGTAGGCGCAGGCCTCTTCAAGGTCGTTGACCAGCACATCGACGTGACTGAATTTCAGTTCCATGGCCTGCCTCCCAATAGCTCGATCAGCGCACGACTTCCAGCGCAGTGTATTGATTCACGTAGTGGAACTGGCTCGACGTCGACTCCAGCGTCAACGCCACTCCCAAATCCTCGATAAACGCACGCGAGGTCTTGTAGTCGCCCTGGTCGCACTCAAGCTTGATGGCGTCTCCGGTCAGCGAAGCAAACACCTGGCGCGCCGGGAAGCGTTCACCCACCTTGCACACCAATGAGGTGGCGGTAGGTGTGTCGGTGGGCTTGGCGGGCACGTTCAGCATCTGCATGTCTGCGCGCAAGGTTTGGCCAGGGGCCCAACTGCTCGGCGCGTTCAATTCGACGGCGAGGGTTTGCAGCACGCGCCCATCGCCGACGCCGTTCATTTTTGACTTCAACTGGATCAGGTCGGCCAGCATCAGGCGATCGACGTTGAAGGTGTCGCCGTAGACCTCGTTCTTCTTCAGCAGGCCGCCGTCGGCGGTGAAGGTGACCGAGGTCGGGCTGTCCTGGCTGCCGTCGCCTTTCTTGGACAGGTAGGTGTAGCTCAACCTCTTGAACTTCGGTTGCAACAGTGGCGCGGCAAGGCCTTGGAGCACACTGGCGGGTACCTCGACATCGTTGATGCTGGTTTCGACCACGGTGCGCGGGTAGTCGACCGGCGCGATGTCCGGCCGCAGCCACGCCAGCAGCGCCGCATCGACGCCGCCCTGTACCGAGCAACTGACGCGTGTGTGCTCGCCATCCGGCTCGACGATCAGCACCCGCTCAACGTGGCGCGTGCCCGGTGCCTTGCCGGGTCGCGGCTTGATCGCCTGCCAGTGGTCGTCGACCTTGAGTTCGCTGCGAATATAGGCCCCGTCGATTTTTTGCAGCCGTGCAGGTTGGTCCAGCAGCGGGGCAAGGCGTTGGGCAACTTCGTCGACGCCGCCTTGCACGACAAAACCCCAGTAATAGTAGCGCCCCAACTGATCGAGGTCGGTGGCCTCATCGGCATACGACAACAGCTTCAGGCCCGCAATGGGCGGCGCGCTGACGGGCACTTGGTTGGCGTTGCGGTCGGCACGGTTTCTAACGGCGATCCAGGTGAAGTCCTTGTCCTGCTTGAGCGGCGCATAGGCCTGCCATGCGGCGTGGTGGGTGTTCAGGCGGCTGAAGAACGTTGCGTCGCAGCGGGTGAAGGCCTTGAGTGTGTCGGCGAGCGCGGCGTCGTCGGCGTGGGCGATGGCTGGCAGCAACAGGGCAGACGCGAGGAGCAGGGCGGACGCGGGCGACTTCATAAAACGGGATATCCGTATCGGGGCGGGAGGAGGGTATTATCCAGAGATTGCAGGGTGGCCACTAGCGTTGCAGGCGTACACGCCAATTGCTGCGGTGCGAGGCGCTGTCACGCCGTTGGAAGAAATCAAGGGCAAATAGCCAGTCATGGATAACAAAGCACAACTGATCAGACTTGCGGAACAGGCCTCAGACGATCTGTTCTGCTGGAGCCGTTTTGTCGCCCACACAGAGTTCCTGTGGCACGACACCACTCTGGTAACGGACGCTGCCGGGTGGCAGCGCCAGTGGTTTGAGCTGGAAATCGTCAACGGCTTGGCGTTATCGGCTTGGGAAGAGGACGGTCGGCCGCAGGATTGGTCGGCGCGCTGGCGGGAGGGCTATCAGCGAGAGGCGGTTGAGTTGGTGAATGAATTACTGGCGCTGGTGGGGGGCGCTGCTGATCAGATCCACTGATCATTTTCAGCTGTGCGTTCACCGCCTTCGTGACCGGTATTCAAGATGCCGCGTGGTTCGATCATCATCAGCTTGGCTTCGCCTTCTGCGGCGGTGCGGTGTTCGACGCCACGCGGCACCACATACAGTTCGCCCGCCGCCACGTATACCGGGCCGTCCTGCAGGTCGATACGCAGCGTGCCTTCCAGCACCAGAAAGGCCTCATCGGTTTCCGGGTGCGCGTGCCAGATGAATTCACCCTCGATACGTACCACCTTGAACTGGTAGTCGTTCATTTCCGCGACCACTCTAGGGCTCCACTGCTGATCGATGAGCGAGGCTTTGTGGGTGAGATTTACCGGATGCTGAGCCATGGTGGATCCTTGGATGGGGGAGAAGCCCAAGGCTACCCAAGTAGCGAGTTGGCAGGCTTGTACGATCCTGCAAGCAGAGGCGTCTTGATTCAAGCTTGCCCGGTTCCCGTCGATAACCTTCAGGAACCCGCTAATCATGGACCGATTAAATGGCACTCTCCGTCAGCTCCGCCTATCTCCCCCCAGCCAGCACCAGCCTCGCACCGTCCGACCAAAAGCTGGTGCCTCAACCGCTGACGGATGTTGCCAAGGACGCCCTGGCAAACGCGGCGCCAGCCGCCATCTACCACCCCAGTGAAGACACCAGCACCACGGCAAAACCGTTGGAGGTCGTCGACACCTGGGTCGGTCGCTCCGAATCGCCCGAGTACCCTCGATACGCCGAGCTCTTCAGGGCTGCGCACAGCACGCTTAAAGCCTCGTTCCAGGCGTTCCAGGCAACGCTTTCTACCACCGCCCCCGACCTTGCCAGCAAGAAATATGGCTTCACGGTAGACGCTGACGGCAGTCTGAAAGTGCTTAATACCGCCGGCCAGCTCAACAGCTCCGACACCCAGCGGCTCACGGATCTGCTCAACAAATCCCTGGGCCTCAAGACCGCCGCCGTCACGTACCGTGATACCGCCATCGACATGACAGACGCCAGTTCGCCCTGGTCCGGCAGTGCCATGGGCTACTACAGCCTGACCCAGGAAAACTTCGCCAACACCATCGACCTGGCGCCGCTGTTCAAAGACAAGCACAGCCTGGTACCGGCCGAGTTCAGGGACGCAGAGTTTGTGACCCAACTGGCCTACAAAGGCGAACGCGCGACTGAAGCGACGGAAGCGGCGATGTTGGCGCGGCGGGCAGCGCAGCGGTTCAGTACCCAGGCGTGACCCACGCAAGCAGGTTTTTTGTAGTGAACGGGCTTGCCCCGCGCTGCGTCACCACTTATAGGATGTGTGCAATGCCCCGCTGTGCTGATCAACACGCTGTTGTCGTCTTGGCCGCAGCTTCCCATGACGACCTGGAAGATCTGGTCGCCATCAGAATTGAAGCCATGCGCGAGAGTCTCGAACGCGTTGGGCGCTTCGACCCCCGGCGCGCGCGCGAGCGATTTGTCGCGGGGTTCGAGGTCCAGAGCACGCGCCGCATAGAAGTAGCGGGCGAGTTGGTCGGTTTTGTGGTGGTCAAAGACCATCAGCGCGAGCTTTTGCTTGAGCACCTTTACGTCATACCAAACGCTCAGGGGGCCGGAATTGGCGCTTACGTGCTGAATCAGATTTTTAGAGAAGCTGATCAGCTACGTCGCTCCCTAAACGTGGGCGCTCTCAAGGAAAGCGCTGCCAATCGCTTTTATACACGTCATGGTTTCGTGTTCGTGGAGAGCGGTGAGTTCGATAACTACTATGTGCGTGTCAGCGGCTCTTAATGATTGGCCTTCATCCGCCCCAGAATCGCCGTACGCACACACCCCCAGGCGATCACGCCGATAATCAGCACCTCGACCACACCCACCAGTACATTGAATGAAAACACCCACGGCTGCTCGGCCCAGTAAAAGCTCGCCGAGCCTGAGCGAACACCGCTGACCCGCAGCCGCCCAGTGAACAGCGCGCGCACCAAGCCGACGACATGCGTCAGCTCCAGCACCGCGAAGAATGCACCCAGCAGTGAAAGCAGGGCACGTGCCGCAATGCCGAGCTTATCGGTGGACTCAGCCGCAGGCGTGGGCCCTCTGACTTTGCGCCGCCTGGCGACCTTCGCCGGTGCTGGCGCAGGCCTATAGGGCGCCGGCGTTGCAGACCCCACGACCACCTCAGTGGGCACCGCCACGCCCAGGTAATCGGCCAGTTCACGCAGCCACACATCGGTGCGTTTGCTCCCCGGCACCACCGGCACGTTATCGGTGGTCAACCGTTGCTCGGTGCCGTCGCGCATCACCAGCCACAGCTGGGTGTAGGCGGGCTCGGCCTGCGGGCGGCGGCGAAGTTCGAGGTGGTGAGGTTTATCGATGCTGAAGACCGACTGCACACGCTCGCGGCCGCCGAAAAAGTTTCGGGTGCGGCGCTTGCCCTCACCGTTCACTCGCGACAACAGCAACGTCTCGCGGGTGCCGGTGTACACCATCAGCAGCAGGCCAAGGGCGGGAATAAGCAGCAGCAGGAGTACGATCAGCAGCGAACTCAGCGGATCCACCTCTGCCAACTGCGAGCCGCCGTCGGTGAACCAGAACAGCACGAAGGCCAAAGGCAGGATGAACGCCATTGCGCCAGTCAGCAGCACAAACACGCTTTGCACGCCGTTGCGCGAGTGGACGTGCAAGTCATCCTGGGCGGTGCGCTCGAAGCGATGGCCAATCAACATGCAACTCTCCTGATGCGCGTTTAAAGCAGGCCGGGGGGCGGGTTTGACGCTGGGCAGAATACCTGATGCCTGTAGGTTTTGATCTGCTGGCTTGTAGCTTCTTTCTGAAAGTGAGTTTTTGCCCCATTGATTTCTGCCCACGTAGAAAAATCCGATTTTATATTTTGAACGCTGTCTTCGTTGAGGTCGGAGTTCGACACGACAGCGGCGTATATCAATCAAAAAATCGTTGACTACTGAATCGTGTGCGAACGGGGGCGAGGTGGCGTGTCGTGAGGCGCAGTCTGTGAGAGGGGGTAAGTTGGTGGGTGTACCCAGGAACCTATTCGGTGGTCATGGCGCACAGCTGGGCGAAGAACTTTATATGGCAGATGACCTATGGATATAGCTGGCTACAAGGTCATCACATTTCTGGTGGGTGTGGAGGTCGTTATTGCCGTCGCGTTACTGCTGTATTCGTACTACTTCAAGCTTGAAAAGCTGGAGCAGTATTTTGAGGGCAATAAGATTGTTCAACACAATAAGCGGCTTTGGCCCGGTAATCGACCGAGGGATAAAGCCATGCGCATGGGGCAGATCGGTTTGTTTTTTATGTTCCCCAAGAGTTACACCCGGCTGGGTGATGTGAGTGAAGAAGAGCTTGTTTCCGTTCCGATTTCCCTCAAGCGTTGGGCGCTGTGGCCGGACTACTTGATTGTGCAGATAGTTTTGTTGTCGGTGGGGCGTTATGTTTTGTAGGTGATGTGGTTTCTATGAAAATAAATTAAAGCTGGCCGAGTTTCTGTAGCTGTCAGAAACTGCCCGCCTGCACACATTCGCGTTTTGAAATGGAAGTCATCTCATGTTCGAGCGTAATAAACTGGTTCCGGAGTTAATGGTCACCAACCTGGAAAGCAGCTTGGCTTTTTGGGTTTCTTGCCTGGGGTTCAACGTAGCGTATCAACGCCCGGAAGATGGATTTGCCTACCTTGATTTGAACGGAGCGCAAGTAATGCTTGAGCAAATTGATTCGGACGCGGGTCAATGGCTGACGGCGCCGTTGACCAGGCCGTTTGGAAGAGGCATGAACCTACAGATTGATGTTGAGGCTGTCGCCCCCGTCATCCAAAGACTTGAGCAGGCTGGATTTACGCTCTACCGAGAATGCAAAGACACCTGGTATCGGGCTGAAAACGTAGAAGTCGGTCAGCGAGAATTTATCGTCCAGGATACCGACGGTTATCTCGTAAGGTTGGTAGAGCGGTTGGGCGAGCGACCAGCTTGCTCAATCTGAATCTGAGCCAAGACGACCGTCAACTTCGGGTTGTGGCGCATGAGTCTTGGCCGAACACCGCCCCTCACGACGGCAGAGTGTGCGGTGGCTGCCTGCGCGCAGCAATGATCAAGCGCGTCGCTATCGGCCCCCACGAATTTATCACCTGTTATGCAATGCGCCTCCTTTCTCGTGGTCTCTACCCTGACTCCGCAAAAGGACAGGCTTCATGTCGATACGCACTGCGCTCTGCCTGCTGGCCCTGCCGTTGTTCGCAGGCTGCCAGTATTTCCCCCACACCGATTACTTCGCGGCCCCTGTAAACGAGCCCAACCCCGCCTGGATACGCATCGTCAACTTCACGCAGCATGCCGACCTGTACCAATACGAAAACGGTAAACGTTCGGGTGGCGTGATTCGCAGCGGGCTGCTTCCGTTCATCCATACCCAGGATCAGGGGATGCCGAAAGCGGGGCAAAACCTCACGTCTGACTATTACGAAACGCAAATTCGGCCCGGCATCGAAACGCACGTGGGCATGTCCTGGGAGGGCGCACGTACGCGATCCTGCTTCGTCACGGCGAAGTTCACGCCCCAGGCTGGGCGCTTTTACCAGTTCAGGCTGACATCAGGTTCATCAGGCACTTGCACGTTGTACCCGTCGCTGATCGAGCGCGACAAAGACGGAGAGGGGTGGCATCTCACGCCAAACTCGCAGATAACGTACAAGGGCGAAGGGCCGACAGCCAAAACCCATTACAACAATAGCCGCTTCGAGGATCCCGATTACCATCCGCCTGCGGACCTCTATCCCGGCGTTGACGTTTTATAAATAGGCTAACCACGAGATCAATATGGGTTATCACGTCAGTCACAGATACGGTGCCATGAACGCTGATCCTGGCATACACACATTCCCTGAGCTTCTCGCCGAACTGCAAACGCGCGGGCAAGATGATGAGCATGGGCAGGTGTCGGTGACCAACGATGCAGAGTGGTGCATCGCTGTAAACCTGTCGGGCACCGTCACTTTTTGAAAATCTGGAGACCGGTGATCCTCGCCATATGAGGCAAGTGCCGGGGGACAAGATTCTGGAATTGTGGGGGTTATTGGCGGAGGGGGATGTTGCGACTATTGAGCAGGAGCCGTGGGTGGTTGGTTATGGGTGAGTTTATGTGGTTATTGGGCGTTGTGGTCTTTGGGTTGGCCAGCCCATCTTAAGCGTTGGTGATAGGCAGTTATCGACACTAAGCTGCCCTTTGAGAAGGGCAGCAGTCGGCACGAAGCGGCCTCTCGTGACTATTGGAATCATGCGCCCACGTCATTCACCAGTTCGCGCCAGACATTCCTTGCCTTCTGCTCCGAGGTAGCGAGATCAAGAGCCAGTCGGTCGGTCTCAGCGCGTCCTATACCGCCCTGGAAAATGGCGGCATCGAAACAGGGGTAGGCGGCAGCATACCGTTGATGTTGCGCGAGTCGGAACAGAGCCGTACACGCAGCGCGGTCAGTGAAGGCACGATTATTGTGCGTAACCCGCTCGGTGCCAGCGACCTGGTCGGCCTCAATCGCGATACGGCCAATGCCAACGAGCAATTGGATCGCCCTGACGAAAAAGCGCTGCAGGAGCGCATGGACCTGGTCCAGAGCTCGGTAAAACTGGGGCAAAGCATCGTCCAGTCGGTCGTCACAGCGAAGCAGGCCGAGGCCGAGGCGCAAAGCGAAAATGTCCGTAACAACCCCGACAGTACCCCGGAACAACAGGCTCGCGCGGCGCGTGCCGTCGAAGATGCCAACAGCTGGGCCATAGGCGGCAACAAGCGACTCATGGCCGACATCGCTACCGGCCTGGTAGCTGCAGGGTTGGGTGGGGCAGGCGGCACCACCGGCGTCGGCATTCTCGCCAACACCACGGCAGCCCATACCTACAAAGCCATTGGCGACTACGCCGATCAGCGCGAATTCGAAGCCACTGACAGCGTGGTCAAACAGGCCTGGGGCGAAGGCGGCGCGGCGCGAATCCTGCTGCATACGCTGGCAGGCGCCACGCAGGGGCTGTCCAGTGGCAATGCGCTTGCCGGCGCACAGGGTGCGGCAGCGTCGGCGACGTTTATGCCGATGGTGGACAAGGCGCTCAAAGACAGCGGCGTCAAGGAAAGCGAGCGCAACTCACTGGCTACCTTGATCTCGGCGGGGGTTGGTGCGGCCGCCGCATCGGGAGGCAATGTGGGCGGGCAAGTGACGGCGGCGAACACCGGCAACGCCGTCGATGCTTACAACCGCCAGTTGCACCCGAAAGAAATCCCTCTGCTTATAAGCGAAGCGCCTGCGTTGGCGCTGGCGGCAGGTATCAGTGTGGAAGAAGCGCAGGCCCGTTTGGGAAGGGCGTTGGCGTACTACACCGACGCCGGGTGGCAGAGTCTGTTGGGCAGTAAAGGCCTGCCACCGGACGATCTCACCCTGACCCACCTTGGCCAGGCTTTGGCACCGCTGGGCAATATGTACGATCCAGGTCCGACGAGCGACGTGCCGACGCTTACACCAACCATTAAAAACTACACGCCTGAAGAAACCCTGCGCTTGGTGCAAAATTACCAGTTCACTCACGCGGCGGCGTTTGCCGACGAAAAAATCAACCTCAACTACCTGATGCCGATTGCCAGGTTCGACTCGGATCAAACCGAGGCGCTGGACTTCTACAACCGAAACCTGAATTTTGCAGAAGGGGCAAACACAGGGCAGCCTTTTGGCCCTGTGAGCTACACCAGCCCCGAGGGTACGTTTAAAGGTCAGCGCGAGGCGCTCGTGGGTACTGCAGAAGGTATCTTTACCCTCGGCAAGAACTTGCTGACCCATCCGGTGGACACCTCGGAACAGATCGCTTTTGGGCTGATCAACACGGCTTCCCACCCTGTCGCCCTGGTCGGTGGGCTCTGGGCTGAAGGCCAAACAGCTTACGGGTTGGGCAAGCTGTACGAGTTGCAGGGTGACCCGGTCAACAGTGCCGCGGTGATCGAAAAGTACAAGACAGAGTGGGCGCTGGCCTTCTTGCCCATCAACCGCGCGGAAAAAGCGGCGAAATTGGGCGGTATGGTCAAGACGAGCGAAGAGCTGGGGGCGACCGAGCGGGTGCTGGATAAAGTCGACGGTGGCAGCCCGGGCCGACTGGTGGTAGATGAGCCGAACTTCAAACTCGAGGGTGGCTCGCAGTTTTTGGAAAGTCTTGTTATTCAGCCCAATACCACGGTTAAGCTCTCCGGTGACGTTACGCTGACGTCAGGCACTATTGTGCCAAAAGGCAGCATTGTCACGGTCAGCGATGACGTCATGAAAATAGTTGAGCCGAGTGGGGCCAGCTCAATCAAGTCTTACGAAAAAAATGTAGGGTTAAAATTGTTGCCTGACACCACGGCTAAAACCTTTACGCTCGATGACGTTCGTAATTTGGGTGGTCGTGAAAAGTGGGAGGCTGGAGAAACCTACGTTCAGGAGCTTTACGGGTCTGAAGGTCAGCGTTATTACTCAGTCCCCGGGACGGGGGGACGTTTTGTAGATGCACCTGTCGATAAGGCGGCGGGTGGTGTCGTGGCGAACGAAATCAAGACCTATCAGCGGCTCATCTCCTCTAACGGTAAACTGAATGAAGTCCCGTTGACCGCGCAGATTCATAGCCAGATTGAAAAGGATCTCTATCTTAGAGACACGGTAAAAGGCTATGAGCCGCGATGGATATTTTTGGAAGCTCCGCCATCTCAAGAGTTATCAAGGATGCTGGAGTTAAATAAAATTGATGTGCTTATTCATAATTGATTGATGAGGGCTGCATGGATAATTTCGAAGGGGCAGACGAGCAATTGCTGGCGCGTCGCAAGGCTGGTTTTTCAGCATTCAAGTCCGAGCGCCTGCCGGTGCTCCATGAATTCTGCACCAGCCTTGGGTTTGAACGACCTCACGAGGTACTTAACACTCCCGGGAAATTTTTGGCCCAATTGGACAGCGGTTTTCGAAGTGCAGTGATCAGTGAGGCCAACCGTGTATGGTTCATTACCCGTATCGGTTATTACATCGGCGAGTACCTGGCGACACGGTATGACGGGTATTGGCAGGTCGACGAAGACCCGGCGTCGCCTACCTTCGCACGTTATGTGGTCGGCGGTTTCTCCTTCGACGGGGTAACCACGCCAATGGTCGACCCAATGCAGATGGCTCAGGAGTACGCCGATACGCCCGCACCAAGGTCCCTGGTTCAGGAAATCGATAAAGTGTTGGTCAAGTAAACGTGACGACTGATCATTAGATCCTGAAACACGCAGCCGACGCACGTGCGCTAGCACCTGGAACTTCGGTCCACTTGATCGAGTAGCGGACTGCTCAAGTGATCCGCGCCGCCTCATTGCAATAGGCTAGTCGCGGGTCCTGTGCTCGATTAGTTAGATGCTGATTGGCAGATGATTGCGCGGGTCCAGCCGGTCGAGCAACCGTTCGCAGTCACGGCGAACGGGGGGGGCTTCGCTCGTCATGCGACAGACCAACCGCGAGACCCAACGCTTTAAGGCCAGTACCAACAGCATATGCCGTTTCGACCCGCCTTCGCTCAGTACCACACGCCGTTGGCCACACGTAGCAGCGGGGCAAGGGGGGCGCCAGTTGAAGCTTGGAAGGGATGTGTTTTTTGGACTGACCACTTACCTGGCCGCCTAAAGCAGTCCATGGATCAACGTCCACCCTAACCAAATTTTGCCGTTGCTGATCGGCAGCTTCTGGCCGGTTTCTGCCCGCCGTGACCCTCTGAAAATGACTCAAAGCAGTAAGCCGACCTGGGAGCATGATTGGGATGGCGTGTACCAGTGGACTGCGGAGTCGACATGAACGTGTTTTTGCTTTTCTGGCATGAAGGGCGTGTCGAGCGTGCCCAGTGCTATCGAAACCCAGTCAGCAAACTCGCCTTGAGATCGTGACCAGAACAGTGTCGAGCCACAGTGCGTGCAGAATTCGCGTAACACCGCCTCTGAGGATGTATAGGTTTTGATGCTGGTGGCGCCGGACAGTATCCGTAATGCGTTACGGGGAACACTGCCGTACGAAGCGAATGCTGCTCCGTGACCTTTTCGGCATTGGCGGCAATGACAATGGCTCACTGCTTTCGGTGTTACGGATAGCTCGTAACTAACGGCTGTACATAAGCAGCTTCCTTGGTACACCTCTGTCATACGCATTTCCAGTCACGCGAAAAACGTCAGCGTAACTGTCCCACTCTAATCAGTCGACCGACAGCTTTTGGCCGATAGCAGGTCCCTAGCGGCTAAGAACTTCTCCCTGTGGACACAGTAGTGATTTCACTCCTTGCTTACCCTTCCTATAGGTCGCGGCCATGAGCATCTATCAAATCTGTCAAAACCTAACTCGCCGAATCGCTGTAAACGCCTTACAGCGACGCGGCGAGCATTGATGCTAGCGCATTGAAGGGCCCGGTATCAGCCGGCGCAAGGCATTTCGCGGTCGAGCAGTTTGGCCGTCAACAGCACGCCCAATTCACTCAGTTGGTGAATCGCCAGCGCAATGTCGCGGTGTTTGCCGTTGAGGTCTTCGGACAGGTCGAGCAGCAAGGTGCTGACGGAGGTGAAGGTCTCGTAGCTGTTGGTGATGAGGGTTTCGTTGCTGGCGTCGGGGGCGACGGTGAAGAGGGGGGTTGAATCCGGTGTGACGTTGAGCATGTTTGAATTCCTGTTTAGGGCCGCCGTCCTTTAGCTACTAAACAGAAGGGTGGCAGCTGTGCGCAGGTTAGTAGACCGGGGAATCCAAACGAAAGCCGGCGCGTCCGAAGACGCCCTGCGCACAGCCACCATCAAGTACAGACTGGACTGTCTGATGGATGACGCTTGTGCACTTTGTCTGGATAAACCATCAGGCTACTAAACCCGATCACCGAGATGTCGGCGACCGGGCAACCTTAGAGACGGCCACCCCAGCGCACAAGCCGGCGGATTCTGACGCAAGCGTAGGCAATGGAGCAAGGCGATGTCGCCTGGTTATTCGTCTGTGTGGCTGATGGTATTGGGGCTGCTGCGCAGCCCAGCAAGAGCAAGCTTCCTCGCCACAGAGGGATCAGTTTAGTGAGCCCTCTGCGCGTTTCTTGGCACGCAGTGCCAGGCAGCGGTCGTATTCGAGGGTGAAGGCTTGGTTGGGGGTGTCGTTGGCGTGGGTCAGGCGCACGACGCGGATGGTGCTGCGCATGTCTTCGGCATCCTGGCCTTTGAGGCCTCTCATATCCACCAGGACCTGCTCGGCGCGTTCGATCGACATCCCTTGGTTGTTGGCGTCGGTGGCCACTTTGTTCATGGCGGCGTATTTGTAGCAGAAGTGCACGTCTTCGTTTTGTTGGTTGTCCCTGTTCACTTGTTCGGGGGTGCGGGCGGCCAGGGCTTGTTGGCGGGTTTGTTCGGCGCGTTGGGCCTTGAGGCGTTGTTCTTCGCGTACGGCGGCCTGGTCGGCGAGGATTTTTGCGTCGCGGGCGTCTTCGGCGGCTTGGTAGGCTTTGTCCTGCTCGGCTTTGCGGGCGAGGGCCTTGCGGTCGATGTCTGCGCGGCGGGCGTCTTCGGCGTTTTGTTCGGCGTTGGCCTGTATGCGGTGCTGGCTCAGGCGTGCGGTGCTGGCGATGTAGGGCTGCGCTTTTTGCAGGGCTTCCAGGAATTCTTTGAAGGCGGCGGTTTGTTTGCGTGACGGCGAGGCGTCGCACATTTTCATCAGCACGCCCAGGTCTTGCGCCAGGAAGTGCTTGGACACATCGACCAGTTGGGCGTGGAGCGCGGGGTCGTTGCGGGGGATGACGATGTCGGGGGCCATGATGCGCAATAGGTTGGCGACGGTGGACGGGTACAGAAAGGTGCTGGCCACTGCGCAGGTGTCGGCCGTGGCGCTGAAGTTTTTGCGCTGGATCTGCTCGATGGCCGCGGCGCGGTAGGTGTCGATGTTTTTCAGGTGCAGGGTGTCGGCGTTGTACAGGGCGACGGGCACGCCCATGTCTTTTTCCAGGATCTCGGCGTAGACGCGTGAAAGCTGGTGCAGGGTTTCAAAGTTGTCGCCTTCGCTGCTGGTCGACACCAGCGCGGCGTAGCGGTACTTGCTGGCGTCGGTAAGGTTGGTCTTCAGGATGCCAAAGTTGTTGTTGTCCGAACTGTACAGGCCAGCACTGGCAGCGCTCGGCAGGAGCGAGATCAGCAGCAGGCTGGCGGCGAGCAGTGTTTTGAGTGGCGGCATTGCCTGTCCCTGGTCTTGATTGAATGAGGTGTGCGGGCATGCGCGGTGAAGCGGTGCCGGGCGCTGCATGATAGTGAAATGCCATTACGAGCGCATCTGGAGTTTCAAACCGGTTCACTCGCAAACGCCCCGTTGCAGGGCATATCGGTCTACCATGCCACCCCCTCGGCAGTGGTTCCACGCGCTACCGATCTCTCTCTTGCAAGGTATCGCCCATGTCCATCGACCAAATCAGCCTGCCCAAGGGCGTCGGCCCGCACGCCACCAAGCTGCTCGACGCCATCACCGGCGCCGCCACCCATGAAGAACTCAACCGCGCAGGCGGCAAGGCAGAAGGCTTTGTGTTGGGGCTGGAAGCGTCCAAGGCGATCAAGAGCCAAATCGCTGAGTCGCTGTATGTGGCTTATGACGATGCCGCGAGTCATCGCGCCAGTGAGTTGAAGGGCTGATTAAATCAGGGATCCCCATGACCTTGACCGTCGACACCTTGCTCCACCTGGCCATGGCCAACCCCATCAATGCTGAAATGACCAAGCGCCTGCCCGACCTCGGTGTGGAGCAGTGCATGCTCACGGCGGGGTGTCTGTTCCAGGCGGTGTGGAATCACCAGTGCAATCTTCCTGCCGCGCAGGGCGTAAAGGACTACGACGTTTTCTACTTCGACACCGACTTGTCCTACGAGGCCGAGGACGCGGTGATTCGTAGGGCCGAGCGGTTGTTCCAGGACCTGGGTGTGAATGTGGAGGTCAGGAACCAGGCGCGGGTTCACCTCTGGTATGGGCAGCGGTTTGGCCGACCTTACCCGCAGCTGCACTCGGCTAAACAGGGGGTTGATCGTTATCTGGTGGCCGGCACGTGCATCGGCTTGGAGATCGCCACTGGCGAGGTGTATGCGCCCTATGGGTTGGCGGATGTAGAACAGGGACTGTTGCGGATCAATCCACTGCATTCGGAACCGGCGTTGTTTGCGCAGAAGGCCAGGAGTTATCAGGCGCGGTGGCCGTGGCTAAGGATTGTTGAGCCTGGCTCAGCCGACGCCCACGCTTAATAACCATCCCAGTCCACCGCTGGCGATCACCACCAACCACGGCGGAAGCCTCCAAACCATCAGCGCGACCAGTGCAAGCACCGCCAGGCCGATGTCATAGGTGGTGTAGATCGCGCTGGTCAACACCGGGTGGTACAGCGCGGCCAGTAACAAACCCACCACGCCTGTATTCACGCCCGCCAACGCGGCTTGGGTGCGCGGGCTACGGCGCAGGGTTTCCCAGAACGGCAAGGCGCCGAACACCAGTAAAAACGCGGGTGCGAAGATTGCCAGGAGGCAGATCAGGCCGCCCAGCCAGCCGTTGGGCGGCGAGTACATCGCGGCGCCGAGGAACGCGGCGAAGGTGAACAAGGGGCCGGGCACGGCTTGAGCGGCGCCGTAGCCGGCGAGGAACAGGTCTGTGCCGATCCAGTGCGGCGCCACCACTTCTGCTTGCAACAACGGCAGTACCACGTGGCCGCCACCGAACACCAATGCGCCGCTGCGGTAAAAGGCGTCCACCAGCGCCAGGCTGCGATTGGGCAGCAGTTGGGCCAGCAGCGGCAACCCCACCAGCAACAACACAAACAGCAGTAGCCACAGGGCGCCGGTGCGGCGGCGGATCGGCATGGGCAGCGCTTCGTGTTCGGTGTTCGGCGTGGGCGTCAAGAACAGCAGGCCGGCAAGGCCGACGACGGCAATCGCGCCGACCTGGCCCCACGCGGACGTCGTCAACAGTGCCACGCACGCAGCTATCAGCATCAGGCTTACGCGCGCCAGGCCCCGGCACAGGGTGCGCGCCATGCCCCACACGGCTTGGGCGACCACGGCCACGGCGACGACTTTAAGGCCGTGCAGCACGCCGGTTGGCAGGGCTTCGCTGTGCTGGGCAATGCCCAAGGCAAATACGATCAGCAGCAAGGCAGACGGCAGCGTGAACCCGGCCCACGCCGCCAGTGCACCGCCGTAACCTGCCCGTTGCAGGCCCAGCGCGATGCCGACCTGGCTGCTGGCCGGGCCGGGTAAAAATTGGCAGAGTGCGACCAGGTCTGCGTAGCTGCGTTCGCTCAACCAGCGGCGCCGGGTGACGAACTCGTCACGAAAATAGCCCAGGTGCGCGATGGGGCCGCCGAAGGAGGTGAGGCCCAGGCGCAGGAAGACAAGGAACACCGACCAGGGGCTGTCAGGGTGATGGGCGGGGGGGATGGCCACGGTCGAGATTCCACATTTGATCATCGGGTAGGGCGCAGACCCTACCCAGTTTTCATGACGCCCAGCGCCATTTTTGGGGGAATCATTGAATTTATGCGCAGCAGTTTGAGTCACTCAAGCATAGCGTTGCTTTCTTCCCACCGACCTCAAGGACCGACCATGACTTTCTTCATCTTCCTGCTCGCCTGTGCCGCCGCTGCCAGCACCGGCGTGATCTTCAAGCCCGGTGCCTGGTACGAATCCCTGGTAAAACCCAGCTTCACCCCGCCCAATTGGCTGTTCCCGGTCGCATGGACGATCATCTACCTGCTGCTGGCCTGGGCCGGTTACCGCCTCAGCCTGATCCCCGGCAGCCAGATGGTGCTGGCGCTGTGGGCCGCGCAGATCGCCTTGAACACGCTGTGGACGCCGGTGTTTTTCGGCGCCCATCGCCTGCTCGCCGGGATGGTGATCATCGTGTTGTTGTGGATCACCGTGGCGGCCATGGTGGTGCTGGCGGTGCGCCTGGATTTGATCACCGGCTTGATCCTGTTCCCGTACCTGGCGTGGCTGTGTGTCGCGGCGGCGTTGAATTTCTCGATTCTGCGCAATAACCGCTGATGGCTTATCAACCTTGGCCGGCCAGCGAGCCGGAACTGGCCCAGATGCGCCGCTTCAATCAAAAGCTTGCCTGGATGCCGCGCTTTAAAATCCGCAACCGGGTGACACCGCGCTTGATCCAGGCGCTGTTGCGCGTGAGCCAGAAGGTCAGGCGCGCAACGCCCGCTGAAAGCCGGACCGTGGACGGCGTGCCCGTGCGTATCCTGCGGCCCGTCGGCAAGCCCAAGGGCGTGGTGCTGGATATCCACGGCGGCGGCTGGGTGATCGGCAATGCGCAGATGGATGACGACCTCAACCTCGGCATGGTCAACGCCTGCGACGTGGCGGTGGTGTCGGTGGATTATCGGCTGGCGGTGGACACACCGGTTGAGGGGTTGATGGAGGATTGCCTGACGGCGGCGCGCTGGTTGCTCTGCGACGATGAATTCAAGAACCTGCCCGTGATCGTCGTGGGCGAGTCGGCCGGCGGGCATTTGGCGGCAGCCACGTTGCTGGCGCTCAAGCAATGGCCAGCGCTGCTCCAGCGGGTGAGCGGCGCGGTGCTGTATTACGGCGTTTATGATCTGACCGGTACACCGAGTGTACGCAGCGCCGGGCCGGAGACCTTATTGCTGGATGGGCCGGGCATGGTTGAGGCCCTGCGCATGCTGACGCCGGGGATCAGCGATGACGAGCGCAGGCAACCGCCGTTGTCACCTCTGTATGGCGACTTCGACGACCTGC
This sequence comes from Pseudomonas sp. PB105, assembly GCF_009764655.1. Taxonomy (NCBI): domain Bacteria; kingdom Pseudomonadati; phylum Pseudomonadota; class Gammaproteobacteria; order Pseudomonadales; family Pseudomonadaceae; genus Pseudomonas; species Pseudomonas sp. PB105. Next base: position 32,329 of record NZ_RWIO01000066.1, read on the forward strand.
CTCCGGCATTGATGTTTGTGGGGGAGCTGGACCCGCTCAAAGACGACACGCTATTGATTGCGCAGCGCTGGCCCCAGGCCGAGGCCCATCTGCTGCCGGAATCGGCCCATGGGTTTATCCATTTTCCGGTGGCGATGGGGGAGGCGGTGTTGGCGTACAGCCGCACGTGGATGACTGAGCGCATCGATGGCAAGCGGACAACCTTGTTTATGCCGCTTTAACGATTGCCCTCAACCTCTGCGTCGGACCGGCCTGTTGGGGTGAGCAAGCCTGTTGTGGTGAGCGGGCTTATTTGGGGTGAGCCGGTTTTTGTGTGGTGAGCGGGCTTGTTGTGGTGAGCGGGCTTGCCCCGCGCTGGGCTGCGAAGCAGCCCTAAAACCAGGCAACTCGGTTTGTCTGGAAAAGCGGGGGTGGTTCTGATGGGTCTGCTTCGCAGCCCAGCGCGGGGCAAGCCCGCTCACCACAAGTATCACCCAGGCTCAGTAGCCGAGTGGTGCACCTCAGAGCGCAGGGTAATCGATGTAACCCTCGGCACCTGGCGCGTAGAAGGTGTCTTTGTCGGGCACATTCAAGTCGGCACCGCTGCGAAAACGCGCTGGCAGGTCCGGGTTGGCCAGGAACGCGTTACCAAAAACCGCCGCATCGGCATTGCCTTCGGCGATCAAGCTGTCGGCGCTGTCCCGAGTCAGCCCGCTGCCCACCAAATAGCGGCCATCGAACAACGGGCGCAACGCGGCGTGGTAGTCAAAGCTCGCCCCGAATAGCGCCACATGCAGGTAGGCCAACTTCAGCCCGCGCAGTTGCGTGACCAGGTAGGTGTAGGTTTCCTGTGGATTGGCATCGCTGATGTCGTTGAAGTTCATCTCGGGGGAAATCTTGATGCCCACGCGATCAGCGCCCACTTCATCGGCCATCGCCTTGAGGACTTCCAGCACGAAGCGGCTACGGTTTTCCACCGAACCGCCGTACTGATCGTCCCGTTGGTTGCTGCCGCTGGAGAGGAATTGCTCGGGCAGGTAACCGGAGGCGGCGTGCAACTCCACACCGTCAAAGCCAGCCTCGATTGCCCGGCGTGCGGCCTGGCGGTAGCTGTCGACCACGCCACCGATCTGCGCCACGCTCATTGCTTGCGGCGTGACGAAATCCTGCAGGCCGGTCGCGGTCCAGGTCTGGCCCGCCGGTTTGATCGCCGAGGGGGCCAGAGGCAGCCCACCGTCAGCCAACAACGAGGGGTGAGACACCCGTCCGCAATGCATCAGTTGCATGAAAAGGTGGCCACCTTGGGCATGTACGGCGTCGGTGACGGATTTCCAGGCGGCCACCTGTGCGGCGGTTTCGATGCCTGGGGTGCGCGCATACCCTTTGCCCGATGCGTCGGGGAACACACCCTCGGAGATGATCAAACCGGCTGTGGCGCGCTGCGCATAATAGGTGGTCACCAGGTCGGAAGGCACACCGGCGTCGTCGGCGCGCGAGCGGGTCATTGGCGCCATGACCAGGCGATTGGCGAGGGTGTAGCGACCGAGGGCAAGGGGAGAAAAAAGAGCATTCATGGCGGTGTTCCTCATCAGTGATGGGGTTATGATTGATCAATCCGATTTCGGGATAAATGGCTCAAACGCGAAATGACTAATCCACTGATGGGATAATGTTGTGGAATTTCTCAACGATATGGCGCTGTTTGTCGAGGTGGTGAAGGCTCGCAGTTTCAGCCGTGCGGCCGAGACCCTGGGCATGCCGAACTCGACGCTGTCCCGGCGCATCAGCGAGCTGGAAAAAGGCATCGGCCTGCGGCTGTTGCACCGCACCACGCGCAAGATCGAGCCCACCGAGGCTGGCCAACTGTACTTTGAGCGCTGCAAGCGCATTGTCGATGAGGCCCGCCTGGCCCATGAGCAACTCGGCGAAATGCTCGCCCAGCCCAACGGCGTGCTGCGCGCCTCGTTGCCGGTGGATTTCGCGATGGTCTACCTGGCGCCGTTGATTGCCGAATTTTCCCGGCTGTATCCGGGTATCACCTTCGAACTCGATTTAACGCCGCGCCAGGTCGACCTGATCAGTGATCCGGTGGACGTGGTCATTCGCATGGGCGAGCCCGCCAATTCCAATCTGATTGCACGCAAACTCGCGAACATGCGCCGAGCGCTGTACGCCTCGCCCCAGTACCTGGAACGCGCTGGCCTGCCTGCGCAGCCCGCAGACCTGGCGCATCACGAATGTCTGCGCATGCGCGGTTCAAGGGCGCATCAATGGGGCTTGGTGTCGGGTGTGGATAAGGTGGAAGTCGACGTGAGCGGGCGGTTTGAACTCAACAGCGTAGGCATGCTCCGGCGGCTGGCCGCGTTGGACCTGGGCATTGCGCTGCTGCCTGAGGGCATTGCCGAGCAGGATGTGGCCAGCGGCATACTGCGTAGAGTGTTGCCCGATTGGCATGGCACATCGGTGCCTGTCTACGCGCTCACCGAAACCCGCCTGCTGCCGGCGAAGACTCAACGGTTTATCGAGTTTTTGCGCGACAGGCTGGAGGATGCGTGACAGGCCCGGTACCCTCTGGACTCCTACTCAAGCAAAGGAATGCACGTGAAGATTTTCCAACGCGCCCTTGGGCTCTCAGCCCTGTCTGTGCTGTCCGCCTGCAGCCCCGTCACTGAACAAACCCTGACCTTCGACGTGCCCTACGGCCAATACCAGACTGTGCTGCGCAAGAACGTCACCGGCAAAGGCCAGTTGACTTGCAAGGTCATCACCGACAACCAGAACCGTGGCGAAAAGTGGGTGCCGTCGGTAATTCTCGCTGCGGCTGAGGATGAGGCCGAAGACGACACACTGTTTCTGTCCAGCTATTCGCCTCCCGGCACCGACCAGCGCTTGTTCAACCTGCGGACCTTCAACAAAGCCAAGCCGATCATCGACACCCAGTTCAATCGAGTCCCTGATCAAAACGGCGTGTACAGGCTGCGGCTGACCTGGCAGGCGGATGGCGCCATCGGTTATCAGGTGGCCAGTGGTGACACATGGGATGAGAAAAAAATCGTCGAGGCGCCGGGTTTTACCGTGCGCCATGTGAGCGTGCATGCGTCGGGCATGAAGGGCAGTGCGGTGTGCGAGTTGCGTGAGTGAACGCGCTGACGCTGCGGCCCGCCAACGTGAACGACCTGCCTGCGATCTATCGGGGGGAACAAGGCTATATCCAGCGTTGGGAGCCAACTCATGAAGCGTCCTGGCAACGGCAACTGGAGCGGCATCTCACCCGTTGGGTCGAGAACTTTGACCGGCTGACGGTAGCGATGCTTGACGGTCAGCTCGCCGGTTATTCGCTGTGGATGCCCGAAGACGGTGCTGCCGAGTTGTGTACGATCAACGTTGGGGAGACACATCGACGCAATGGCATTGGCCGTGCATTGCTGCAGGCGTACGTGGCGGCGGCGAGACAGGCGGGCTATGCACGGTTGAGCCTGTGTGTGCGTGCGGATAACCCGGCTAGGTTGATGTATGAAGTGGCTGGGTTTGTGTGTGTGGGAACAGCTGCCAACGGGTATCTGCGCTATCAACGAGTAAGTTAAGTGAATGATGAACATCCAGACGGTCACCATTGCAGAGATTCCCGACGTGCTGGCCTTCGTCCTGCAAGCTCGCGCCGAGCTGTTCCCCAAGCTCAGCGCCTCCGGCATGCCTGCTGACCTGGTGCAATTCGAAGCCACTTACCTTCAGGGCGACGGGCGATTTCTGATCGCCTGCGATGACGATCAGATCGTCGCTGCCATCGGCTACTTGCCCTATGACGGCCGCTTTTCCCAGCTTAATTACCAGGGTCACAAGACCGTGGAAGTGGTGCGCCTGTTCGTACGCCCGGCCTTTCGCCGCTTTGGTCTGGCGGGGCAGCTCTATCGCGCATTGGAGGCCACGGCGCGGGCGGATGGTGTGGCAGTGGTGTACCTGCATACCCACCCGTTCCTGCCGGGGGCGATTGATTTTTGGGGGCGCCAGGGGTTTGAGATTGTGGATGTCGAGGACGATCCGGTGTGGTGCACGACGCCTATGCAGCGGTATTTATAGGGCTGTGGTGAGCGGGCCTGCTGTGGTCACAGGGATTGTTGTGGTCACCGGGCCTGTTGTGGTGAGCGGGCTTTTTGTGGTGAGCGGGCTTGCCCCGCGCTGGGCTGCGAAGCAGCCCCCAACCAAACGCTGAGGTTTTGCTGAAGAATCGTGGCGGTCTTATTGGGGCTGCTTCGCAGCCCAGCGCGGGCAAGCCCGCTCACCACAGAGAGCTCACATACCACTAAGAACTCACCTGCCCAAAAGCACTCACATGTCACAAAGAACTCATGTGCCACAGCAGGCCAAGGTGTCACAAAGGACTCATCAGCCACAACCACCCTAGTGACTCAGTTGGAGCGCAACCGCAAGATCTGCGCCCCATCAAACGGGTCGGTCAGGTAGTGTCCTTGCACCCCAAACGTGTCCTGCAAGCGTTGCGGCGTCAGTACCTGCAGCGGTGTGCCCAACGCCACCAAACACCCGCGATCCAGCACGGCCAAGCGATCACAGGTCAGCGCCTGGTTAAGATCATGCAGCGCAATCAATGTCGTCACCGGCAACCCCTGCACGCCCTTCAGGATCGCCAGTTGATGCTGGATATCCAAGTGATTGGTCGGCTCATCCAGCAACAGGATCTGCGGCCGTTGCGCCAGGGCGCGGGCGATGTGCACGCGCTGGCGTTCGCCGCCGGAGAGGCTGCGCCAGGCGCGTTGGCTCAGGTGGGTGGCGTCGACGTCGTGCAGGGCCTGGACGACGATGGCGTTGTCGTCGCTGGACCACGGGCTCAGCGCCGACAGCCACGGCGTGCGGCCCAGCGCCACGGCGTCGAACACGCGGATGGCATCGTCGGTGTCGGCTTGTTGCTCCACCACGGCCAACTGCTGCGCAATGGCGCGGCGCGAAAGGTCGCCCAGCCGCTCGCCGCCCAGCCGCACCTCACCTGACGCCGGTGTGCACAAGCCCGCCAGCAGTTTGAGCAAGGTGGATTTACCGGAGCCGTTCGGGCCGACAATCCCCAACGTCTCGCCCAACTGCACCTCCAGATGAATGTCACGCAGCAACTCGGCGTCGCGCACCTTGAAACCCAGGCCGGTGCAACTGAGTACGCTCATCGCGCATTCCTCCGGCCGATCAGGATCAACGCAAACACCGGCGCGCCGACCAAGGCGGTGACCACGCCCACCGGAATCACCTGGCCTTTGATCAAGGTGCGCGACAGCACATCCGCCGCAATCAAAAACAGTGCGCCGCCCAAGGCGCTGGCCGGCAGCAAACGCGAGTGCCCAGTGCCGAGCAGCAGGCGTACCGCGTGGGGGATCACCAGGCCGACAAAACCGATGGAGCCGACAATCGACACCATCACCGCCGTCACCAGCGCCGCGCAGCCCACCAGCACAAATTGCACGCGGCGTACCGGAATGCCAAGGGACGCCGCCGAGTCGCTGCCAAAGGTGAACGCATCCAGCGCACGCCGATGCCACAGGCACACCGCCAAGCCGGCCACTGCCACCGGCACCGCCAGCCACACCGACGGCCAGCGCACGCCGCTGAGGTTGCCCAGCAGCCAGAACATGATGCCGCGGGCCTGCTCGGAACTGGCCGACTTGGTGATCAGGAATGCGGTGAGCGCATTGAACAGCTGCGAACCGGCGATGCCTGCAAGGATGATCTGGCCGGTGCCGCTCATGGAGCTGCTGGCCCGCGCCAGCAGGATCACCAGGGCAAACGCCGCCATGGCGCCGACAAACGCGCCGGCCGACAGCGAAATCAACCCGCCGCCCACGCCCATCAGCGCGACCAATACCGCGCCGGTCGATGCGCCGGCGCTGATGCCCAGCAAGTAAGGGTCAGCCAGCGGGTTGCGCAGCAACGACTGCAAGATCACCCCGCAGGTGGCCAGCCCCGCACCGCACGCGGCGGCGACCAGGGCGCGGGTCAGGCGGTAGTTCCACACCACGCCTTCGTCGATGGGGTCGAGCAGGTAGCCGGCGTTCCACAGTTTGTTGGCGAGCACTTGCAGCACCACTTGCGGCTCGATGGCGGTTTCGCCGATGGCCACGCCGGCGAGTACGGCGATCAATAGCAGCGTCAGGGCGAGCAGGGTGCGGATCACGCTTTTATTCATTTGTGCAGGTCGTAGCCGTCGATGGCGCCAGCCAGTTGTTCAAGGCCATCGAACGTGCGGATGCTGGCCTGCAGCGCCAGGGCGTCGAGGATGATGATGCGGTTGTTTTTCACCGCGTCCATGTTGCGCGTGACCGGGTCGCTGCGCAGGAAGGCGAGTTTCTTTTCATGGTCGTCGGCGGGGTAGCGGCGGCGGTCCATGCGGGCGATCACCAGGAAGGTCGGGTTGGCCTTGGCGATGGTTTCCCAGCCGACGGCGGGCCACTCTTCATCGGACTGCACCACGTTGTGCAGGCCGAGGGTTTCGAGCATGAATTCGGGGACGCCCTTGTGGCCGGCCACATACGGGTCGCTGGCCATCTCGGAGCTGGAGAACCACACCAGCGCGCTGGCGTGCTTGAGGCCCTTGCTCTGCACGGTGGCGACGGACTTGGCCAGGCGCGCCTTGAGGTCATCGTTGAGCTGTTGGCCGCGCGCCTGTACGTCGAAAATCTCGGCCAGCTGGCTGATGCTTTTGTAGATGGTTTCGATGCGGAACGGCTCCAGCCGCGTGCCGTCGGCGCCCACCAGGTTGTCCTTGCCTTCGCAGTCGGAGGGCAGCAGGTAGGTCGGGATCTTCAGTTCATGGAATTGCTCGCGGGTGCCCACCACACCTTGCGGGCCGACCACCCATTCCAGCTCGGCAGCCACCAGTTGCGGGCGCTTGGCGATCACAGCTTCGAAGCTCGGCTCGTTGTTGGCCAGGCGTTCGATCTTGTCGTTCTGCGCCTGGTACTGGGGCAGCACACGGTTGAACCACAGCGAGGTGCCGACCACTTTATCGCCGACGCCCAAGGCATACAGCATTTCGGTGGCGGCCTGGCCGATGGTCACGCTGCGCGCAGGAGCTTGCGGGAAGGTCACGGCATTGCCGCAGTTTTCGACCGTCAGCGGGTAGTGAGTGGGCGCCGCTTGGGCCAGGGCACAGAAACCCAGGCCGGTGATCAGGGCAATAACGCGTGGCAGCATCGGGCGATCTCCGTGTGAACCGTAGTTGAAACAGGGGCAGTACGGCTCGGAAATACGCCCTCGAACGCTGCCGGTCGGGCAGGCAAGGATGTCCGTCCCGGACACCCCGCCGGTTAGTGATTGTGCTGGGCCGGCAGGTCTCCTGACTGATGCGTCGTCGCCACGCTCCGACCTTCCCGGACGAGGTCCAGTGGCGTTAAGGAGCAGGCTCGGCACCTACAGTTGCGGGGGCAGTTTCGATTGGCGCCGCGGGCGGCGTTTCGAATTCCCTATTAGTCCCGTGGGGGAACCGGCGGCGGTATGGTAGTTGATTCAGCCTCGCAGAGGGAGGCTGAAGTTCAGTGGCTCACAGACGAATGTCTTGGGGGCCCTGGATCAGCGCTTCAATTCGCGTGCCGGTGGCGCGCTCTTCGTTGCTGAACCCGTCGTAGTCGGCCAGGTTGCCGAAACGGATGCCGGTCAATTGCTCGATCTGGATCACGCTGCGCTGGTAGGTCCGCAGTTGGCCAAATACCAGCTCAAGCTGACCCAATTCGCGGCTTTGGTCGATCATGTAGGCACTGGCCGACGGCTTGCCGTCGTCGCTGAGGTAGGCGACCACTTTCCAGAACGCCTTGGGGATTTTGACGCCCCGGTACACGCGGTCATCGTCGCCGAACACCGGCCCGGTAAACACCGTGGCCCGCGCTTTCCAGCGTTGCGTGTTGTCGAGGATATAGTCTTCAAGCTCCAGCCAGGTCTTCTGGTTAAAGCCGCTCATCTGCGGAGAGCAATTGGTGAAATGGAACGTATCGAGGTTGGCGGTTTTTGCCTCGTCGCCCCAATTGGGATCCTGGCGCCGCACCAAGTGGCCGCGATCCAGGCCATTGCCGGCGTAGAGGTCTTCGCCTATCTGGGCGTCGGTGGGCAGGCGGCCGTCGTAGGCCCAGGTGTCGTTGCTGCGCACGATATCCACGTGTTTTCCGCCGTCGATATTGACGCCCACGTAGAGTGCCAGTCGTCGGGCGCGTGACATCGTGATGGAGAAATGCGTGTAGTCCAGGCGCTTTGGCTGCGCGTCAGGCGCCAGTGCCTGCGCCACGGTGGGCCAGGGCACCTCGAAGCTACCGAGGAAATCGTCGGCGTACCCCTGGCGGTTTTTCAGGTCTTTGGCCGGGGTGACACGCGGCGTCGCGGCCCGGGCTTCCAACAGGGTTGGGCTGGCCGCGAGCAGCGGCCGCAGGTCGGCGAGCCGGGGGCGATAGGTCAGGTCGGCGTTGGCTTTACGTGCTGGCATCGGGCGGTCCTCACGGGGGTTGGATCAACATGACTGCAACATAGGTTGATGACAATTGATGTCGAGTCAAGCCATGGCGGCTATCCTGAAAACGGTCGTCCAGACGCTCACCCCTCGCAAAAGGAGCCAGCCAATGTGTGTTCGCCAGCCTCATCGCAATCCGATTTTTTGCCTGATCCCGCCGTACATGCTCGACCAGATCGCGCGCCACGGTGATAAAGCCCAGCGCGACGTCGCGTTGCGTACGCGGGCCAAGGACAGCACGTTCCGTTCGCTGCGCATGGTCGCGGTGCCCGCCAAGGGCCCCGCGCATATGGCCCTGGCCATCGGCGCCGAAAAACGCCGCTCGATCTACAGTGCCGAAGGCTCCGACAGCCTGCCTGGCAAGCTGATCCGCGCTGAAGGCCAGCCTGCCAGTGGTGATGCCGCAGTGGACGAAGCCTATGATGGGTTGGGCGCCACCTTCGACTTTTTCGACCAGGTGTTCGACCGCAACTCCATCGACGATGCCGGGATGGCGCTGGACGCCACCGTTCATTTTGGCCAGGACTACAACAATGCGTTCTGGAATTCGACGCAGATGGTGTTCGGGGACGGTGATGCGCAGTTGTTCAACCGCTTCACCGTGGCCCTGGACGTGATCGGCCATGAACTGGCCCACGGCGTGACTGAGGATGAGGCCAAGTTGATGTACTTCAATCAATCCGGTGCGTTGAACGAGTCGCTGTCGGATGTGTTCGGCTCACTCATCAAGCAGTACGCGTTGCAGCAAAAGGCCGAGGACGCCGACTGGCTGATCGGCAAAGGGTTGTTCACCAAGAAAATCAAAGGCACTGCCTTGCGCTCGATGAAGGCACCGGGCACCGCGTTTGATGACAAGCTGCTGGGCAAGGACCCGCAGCCGGGGCATATGGATGATTTTGTGCAAACCTATGACGACAATGGCGGCGTACATATCAATTCCGGGATTCCCAACCATGCGTTCTATCAGGTGGCGACGAAGATCGGCGGGTTTGCCTGGGAGCGGGCAGGGCGCATCTGGTATGACGCCCTGCGCGATGCACGGTTGCGGCCGAACTCGGGGTTCCTGCGTTTTGCGCGCATCACCTACGACGTCGCCGGTCGTTTGTACGGGGCGAACAAGGATGAGCAGAAGGCCGTCAAGGCAGGCTGGAAAGCCGTGGGCATCAACGTCTGACAAGCCGCCAGGGCGGTGAGGAACAGCCATGCGAATTTCGATCAAGGAAAACGGCGGCCCGGCATTTTTTCCGGGCTTGTCGAAACCGAACAGCGTGGAGCTGGAGAAGCTGCCCGAGCCGCAACAGCAGGAGTTGCGGCAACTGATCGAAGCTTCAGACTTCTTCAAGTTGCCGCAAAGCACGGCGCCTGAGCCTGGCAAACCGGGCCAGGTGCATTACACCCTGACGGTAAGCGAGGGTGAGCGCGAGCACACAGTGTGTGTGCTCGCGCCGGTGAAGTCCCAGGCCCTGGATGGGTTGGTGCAGTGCGTGCGGCGGCATGTTCGCTGTTGAACCCCAAGGGGTTACTTGCGGTCCAGCCATACCGTCTGCGCGTTGCAGAACTCGCGCACACCAAAGTGCGACAGCTCGCGGCCGAATCCACTTTTCTTCACGCCACCAAACGCCACCCGTGGGTCGGAGACGCTGAAGGCGTTGACAAAGATCCCGCCGGTTTCCAGTTGATTGGCGATGTCCCGCGCCTTCGCCGCGTCAGTGGTGAAGATGCTCGCGGTAAGGCCGAACTCGCTGTCGTTGGCCAGGGCCACGGCGTGGTCGGCGTCGCGGGCGGTGATGATCGAGGCTACCGGGCCGAACAGCTCCTGTTTGAACGAGGTCATCTGGTCGGTGACGTTGGCCAAAACGGTCGGCGCGTAGTAGTTGCCGTTGCCTGCGACTTTATCGCCGCCCAGCAGCAGGGTCGCGCCTTCTTCCAGGGTGGCCTGGACCTGGCCGTGCAGCTCGTCGCGCAGGTCGAAACGGGCCATTGGGCCGATGTAGGTGGCCGCTGACGTCGGGTCGCCCATGACCAGGGCGCGGCTGGCTTCGACGAATTTGGTGGTAAAAGCTTCAACCACGCCTTCTTCGATGATCAGGCGCTTGGCGGCGGCGCAGACCTGGCCGCTGTTCTGGAAGCGGCCGATCAGCGAGGCCTGTACGGCGGCATCGAGGTCGGCGTCATTGAGCACGATGAACGGGTCGGAGCCACCCAGTTCCAGCACGCATTTTTTCAGCGCGGCACCAGCCTGAGAGCCGATGGCGATACCGGCGCGCACGCTGCCGGTGAGGGTCACCGCGGCGATGCGTGGGTCGGCGATGGCCTTGGACACGCCTTCGGTGGTGACGTTGATCACTTCGAACAGGCCTTCAGCGAAGCCGGCTTTCTGAAAGGCTTGCTGGATCAGGTAGGCGCTGCCCATCACGTTTGGCGCGTGTTTGAGCACGTAGGTGTTGCCGGCCAGCATGGTCGGCACGGCGCCGCGCAGCACTTGCCACACTGGGAAGTTCCACGGCATCACCGCGAGGATCGGGCCCAGCGGGCGGTATTCGATGTGGGCGGTGCCGTTGTCGACGAGGGTCGGCTCCGGGGCGAGCATAGCCGGGCCTTGGGCCGCGTACCATTCGCTCAGTTGCGCGCATTTTTCCACTTCGGCACGGGCCTGGGCGATGGGTTTGCCCATTTCCAGGGTGATCATCTGCGCCATGGCTTCGGCTTGCTCGCGCAGGGCAGCGGCCAGGGCCAGCAGCAACTCGGCGCGCTGGCTGACCGGCTGGCGGCGCCAGGTGCGGAAGGCGATGGTGGCGCGGTCCAGGGCGGCGTCCAGTTGCGCTGTGGTTTCGTACGGGTAGCTGCCGACGGTTTCGCCGTTGGCGGGGTTGATCGATAAAGCGTGGGTAGTCGCGTTCATGGCACCGTCCTGCGTGTACGTTGGAATGGAGGTCAGCGTACGGGGCTGGCTCTTTTCTGGAAACTGAATAATATTAAGCAATACATTCACGAATGGAGAATGACTTGGACCTGGTGCAGCTGGAAATCTTCAAGGCCGTTGCCGAGCAAGGCAGCATCAGCGCCGCCGCGCAGTTGATTCATCGCGTGCCGTCGAACCTGACCACGCGGATCAAGCAGCTGGAGCAGGATCTTGGCGTGGAGCTGTTTATCCGCGAGAAGAGCCGCCTGCGGCTGTCACCGGCCGGTTGGAACTTCCTCGGTTATGCCCGGCGCATCCTCGACCTGGTGCAAGAGGCCCGTGCGACCGTGGCGGGGGAAGAGCCCCAGGGCGCGTTTGCCCTTGGCTCGCTGGAGAGCACGGCGGCGGTACGTATCCCGGCGTTGCTCGCGGCGTACAACCAGAAACACACCAAGGTCGAGCTGGACCTGAGCACCGGCCCGTCGGGCACCATGATCGAAGGCGTGCTGTCGGGGCGCCTGGCCGCCGCCTTTGTCGACGGGCCGGTGCTGCATTCGACCCTGGAAGGCGTGGCGGTATTTGAAGAGGAGATGGTAGTGATCGCGCCCCTGCACCACGCACCGATCACCCGAGGGCAGGACGTGAATGGCGAGAACATCTATACGTTTCGCTCGAACTGCTCGTATCGCCATCACTTCGAACGCTGGTTTTCACAGGATGGCGCGGTGCCAGGCAAGATCTTCGAGATCGAGTCCTACCACGGCATGCTCGCCTGCGTCAGCGCCGGGGCCGGGCTGGCGCTGATGCCGCGCAGCATGCTGGAAAGCATGCCGGGGTTTGCGGCGGTGAGTGTGTGGCCGTTGATGGACAGTTTTCGCCTGCTGAATACGTGGTTGATCTGGCGGCGGGGGACGGTGTCACAGAGTTTGAGCAGCTTTGTGAAGTTGTTGGAGGAACGCAATCTGGAAGCGTCGGTGTCTTAATGTGGGAGGGGGCTTGCCCCCTCCCACATTGACCCGGTTTCAGCCGCCGAACTGGAAGGTGCCCATGGCCAGTTTTGCCATTATTGCTGTCGCGCCCAACTGCACCAGCCACAACGCCAATCCACCCAGGAACACCCCCAGTGCCACTTGCAGCACCAGGCTTTTCTGGCGCTTGGGTTGCTGGGCGCGGGGTGCGTAGTCATGCAGTTCGTCGCGGTCGGCGCGCAGGTCCAGGTCATCGTTTCGCATAGGGCTCTCACAGCAAAGGGGCGGTCGGGGTTCAGTCTAGTGGCTTGGCCAACAAAAAGGGGGAAGCCATTGGCTTCCCCCTTTGTATGGCGCTGGCCGGGTTATAGAACCTGAACAATCGCTTTTGTTACCTCACCAATGTTCGACTGGTTCAGCGCCGCCACACAGATACGCCCGGTATCCAGCGCGTAGATGCCAAACTCGCTGCGCAGACGGGTGACTTGCTCAACGGTCAGGCCGGAGTAGGAGAACATCCCACGCTGGCGGCCGACGAAGCTGAAGTCGTGGCCCGGTGCAGCCTTGGCCAGTTCGGCGACCATCTGCTCGCGCATGCCGCGGATGCGCAGGCGCATTTCGGCCAGTTCGGCTTCCCACTGGGCGCGCAGCTCAGGGCTGTTGAGCACAGCGGCCACAATCGCGGCGCCGTGGGTCGGCGGGTTGGAGTAGTTGGTGCGGATCACGCGCTTGACCTGGGACAGGATGCGCGCGCTTTCTTCCTTGGAATCACCAACGATGGACAGCGCGCCCACACGTTCGCCGTACAGCGAGAACGACTTGGAGAACGAGCTGGAGACAAAGAAGGTCAGGCCCGATTCCGCGAACAGGCGCACCGCAGCGGCGTCTTCGTGGATGCCGTCGCCGAAGCCCTGGTAGGCCATGTCGAGGAACGGCACCAGGTTCTTGGCCTTGACCACGTCCAGCACGTTCTGCCAGTCGGCCGGGCTCAGGTCGACGCCGGTCGGGTTGTGGCAGCAGGCGTGCAGCACCACGATGGACTGCGGCGGCAGGGCGTTGAGGTCTTCGAGCAGGCCGGCGCGGTTTACGTCGTGGGTGGCGGCGTCGTAGTAACGGTAGTTCTGCACCGGGAAACCGGCGGTTTCGAACAGGGCGCGGTGGTTTTCCCAGCTCGGGTCGCTGATGGCGACGACGGCGTCTGGCAGCAGTTGCTTGAGGAAGTCAGCGCCGATCTTCAGGGCGCCGGTGCCACCCACGGCCTGGACGGTCACGACACGACCGGCTTCGAGCAATGGCGAATCGTTACCGAACAGCAGGGTTTGCACGGCCTTGTCGTAGGCGGCAATGCCGTCGATCGGCAAGTAGCCACGGGCGGCGTGTTGCGCCACGCGAATGGCTTCCGCTTCGGCAACGGCACGCAAGAGTGGAATCTTCCCCTCCTCGTTGCAGTAAACGCCTACGCCAAGGTTGACCTTGGTGGTTCGTGTGTCGGCGTTGAATGCTTCGTTGAGGCCCAGGATAGGATCGCGTGGTGCCATTTCGACAGCGGAGAACAGGCTCATTTTGCGGCAGCTCTATGGGGGAAAGGAGGGACGTGTCGCGCTCCAGCCGAATGCACTAGAGCGGTGCACAAACGGGGAGCTAGTATAGAGGCCATCACGGCTGAGGGCGACAACCGAAACGGCTTTTCGGCCAAGTTTTTCGGTTTATTTGCTGACCGTTAGTCTTATTGCAACATTGATCCTGGACGGCAGATAGGACGATTGCCTTGAAACCCGTCACATTCGCCACCACTTGTATGGCTATCATGGTTTTTTCCTACCGCTCGCTCTGAATATTCGCGAGGGGTGGTCTATTTCGTCCTCGGCGGGTTTACAGTCCGGGGTGACTTCAAGAGGTACGTTATGTCGGATTTCCAACTAGTCACCCGCTTTGAACCCGCCGGCGATCAGCCGGAAGCCATTCGCCAGATGGTCGAAGGCATCGAGGCCGGCCTGGCGCACCAGACGTTGCTCGGGGTGACCGGTTCAGGCAAGACGTTCAGCATCGCCAACGTGATCGCGCAGATCAACCGCCCAACGCTGGTGCTGGCGCCCAACAAGACCCTGGCTGCGCAGCTTTACGGCGAATTCAAGGCGTTCTTCCCGAATAACGCAGTCGAATACTTCGTTTCCTACTACGACTACTACCAGCCCGAAGCCTATGTGCCGTCCTCCGATACCTTTATCGAGAAGGATGCGTCGATCAACGACCACATCGAGCAGATGCGGCTGTCGGCGACCAAGGCGCTGTTGGAGCGCAAGGACGCGATCATCGTCACCACCGTGTCGTGCATCTATGGCCTGGGCAGCCCCGAAGCCTATTTGAAGATGGTGCTGCACGTGGACCGTGGCGACAAACTCGACCAGCGCGAGTTGCTGCGTCGCCTGACGAGCCTGCAGTACACCCGCAACGACATGGATTTTGCCCGCGCCACTTTCCGGGTGCGCGGCGATGTGATCGACATCTACCCGGCTGAGTCCGACCTGGAAGCGATCCGCATCGAGTTGTTCGACGATGAAGTCGAGAGCCTGTCGGCTTTCGACCCGTTGACCGGCGAGGTGATCCGCAAGCTGCCGCGCTTCACCTTCTATCCGAAAAGCCACTACGTGACCCCGCGTGAAACCCTGATGGGCGCCATCGAGGGCATCAAGGTGGAGTTGGCCGAGCGTCTGGAATACCTGCGCGCCAACAACAAGCTGGTGGAAGCCCAGCGCCTGGAGCAGCGCACGCGCTTTGACCTGGAGATGATCCTGGAGCTGGGCTACTGCAACGGCATCGAAAACTACTCGCGCTACCTTTCGGGCCGTGATTCCGGCGCGCCGCCACCGACGCTCTACGACTACCTGCCTGATGACGCGCTGCTGGTGATCGACGAATCCCACGTCAGCGTGCCGCAAGTGGGCGCGATGTATAAGGGCGACCGCTCGCGTAAAGAAACCTTGGTGGAGTACGGCTTTCGCCTGCCGTCGGCGCTGGATAACCGGCCGATGCGTTTCGATGAATGGGAGGCCATCAGCCCGCAGACCATCTTTGTCTCGGCCACGCCGGGCAACTACGAGGCCGAGCATGCCGGCCGCGTGATCGAGCAGTTGGTGCGCCCGACGGGTCTGGTGGACCCGGAAATCGAAATCCGCCCGGCGCTGACCCAGGTGGATGACCTGCTGTCCGAGATCACTAAGCGCGTCGCGCTGGAAGAGCGGGTGCTGGTCACCACGCTGACCAAGCGCATGTCCGAAGACTTGACCGACTACCTGGCCGACCACGGCGTGCGCGTGCGCTACTTGCACTCGGACATCGACACCGTGGAGCGCGTGGAGATCATCCGCGACCTGCGCCTGGGTGTGTTTGATGTGTTGGTGGGGATCAACCTGCTGCGCGAAGGCTTGGACATGCCGGAAGTGTCGCTGGTGGCGATCCTCGATGCCGACAAGGAAGGCTTTCTGCGTTCCGAGCGCTCGCTGATCCAGACCATCGGCCGGGCGGCGCGTAACCTCAATGGCCGGGCGATTCTCTACGCGGACCGCATCACCGGCTCCATGGAGCGTGCGATTGGCGAGACCCAGCGTCGTCGCGACAAGCAGATCGCGTTCAACCTGGAGCACGGTATTACGCCTAAAGGTGTGTTCAAGGATGTCGCCGACATCATGGAAGGCGCCGTGGTGCCCGGCTCGCGCAGCAAGAAGCGCAAGGGCATGGCCAAGGCCGCCGAGGAAAGCGCCAAGTACGAGAACGAACTGCGCTCGCCGAGTGAGATCACCAAGCGGATCCGCCAGTTGGAAGAGAAGATGTACCAGTTGGCGCGGGACCTGGAGTTTGAGGCTGCGGCGCAGACTCGGGATGAGATTGGCAAGTTGCGTGAGCGGTTGCTGGCTGTCTGATCTGCGGTGGCTGGACTGGCCTCATCGGGGGCAAGCCCCCTCCCACTTTTGACGGTGTCCACAAGTCAAGGTGTGGGAGGGGGCTTGCCCCCGATGGCCGCGCCTCGGTTTTCCAGAAATCACCCAGGCTGTTACCATTCGCCCCTTGTTTCAATTTTTAGTTTTATCGCCCATTCGAGACCTGCCATGACCACCGTCCGCACGCGCATCGCGCCATCGCCTACTGGGGATCCCCACGTCGGCACTGCCTACATCGCCTTGTTCAACTACTGCTTTGCCAAGCAGCACGGTGGTGAATTCATCCTGCGGATCGAGGACACCGACCAACTGCGCTCCACCCGCGAGTCGGAACAGCAGATTTTCGATGCCTTGCGCTGGCTGGGCATCACATGGGCAGAAGGCCCGGACGTTGGCGGCCCGCACGGCCCGTATCGCCAGAGCGAGCGCAGCGACATCTACAAGCAGTACACCCAGCAACTGGTCGATATGGGACATGCGTTCCCGTGCTTCTGCACCGCCGAAGAACTGGACCAGATGCGCGCCGAACAACAGGCCCGTGGCGAAACCCCGCGCTACGACGGCCGCGCGCTGCTGCTGTCCAAGGAGGAAGTGGCCCAGCGCCTGGCTGCCGGCGAGCCGCACGTTATCCGCATGAAAGTGCCGAGCGAAGGCGTGTGCGTGGTGCCGGACATGCTGCGCGGTGACGTCGAGATCCCGTGGGACCGCATGGACATGCAGGTGCTGATGAAGACCGACGGCTTGCCGACGTACTTCCTGGCCAACGTGGTCGACGACCACCTGATGGGCATCACCCACGTACTGCGTGGCGAAGAGTGGCTGCCGTCGGCGCCGAAACTGATCCTGCTCTACGAATACTTCGGTTGGGAACAGCCGCAGTTGTGCTACATGCCGCTGCTGCGTAACCCGGACAAGAGCAAACTGTCCAAGCGCAAGAACCCGACTTCGGTGACCTTCTACGAGCGCATGGGCTTCATGCCCGAAGCGATGCTCAACTACCTGGGCCGCATGGGCTGGTCGATGCCGGACGAGCGCGAGAAATTCTCGTTGCAGGAAATGGTCGACAACTTCGACCTGTCGCGCGTGTCTCTGGGCGGTCCGATTTTCGATGTCGAGAAGTTGTCGTGGCTCAACGGCCAGTGGTTGCGCGATCTGCCGGTGGAAGAGTTCGCCAGCCGTCTGCAGCAGTGGGCGTTGAACCCTGAGTACATGATGAAGATCGCGCCACTGGTGCAGGGCAGGGTGGAGACGTTCAGCCAGGTCGCCCCGTTGGCCAGCTTCTTCTTTGCCGGAGGCGTGAACCCGGATGCCAAGCTGTTCGAGTCCAAAAAGCTCTCGGGCGACCAGGTTCGCCAGTTGATGCAGTTGATCCTGTGGAAACTCGAAAGCCTGCGCCAGTGGGAGAAGGACGCGATCACCGCGACGATCCAGGCGGTGGTGGAATCCCTGGAGTTGAAGTTGCGTGACGCCATGCCGCTGATGTTTGCTGCGATTACCGGGCAGGCCAGTTCGGTGTCGGTGCTGGATGCGATGGAAATTCTCGGTCCGGACCTCACTCGTTTCCGTCTGCGCCAAGCCCTTGATTTGCTTGGTGGTGTGTCGAAGAAAGAAAACAAAGAGTGGGAAAAGCTGCTGGGCGCTATCGCGTAAGCAGGCCGTTGCAGCGACGAAACCCCGGTTTTCCGGGGTTTCGTCGGTAAGTGATTGTTATCCCGGCAAAAAACTTTGGAAAATGTTGAAAATAAATTTGACACACTTCCAAACCGCCATTAAGATTCGCCCCGTCCTCACCGATGAGGGGCTATAGCTCAGCTGGGAGAGCGCTTGCATGGCATGCAAGAGGTCAACGGTTCGATCCCGTTTAGCTCCACCAATTTACAGGTTCAAGGTCTGGCCACACCGTCCTTGAATCGATCAGAACTCAGCTCTGATCAGTTGTACAGAAGGTTTTGTCCCCTTCGTCTAGTGGCCTAGGACACCGCCCTTTCACGGCGGTAACAGGGGTTCGAGTCCCCTAGGGGACGCCAGTTTCAACAAGCAGCTCGAAAGGTCTGCTGCGCCGCGAGGCGAAAAATCCGGGGCTATAGCTCAGCTGGGAGAGCGCTTGCATGGCATGCAAGAGGTCAACGGTTCGATCCCGTTTAGCTCCACCAATTTACAGGTTCAAGGTCTGGCCACACCGTCCTTGAATCGATCAGTTCTCAGCGCTGATCAGTTGTACAGAAGGTTTGTGTCCCCTTCGTCTAGTGGCCTAGGACACCGCCCTTTCACGGCGGTAACAGGGGTTCGAGTCCCCTAGGGGACGCCACGATTACCCGCTCTGCGGGATTTTTAAGGGTCATTCAATTATTGAATGGCCCTTTTGTTTGTCTGGCGTTTGGCCAATTCTCCCTTCACTTCCTTTCTTCCTGTTCTGACCAGTGGTCGTGACTGTCGCTTGCTAAATATTATTATGGTAATAATATTCAACCCATGAGAGTCGGAGGCTTTGATGAACGATAAAAAAGCGCAAACCCGCGAACGCATTCTGCAGGCCGCCAGCGCGGCGTTGATCCAGCGCGGCCCGGCCGAGCCGAGTGTCGGTGAAGTCATGGGCGCGGCTGGGCTGACCGTTGGTGGTTTCTACGCGCACTTTGAAAGCAAGGATGCGCTGATGCTGGAGGCGTTCAGCCAATTGCTGGCGCAGCGTCGCGCTTCAATCGACGATATGGACACCCAGCTCACCGGCGAGGAGCGTCGTACGCTGGTGGCGGCCTTTTATCTGTCGCGCAAGCACCGCGATTCAACCTCCCAGGCATGCCCGTTGCCTGCAACGGTGGGCGAGATGGGCCGTCTGCCGGACGCCTTTCGCGAGGTATTGAACGAGCACGTCGAGTTGATGGCTGCGCAGTTGGCCGGCAGCCCGGAAGACACTGACAAGGCCCTGGCGGACATGGCCTTGATGGTCGGCGGGCTGACCTTAGCGCGGGCGCTCGGGCCGGGCGAGTTGTCGGATCGTGTGATACGCGCTGCCAAGTCGGCTGTGCGATAGGAAGAGGGCTCGCAGAATGGGCGCGTTAACCTGGATTCGTCGTTTCAACGGCACGCTGGGGCATGTGGCACCGCACACGGTGGCCAACAAGATGCGTCGCGCCTTCATGACCCCGCGCAAGCTGCCGCCCCGTGACTGGGAATTACCGCTGCTGGCGCAATCGGAGCGCATCACCTTGCGCTTTGGCTTGTCGGCCCTGCGCTGGGGGCAAGGTCCTGCCGTTTTGTTGATGCACGGCTGGGAAGGCCGTCCAACCCAGTTCGCCAGTCTGATCACGGCCTTGGTCGACAACGGCTACTGCGTGATAGCCCTGGATGGACCTGCCCATGGCCGCTCACCAGGGCGTGAAGCCCATGTGCTGTTGTTCGCTCGCGCCATGCTGGAGGCGGCTGCCGAGTTGCCGCCGCTGCATGCGGTGGTTGGTCATTCCATGGGCGGCGCCAGTGCGATGCTGGCGGTGCAGTTGGGGTTGCGTACCCAGGCGCTGGTGAGCATTGCCGCCCCGTCGCGCTTCTTGGATGCGCTGCGTGGTTTTACCCGGATGGTCGGTTTGCCGGCGCGGGCACGTTCGGCGTTTACCCAGGAGGTGGAGATGACGTTCGGCATGCCGCTCAAGTACTTGGATGTGGCCCATTACCAGATGAATATCCCCGGCCTGATCGTGCACGCCGAAGACGACACCTTCGTCCCCGTCAAAGCCTCTCAAGCCATTCACGACGCCTGGTTCGACAGTCGTCTGCTGCGCCTGGAACAAGGCGGCCACCAGAAAGTACTGGCCGATCCTCGCGTGATCGAGGCCGTGTTGACGCTGTTGGCCGGCTGCTGTCTACAGGAGCGGCAAAGCGCCTGATACACTGCCCCCGCCGACATTAATCGACTGGGAGCACCGCATGGGCTGGGATTTGGCAACGCCGTTTATCATTGATCTGCAGGTTGCGCCTGAAGACATCGACGGCCTGGGGCACGCCAATAACGCGGTATACGTGTCTTGGCTGGAGCGTTGCGCCTGGCGCCACTCCCAACGACTGGGGCTGGACCTGACCGAGTATCGCCGCCTGGATCGCGCGATGGCAGTGGTGCGCCACGAGATCGATTACCTGGCGGCCGGTTACGAAGGCGACGAGCTGCAACTGGCCACGTGGATTGTCGACTGGGACCAGCGCCTGAAGATGACCCGCCGCTTTCAACTGGTCCGCCCGCGTGACGGTGCAACCCTGCTGCGCGCGCAAACCACCTTCGTTTGCATCGAACTGTCCACGGGCAAGCCTAAGCGCATGCCCGCCGAGTTTCTCAATGGCTATGGCCCCGCCCTGACAGCGGGTTAACGGTTGCCGTAGGAAACCCAGTAAACTGCGCCACGATTTTTGTTGAGTGTTTCCCATGCAAATTGCTTTGGCGCCCATGGAGGGGTTGGTCGACAACATCCTGCGGGACGTGTTGACCCGCGTGGGCGGTATTGACTGGTGCGTGACCGAATTCATCCGCGTCAACGACCGCCTGCTCACCCCGGCCTATTTCCACAAGCTTGCTCCTGAGTTGCTGCACGGTGCCCACACCGCGGCGGGGGTGCCCTTGCGCGTGCAGCTGCTCGGCTCCGATCCTGTGTGCCTGGCGGAAAACGCCGCCCTGGCCTGCGAGCTGGGTTCACAAGTGATCGACCTGAATTTCGGCTGTCCGGCCAAGACTGTCAACAAGTCCCGAGGCGGTGCCGTGCTGCTCAAGGAGCCGGAGTTGCTCAACCAGATCGTCGAGCACGTTCGCCGAGCAGTTCCCGCGCATATCCCGGTGACCGCCAAGATGCGCCTGGGCTTCGATAGCCCCGACGGCGCGCTGGTGTGCGCCACGGCCCTGGCCGAAGGCGGTGCGGCGCATATCGTGGTGCATGCGCGGACCAAGACCGATGGCTACAAGCCGCCAGCTCATTGGGAATGGATCCCGCGTGTGCAGGACGTGGTCAAGGTGCCCGTGTTTGCCAATGGCGATATCTGGAGTGTCGAAGACTGGCGCCGATGCCGCGAGATCAGCGGCGTAGAAGACATCATGCTCGGTCGTGGCCTGGTGGCGCGCCCTGACCTGGCGCGGCAGATTGCGGCTGCGCGGGCGGGCGAGGAAGTCGTGCAAATGACGTGGGTGGAGATGCAGCCCATGCTCCGCGAGTTCTGGACCCAGTCGGTAGCGCAGCTCACCGAGAAGCAGGCGCCCGGCCGTTTGAAGCAATGGTTGGCGATGCTGACACGCAATTATCCGGAGGCGGTGGAGCTTTTTACCGCCCTGCGTCGCGAGACCGATCTGGAGCAGGTCAGCCGTTTGCTCGGCATGCCTCATCCCGGTCGTCACTGAGTCATGTTGTAACGCTTGGGGGTGAGTCGGAGGGTGCTTCAAGCGCCGAGCCCTCTGTTGGGTGTTGCAAAAAAATGCTCCGTATCGAAAGAGGCGGGGCATTTTGCGTTTATGGGGGGCAGAGCGGATTTTTATTGGGGGTTCTACCTGTTTCTTTCTTGGATTACATAAACAGATAAGGGGCTGTTTTTAGTTTGCAGAATAATTGTTTATGTAAATTTAATTATCTTCTGACATTTTATTAATATTAAGTACGTTGTCGGTTCGGACGGTTATCACTTCGTGCGCGAAATATCACAATCGGCCGCTTTACGCCGTGTGGATTTATGTCGCTGAGTTGCCTGGCGGACTGTTTATTAGCGTGTGTGTCAATAGGTTGTGCATGCGAACCGCTTAATTCAGGGGCTTTGTGCGAAGGTCATGAGGCAAATTCCGAAAGTTTGGTTTGATTTCTTTATATGAGTCGCGATTTTTGGAACCCAATGGCGCTGCTGCCCACGAATATATCGGCAGCAAAGTAGTGCTGTTGTTCTAAGTCCATAAATCCATCGCCATCCCGGTCGTTAAAAGTGTCGGGTTGTGCTGAGTAAGGAACTTACTTATGTCTCTATCGATTAATAACTCGCCTTTCGCCAAAGTTGGCACAACGCTCTTGGAGCAGTCCTCCTCTGTGACGCCTAAAATAGGCGTGAACCCGTCTCCGGGTACTTCCAATAACAATACGAGTCCCACGCTCCTACGCCACGACAATTCGCGAGCGCCACAGGGTGAGGCCATGCTGACCTCCGCGGCGTTCGCAAAGTTGTTCGACATGCTGGATATGGTGTTCAGGGCAATGCGCGAAATGCTGTCCGGCAGAGCCATGAACGCTGACCTGTCCCCTGACAAGACAAAGCTGCCAGGGAGCAAACCTGAGGCTCGCGAGCAGCCTGTAAAGCCGGATGTGGGCAAACAGCCGGTAAGGCCGGGCACACCTGGGTTACCAGTGAATCCGCAGCCAGCTGACCCCCGCACAGTTCGGCTTGATGGCCGTAAACCGGATTCGTTGCAAGTCATGCCGGCAACGCCAAAACCAGAGGTTTCCGTCACCAACGATGCCAAGGCTAACGTGCAGGTAAACGTTAGTCTCAGTCATTGTCATTGCCCTGATACGAAAGGGCGGCACACAGTTGACGTATTTCCCAGGCCTGACGCAATCCCCACGCCCAAGGCACAAGTGCTACCAACTTTGAAATCTGAGGTTACGCCACAGCCGACCCCGTCTGTTACTCCGGATATCAAGCCCACACCGCGACCGGCTACACCTGTCCCGGATTTAACCAGCCCGGGTCCTGCTGATAATCGATTTGATCCAAGAGACTGGCGATTCAGTCCCCGACCCAAGCTTAAGTCCTGACGTTAATTTCCCTGGTTAAACTTTTTGGCTGAGGCATGTACTTCTTCGGAATGCAAGGTCTGGAGAAGTGCGTGCTCTAGGAGAACAAAAATGTCCTTTTGCTCAATTATAAATGTTGCGTACGTCGTTGATGTAAGACAGTTCGGTCCCGTTGACGACTTGGGTGTCAGTAATGATAAAAGTTATCAGCCGGAGCCTCTTGAGGGTATTGCAAGTCCAAGTTCTCATGCCGCACCTGCCACACACAAGAGCGATGCAGGTGTAGGTGACCCTTCAGAAGTCTTGGCCACACTGACTGCTCTTTTTAGCTCTTTTTTCACGCAATTAATCAACTTGATTTCAGGTAATAAGGTCAAAACAGTTCCTGATACACCTACTCCGGCCCCACTGCCACGCCCGCAAGTCGCCCCAAGGGTAGTCCCCGAACCCGTGGCGCCAAGGCCCGCTGAGAATATTCCTGGCCTGTCAAACAAACGAAACGGCGCCAAGCCGGACAATATCTGGAGCGGGTTTCGCCAGGGGCCCGATGGCAACTGTGTGACGGTATCGGCCATCAAGGCCGCCATGTATCGGTTTGGGCAAAGTCCCACGGATATTTTCAGGCAGGTAGCCAAGGTCACTGACGGTTATCGAGTTGTCATGCGTGATGGCTTTCAACTCACCCTGACAGACCGCGAACTGATCGAAGGTGCACGCGGTTCGCGCTTTGTCGGAGGCGATCAAGGGATGCTCAAGGATGCGCAGTTCCTTTTTGCCGTGAGTGCCAAGCGCGCACAAATGGAGAATAACGATCGCACGGCGGGCAGGAGTTATCAGGCGGCGGTGCGTAGCTTGAATGACGGTGAGGATGAGTCCGGACCCGGTGAGGGGTTCCTGCGACTGGGGCTGAGGCAGCACATGAAGAGGGTGTCTGTACGCGAACTTGCTGCTGGGCAATTGGGCATGTGTAACCGCACCGGGCATTCGGTGGCAGTTATCAATGGTCGCGAAGAACTATGGGGACGACAAGGGAGGGCGCCCACCCAGGGGCACGCTGTTGCCCTGGTTTGATCTTGAGTGCGTCGATGTGGTCAGGGCCTCAGGCGTCGGTTCAGCCTAGGCTGCTCCGTGTAGCCCTGGCCGCATGAGCGACAGACAATTCTTTGAGTGTCAGGAATCCCGAAAATGAATATTTCAATGGCTGATCAGCCGGTTTTTCCGGTTGATATGGGGCATGAGGCGTTTGCACCTGTTGCTGCGGCGCGCAGCGAGGGACCGCCTGCGGATATTGCCCCGGCGTTCAACGCGACTGAGCGACGGTTTGGCGAGAACTTTGATAGCAGCACGCATGCCGCAGTCATCAAATTGATGATGATGACGTTCGGTCGCCACCCTGCTGCCATGTTCAGTGAGTTGATTCGCGCCGGTGACGGCTATCACGTCACCATGAAGGATGAATTCAAGGTTCACCTGTCTGCCAGCGAGTTGGCGCAGGCGTCGAAGGCTTCGCGATTTCAGGGGGCGGATTCCGGCGCCGTAAAGGACGCCAACTTTGTGTTTGCGGCCTTTGTGAAACGCAAGCAACTGGAAGGGGGTTACTCGACGTTCGAGGTCGCTCTGGCAAAGACACTCGAAGGGGAGACGACCCAGCGGTGCCTGCAGGGCATGGGGGTTTTCGGGCTTTCTCAGTTTGTGTCGTCGGCTGACATGGCGGCCAAGGGCGTGATCGGAGTCATGGGGACCCATAACCACGGCTCCGCCTTGGTCGTGGAGGGGGTCAAACATAATTACGGTGAACGGCAGTCGGTCGATGGGGGGTATGGCTACGTGTTGTTCAACGATAAATCTGCGCCCCGCAGCGACGCCAGGACGGTGTCTCATGTGGCCACCGACGCGGCGCCTGAGCAAATCTGGAGTGGCTTTTATCAAGGCGCGCAAGGCAATTGCGTCACCGTGTCGGCGATCAAGGCAGCCATTATCCGGTTCGCGCAGGACCCCGTGGGGATCTATAAGCACATCCAGGTCACGCCGGACGGCTTTGAGGTGACGATGCGGGATTCTTTCCCGCTTAAGTTGACCCATGCTGAGCTGCGCCAGGCCACGGCGGCCTCGAACTTCTATGGCAGTGATCCCCAGTTGCTCAGTTACGCCAACTTTCTCTACGCGGTCAGTGCCAAGCGCGCGCAGATAGAGAACAACGACTTTCGGGCTCGCGAGAGTTATGAGGTGGCGCTGCAGACCCTCAATGACGGCGAATACCCCGGCGAGGCACTTCGCCGGCTGGGTCTGTTTGGTTACATCCGTGAAAGCACGGTAAAAGAGCTGGCTGACGGCGCGATCGGCACCCTGGCGGACAGTGCCCATTCGGTTGCAGTGATCAATGGCGCGCTTGATGACTATGGGCGAAAACTGGCCCTGGCTTCCTCTCGCTGGATGTCTGCGGGGATGCGGGCATTGAAGCTGGCCTGAGGGTTACTCCAGCAGCCGTCTGAACCCCTCGATCGGCAACGGACGGCTGTGCAAATACCCCTGGAACAAATGGCAGCCCAGTTTTTGCAGGAACGCCAGTTGCTCCGGGGTTTCCACACCCTCGGCAATCACCTCCAGATTCAAACTGCGAGCCATCGCCACGATGGCGCGAATGATTTCGGCATCGTTGGGGTCGTGGGTTGCGTCGCGCACGAACGATTGATCGATTTTCAGCGCATCCACTGGCAAGCGCTTAAGGTAGGTCAGAGATGAGTAGCCGGTACCAAAGTCATCCATCGCAAAGCTCACGCCGAGCTTTTTCAGGCGGCGCATCTTGTTCACGGTGTCGTCCAGGTTCTGGATCACGATGCCTTCGGTGATTTCCAGTTTCAGCAGGCTATAGGGCAACGAGTGCTGCTTGAGGCTGTGCTCTACCCGCTCCACGAAGTCGTTCTGACGAAACTGCCGAGGGCTGATGTTTACGCACAGGCTGAAGTTCAGCGGGTCGACCTTGCCGTCTTTGATCAATTGTTCGAAAGCGGCACAGGCTTCATCGAGGATCCAGGTGCCCACTTCAAGGATCAGGCCGCTGTCTTCTAGCACCTTGATAAATTCCGACGGTGACTGCGCGCCCAATTGTGGGTGCTGCCAGCGCACCAGTGCCTCTGCGCCAACGATTTTGTTGCCGCGCGCATCCACCTGGGGTTGGTAATGCACACTGAACTCGCCACGCGCCAGGGCCAGGCGCAGGTCGGTTTCCATGCGCAGGCGTTCGCTGGCGGTTTTTTGCATGCTGTTGTGGAACATCTGCGTGGTATTGCGCCCTGAATCCTTGGCGCGGTACAGGGCAATGTCGGCGCGCTTGAGCAGATCCGCCGGGGTGGTGCCGTGATCGGGAATCAACGCCACACCAATGCTCGGCGTGACCTGCAGGCGGTGCCCGTCCAGGAACATCGGCTCCGAAAGCAACTCGCGCAGGGTGTCGGCCAACGCCTGCACCTGTTTGCTGACCTCCATGCGCGAGCCATTCAGGCCGCTGAGCAGTACCACGAATTCATCACCACCCAGGCGTGCCACGGTGTCCTCCATGCGCACGCTGGCTTCCAGGCGCGCGGTGACGATTTTCAGCACGGTATCGCCCACCGGGTGACCAAGGGAGTCGTTGATGTGCTTGAAGTGGTCAAGGTCCAGGAACAGCAGCGCGCCGCGTAAATTATGGCGCTTGAGCAGGGCGATCTGCTGGCTCAGGCGATCCATCAGCAGCGCCCGGTTGGGCAGGTTGGTCAGCGGGTCGTGGTAGGCCAGGTGGCGGATCTGCGCCTGTGCGTTTTTCAGCAGGCTCACATCCCGCGCGGTCAGCAGCAGGCACGGAGTCTCGTTCAGGGTGATGGGCTCAACGGAGACTTCCACTGCCAGCACGTCGCCGCGTTTGTTGTGCCAGAGCATTTCCAGGTGGGTGATACGGCCCTTGATCTGCAACTCGGCCAATAGCGCCGAGCGTTGGTTTTCGTCGGCCCAGATGCCGATCTGATACAACGTCAGGCCGATGGCGTCTTCAGCGCGGTAGCCGGTGAGGCGGCAGAAGCCGTCGTTGACCTCCACATAGCGGCCGGTGTCGCGCTCGGTGATGGAAATTGCGTCAGGACTGGAATGGAAGGCCTTGGCGAATTTTTCCTCGCTGGCCTTCAGCGCGGCTTCAGAGCGTTGTTGCTGGGTGATATCGCGCAAGGTGGTGACAATGCACGGTTGATCGCCGACCTTGATCAAGCGGCTGGAAATCATACAGGTCAGGCTCTGGCCATTCTTGTGATGCACCACCACGGCCACGTTGCTCAACGCCTGCTCGCGAATCACCCGTTCGATACGCTCCAGACGCTGGCTGGGATCGTCCCACAGGCCGATCTGGTCGGCGCTCTTGTCGATGACCTCGGCGGCGGTCCAGCCAAAGGTCTGGGTAAAGGCCGGGTTGATCTCGATAAACGCGCCGCTGTCCATGCCGGTGACGCAAATCGGGTCGGGGCTGGCCTGGAACAGGCTGGCGAATTTCTCTTCGGAGGCGCTCAGGCGTTGCTCGCGCTCGACCTGGTCGGTGATGTCGAGCAACGTCCCGGCCATGCGCAGCGGCGCGCCTTGCTCGTTGCGGTACAGGCGCGCACGGCTTTCCAGGTAGCGTGAGCTGCCGTCTTCCATGGGCACTCGATAGGTCAATTGGTAGTTGCCGGCCGGCCCTTCTCGCAGGGTGCGGTAGGCGCTGCGCATATTGTCCCGTTCCTCATCGGGCATGCCTTCGAAAAAAGCATCGAAGGATTCGTGGAACGGTTCGAACGGCAGGCCGTGCAGTTGGGCGGCGCGTGCCGAGCCGTAGAGCATGCCGCTGGGAATGTGCCAGTCCCAAGTGCCCAGTTGCGCCGAGTCCAGCGCCAGGTCGAGGCGTTCCTGGCTGTCCTTGAGTGCCTGTTCGGCATTCTTGCGTTCGGTGGTGTCGAGGAAAGTGCTGATCAGGTACGCCTCACCCTCCAACTCGATTTTTTGCGCGCTGAGGGTGCCATCGTGGACCTGGCCGTTGCTGGCGCAAAACTGCACCTCCATGCTGATGGGCTCGCCCTTGCGCTGGGTCGCCTTGATCAGTTCAGCGCGCTGCTCCGGATCGCACCACAGGCCCAGGTCCAGGGTGGTGCGGCCGATGGCGTCGCCCAGAGGCCAGCCGAAGAGCATCTCGAAATACTGGTTGGCTTCGCTGATCAGGCCGTCGGCCTGACGGGTCAGCAGCACCATGTTCGGGCACAGGTGGAACAGCGTGGCGAAGCGTTTTTCGGAGTGGCCCAGGGCGTTCTCACGTTCGCGCTGGTGGGTGATCTCGCGGATCACCCCGATCATGCGGCGTCGACCGGCTTTGTCCGGCTGCAGGCTGCCGTTGATTTCCAGCCAGTGAAAGCTACCGTCGGGCCATTGGATGCGGTGATGCATGGCCTGCTCGAACGGCTCGCCGGCCAATACGGCGTGAAAAGCCCGTACCACGCGGGCGCGATCCGATTGGGCGAGCAGGTCGAGGTAATCCAGATCCTTGGGCAACGGTTGGCGCGGGTCAAACCCAAACAGCGCCTGGGTGCCGCGTGACCAACTGATTCGTCCGGTGTCGATTTCCCAGCACCATGCGCCCAGGCGGGCCGCATTGAGGGCGGCCAGCAGTTGTGGGGCGCTGTCCCAACTCTCTTCCGCCGCCTGGGGATCGAGGGCGTAAATGCGGGGCAGGGGTGGCACGGAATCGACGGGGTTGCGCATTATCATCGGGCCTTGATTCGATGGGCAAACAGCACGGTTTTAATCAGAACCCAGGCCGCACGGCGTCATGCCGGCATTCCTGGCAGATCCACCTGTGCATCCAATAGGCTCATGAAAGCCCGCGCAGCGTTCGACAGCGTCCTTTCGGTGTGCACGATATAGCCTAGCTGGCGACTGAGTTGTATGCCCGGCAAAGCGATACTTGCCACCTGATCATCGAGCATGGTGCGCGGCAACACGCTCCAGGCCAGGCCGATGGAAACCATCATCTTGATGGTTTCCAGGTAGTTAGTGCTCATCGCGATGTTTGGCGTCAGGCCCTGGGCCTCGAACAGCCGGCTGACAATATGGTGGGTAAAGGTGTTGCCGCCAGGGAAAACCGCCGGATGGCCGGCAATATCCGCCAGGCTGATAGAGCCATTACTGATCAGGCTATGTTCGGGCGCCACCACAAAATCCAGCGGGTCGTCCCACACTGGCGTTGCGCGTACCAGGTTGTGAGGGTCCGGTGCGAGGGTGATCACCGCCACTTCGGCGCGCCCGTGGAGGATTTCTTCGTAGGCCACTTCCGAATCGAGAAACTGAATATCCAGCGCCACGTTCGGGTATTCGCGGGTGAACGTGCGCAGGATCGGCGGCAAGCGGTGCAGGCCGATATGGTGGCTGGTGGCCAATGTGAGCCGCCCGCTGACTTCGCCGGTGAGGTTGGTGAGGGCACGGCGGGTGTCGTCGAGCACGTTGAGAATCTGGTAAGCGCGGGGCAGCAGGGCGCGCCCGGCCTCGGTCAGGCCGACTTCGCGGCCCAGGCGATCAAACAAGCGCACCTTCAATTGCTGCTCCAGGCCGGCGATGCGTTTGCTGATGGCTGGTTGGGTCAGGTGCAGGCGTTCACCGGCGCCGGAAAAGCTACCGATCTCGGCGATGGCGATAAAGGCATTAAGATTGGCCAAGTCCATGGTGGTATTCCAGTTGGTAATCCAAAGCATAAAAAATATGAATTTGAGTTATTTAATGTAGCGCCATACCATCAGCCTCACAAGCCAAAGGGTTATTGAAAAGCCCGGCGCATGAAATACCGCTGATGAGGACCGACTGATGGCCGGCAAAACGCTTTACGACAAGCTTTGGGATTCCCATGAAGTGAAACGGCGCGATGATGGGTCGTCGCTGATCTATATCGACCGTCACATCATCCATGAAGTGACCTCGCCCCAAGCGTTCGAAGGCCTGCGACTGGCGGGGCGCAAGCCTTGGCGCGTCGACTCGATCATTGCCACCCCGGACCACAACGTGCCGACCACCCCTGAGCGCAAGGGCGGTATCGACGCCATCGTCGACACCGTGTCGCGCTTGCAGGTACAGACCCTCGACGACTATTGCGACGAATATGGCATCACCGAATTCAAGATGAATGACGTGCGTCAAGGCATCGTCCACGTGATCGGCCCGGAGCAGGGTGCCACCTTGCCGGGAATGACCGTGGTCTGCGGCGACTCCCACACATCCACCCACGGTGCCTTCGGCGCTTTGGCCCACGGCATCGGCACCTCGGAGGTCGAACACGTGTTCGCCACCCAGTGCCTGGTCGCCAAGAAAATGAAGAACATGCTGGTCTCGGTCGAAGGCACCTTGCCGTTTGGCGTGACCGCCAAGGACATCGTGCTCGCCGTGATCGGCAAGATCGGCACCGCCGGCGGTAACGGCCATGCCATCGAATTCGCCGGCAGTGCGATTCGCGACCTGTCCATCGAAGGCCGCATGACCATCTGCAACATGTCCATCGAAGCCGGTGCCCGTGTGGGCATGGTGGCGGCGGACGAAAAGACCGTCGAATACGTCAAGGGTCGTCCTTTCGCCCCGGCCGGCGCTGATTGGGATGCCGCCGTTGAGGCCTGGAAGGACCTGGTCTCCGACGCCGATGCGGTGTTCGATACCGTGGTCGAGCTCGACGCAGCCCAGATCAAGCCGCAAGTCAGCTGGGGCACTTCCCCGGAAATGGTCTTGGCCGTCGACCAGAACGTGCCGGACCCGGCCCAAGAGGCCGATTTGGTCAAGCGCGGCTCCATCGAGCGCGCCTTGAAGTACATGGGGTTGAAAGCCAACCAGGCAATCACCGACATCCAGTTGGATCGTGTGTTCATCGGTTCCTGCACCAACTCGCGGATCGAAGACCTGCGCGCCGCCGCGGTGATCGCCAAGGGCCGCAAGGTAGCCTCGACCATCAAGCAAGCCATCGTGGTGCCGGGTTCTGGCTTGGTCAAAGCGCAAGCCGAAGCCGAAGGCCTGGACAAAATTTTCCTCGAAGCCGGTTTTGAATGGCGTGAGCCGGGCTGTTCGATGTGCCTGGCGATGAACCCGGACCGCCTGGAGTCGGGCGAGCATTGCGCGTCGACCTCCAACCGTAACTTCGAAGGGCGTCAGGGCGCTGGTGGGCGTACCCACCTGGTCAGCCCGGCCATGGCCGCTGCGGCTGCCGTCAACGGTCGTTTCATCGACGTTCGCGAATTGATCTGAGGAATACCCGATGAGAGCTTTTACCCAACACACAGGTCTTGTCGCGCCGTTGGACCGTGCCAACGTGGACACCGACCAGATCATCCCCAAGCAGTTCTTGAAGTCGATCAAGCGCACCGGTTTTGGCCCCAACCTGTTCGACGAGTGGCGCTACCTGGACGTGGGCTATGCCTACCAGGACAACTCCAAGCGCCCGCTGAACAAGGACTTCGTGCTCAACGCCGAACGTTACCAGGGTGCCAGCGTCCTGCTGGCCCGGGAAAACTTCGGTTGCGGCTCCAGCCGTGAGCACGCGCCGTGGGCTCTGGAAGAATATGGCTTTCGCAGCATCATCGCGCCGAGCTACGCCGATATCTTCTTCAACAACAGCTTCAAGAACGGCCTGTTGCCGATCATCTTGACCGACGAAGAAGTCGACGAGCTGTTCAAGCAAGTCGAAGCCGACGTGGGCTACCAGCTGACTGTCGACCTAGCCGCGCAAACCGTGACCCGTCCGGATGGCAAGGTGTATCACTTTGAAGTGGACGCCTTCCGTAAGCACTGCCTGATCAACGGCCTGGATGATATCGGCCTGACCTTGCAGGACGGCGATGCGATTGCAGCGTTTGAGGCCAAGCACCGGGCTAGCCAGCCTTGGTTGTTTCGCGATGCCTGATTTGCGGTAACCGTGCGGGCCCCATCGCGGGCAAGCCCGCTTCCACAGTTGACCGAGTTGTTCAGGAGAACACCGATCGATGTGGGAGCTGGCTTGCCTGCGATAGCGCCCGTACAGCCACCCCAAAACCCAAGGAAAACCACCATGACCAGCACCGCCCACACCCAAGTCGTGCAAAAACAATTCGGCGAACAGGCCTCTGCCTACCTCAGCAGTGCCGTGCACGCCCAAGGCAGCGAATTTGCGCTGCTCCAGGCCGAACTGGCCGGGCAGGGCGGTGCACGCCTGCTGGACCTGGGCTGCGGCGCCGGTCATGTCAGCTTTCATGTGGCACCGCTGGTTAAAGAAGTGGTGGCCTACGACCTGTCCCAGCAGATGCTCGACGTGGTGGCCGCCGCTGCGCAAGATCGCGGCTTCACCAATATCAGCACTGTCAACGGCGCCGCAGAACGCCTGCCGTTTGCCGACGGCGAGTTCGACTTTGTGTTCAGCCGCTACTCGGCCCACCACTGGAGCGACCTCGGCCTGGCCCTGCGTGAAGTGCGTCGCGTGCTCAAGCCGGGCGGCGTGGCGGCCTTCGTTGATGTGTTGTCACCGGGCAGCCCGCTGTTGGACACTTACCTGCAAACCGTCGAAGTGCTGAGGGACACCAGCCACGTGCGCGATTACTCTGCTGCCGAGTGGATGCGTCAGCTCAGCGAAGCCGGTCTGCATGTGCGCAACAGCAGTCGCCAGCGCCTGCGCCTGGAATACACCTCGTGGGTCGAGCGTATGCGCACGCCGCAAGTCTTGCGCGCCGCGATCCTGGAGCTGCAACAGGCGATGGGCCAGGAAGTGCGTGACTATTACGAGATTCAAGCCGACGGCACCTTCAGCACCGACGTGCTGGTGGTCTGGGCCGAGCGCTAGTTATTTTTCCCGACCTGCCCACGGGCGGGTCGCTTGATGAAATGAGGAACCCATGAGCAAGCAGATTCTGATTCTCCCTGGCGACGGTATTGGTCCGGAAATCATGGCCGAAGCGGTCAAGGTCCTGGAACTTACCAACAGCAAGTACAGCCTGGGCTTCGAGCTGAGCCACGACGTGATCGGCGGCGCCGCCATCGACAAGCACGGCGTGCCCCTGGCCGACGAAACCCTGGACCGCGCCCGTGCCGCCGACGCCGTGCTGCTCGGCGCCGTGGGTGGTCCGAAGTGGGACAAGATCGAACGTGACATCCGCCCTGAGCGCGGCCTGCTGAAAATCCGCGCGCAACTGGGCCTGTTCGGCAACCTGCGCCCGGCGATCCTTTACCCGCAACTGGCTGATGCGTCGAGCCTCAAGCCCGAAGTGGTCGCGGGCCTGGATATCCTGATCGTGCGGGAGCTGACCGGCGGTATCTATTTCGGCTCGCCACGCGGTGTGCGTGAGTTGGAGAATGGCGAGCGTCAGGCCTACGACACCCTGCCATACAGCGAGAGCGAAATCCGTCGTATCGCCCGTGTCGGTTTCGACATGGCCCGCGTGCGTGGCAAAAAGGTCTGCTCGGTGGATAAAGCCAACGTACTGGCGTCCAGCCAACTGTGGCGCGAAATCGTCGAAGAAGTGGCCAAGGACTACCCGGACGTCGAACTGAGCCACATGTACGTCGACAACGCCGCGATGCAACTGGTGCGTGCGCCGAAGCAGTTCGACGTGATCGTGACCGACAACCTGTTCGGCGACATCCTGTCCGACCAGGCGTCGATGCTCACTGGCTCCATCGGCATGCTGCCGTCGGCGTCCCTGGACACTAACAACAAGGGCATGTACGAGCCTTGCCACGGTTCGGCGCCGGACATCGCGGGCCAGGGCATTGCCAACCCGCTGGCGACCATCTTGTCGGTCTCGATGATGCTGCGCTACAGCTTCAACCTGAGCGATGCGGCGGACGCGATCGAGAAGGCCGTGAGCCTGGTGCTGGACCAGGGTTTGCGCACTGGCGACATCTGGTCGCAGGGTTGCACCAAAGTCGGTACGCAAGAAATGGGCGACGCAGTAGTCGCCGCGCTGCGGAATCTGTAATCTCTCGGGCCCGCTTGCAGTTGTTGCTGCAACGCGGCCCACTTTTTAACAAGGTGTAGTTGCGATGAAACGTGTAGGTCTGATCGGTTGGCGCGGTATGGTCGGTTCCGTGCTCATGCAGCGGATGCTGGAAGAGCAGGATTTCGATCTTATTGAGCCGGTGTTTTTCACCACGTCGAACGTGGGTGGCCAAGGGCCGTCCGTGGGCAAGGATATTGCCCCGCTCAAGGATGCCTACAGCATTGACGAGTTGAAGACACTCGACGTGATCGTGACCTGCCAGGGTGGCGACTACACCAGCGAAGTCTTCCCGAAACTGCGCGAAGCCGGCTGGCAGGGTTACTGGATCGACGCCGCGTCGAGCCTGCGTATGCAGGACGATGCGGTGATCATCCTCGACCCGGTGAACCGCAAGGTCATCGACCAGCAGCTGGATGCGGGCACCAAGAACTACGTCGGCGGCAACTGCACCGTCAGCCTGATGCTGATGGGCCTCGGTGGCCTGTTCGAAGCGGGTCTGGTCGAGTGGATGAGCGCCATGACCTATCAGGCGGCCTCCGGTGCCGGCGCGCAGAACATGCGTGAGCTGATCAAGCAGATGGGCGCGACCCACGCTGCAGTCGCCGATCAACTGGCCGACCCGGCCAGCGCGATCCTCGACATCGACCGCCGTGTGGCCGAAGCCATGCGCAGCGACGCCTACCCGACCGAGAACTTCGGTGTGCCATTGGCTGGCAGCCTGATTCCGTGGATCGACAAGGAACTGCCGAACGGTCAGAGCCGCGAAGAGTGGAAGGCCCAGGCCGAAACCAACAAGATCCTCGGTCGTTTCAAGAGCCCGATCCCGGTCGACGGCATCTGCGTGCGCATCGGCGCGATGCGCTGCCACAGCCAGGCGCTGACCATCAAGCTGAACAAAGACGTGCCGATCGCTGATATCGAAGGGCTGATCAGCCAGCACAACCCGTGGGTCAAGCTGGTGCCGAACAACCGCGATATCAGCATGCAGGAGCTGAGCCCGACCAAGGTCACCGGCACCCTGAATGTACCGGTTGGCCGTCTGCGCAAGCTGAACATGGGCAGTCAGTTCCTCGGCGCCTTTACGGTTGGCGACCAGTTGCTGTGGGGCGCGGCTGAGCCGTTGCGTCGCATGCTGCGGATTTTGCTGGAGCGTTGATCGCTTGAGGCAGTAAGAGAAACCCGCGCTCTGGTGACAGGCGCGGGTTTTTTGTTGTTCTTTCGGCTCTATCGGGGGCATCAGCCACACCATAAAACCCAGGTTAATTGCCTCACCCCCGGCCACCCGGTAAAGTGCCGCTCCCCCCGCAATGCCCGAGGCAGCCCCCATGACCCAGACCTTTGAAATCGCCGTGATCGGCGCCACCGGTACTGTTGGCGAAACCCTGGTGCAGATTCTCGAAGAACTGGCATTCCCGGTGGGCACCCTGTACCTGCTGGCCGGCAATAATTCCGCCGGTGCCTCGGTGCCCTTTCGCGGCAAGAATGTGCGGGTCAAGGAGGTTGATGAGTTCGATTTCAGCAAGGTGCAACTGGCGTTCTTCGCCGCCGGCCCCGCCGTCACCCTGAGTTTCGCACCACGTGCAACGGCAGCCGGCTGTTCGGTGATCGATCTGTCCGGTGCCTTGCCCGCCGAGCAGGCGCCACAGGTGGTGCCGGAAGCCAATGCCCATGTCCTGAAGGGATTGAAAAAACCGTTCCAACTCGGCAGCCCAAGCCCGTCCGCGACTAACCTTGCGGTGGTGCTGGCGCCGCTGCGTGGCTTGCTGGATATCCAGCGTGTCAGCGTCACGGCCAACCTGGCGGTGTCTGCTCAAGGGCGTGAAGCCGTGAGCGAACTGGCCCGTCAGACCGCCGAGTTGTTGAACGTACGCCCGCTGGAGCCGAAGTTCTTCGACCGGCAAATGGCCTTCAACCTGTTGGCACAAGTCGGCACGCCAGATGCGCAAGGTCATACAGCCTTGGAGAAGCGTCTCGTACACGAACTGCGCACAGTGCTTGAATTACCGTCGCTGAAGATTTCAGCAACCTGCGTTCAAGCTCCGGTGTTTTTTGGCGATAGCCTGACGGTGTCGTTGCAATTGGCCGCACCGGTCGACCTGGCTGCGGTCAACCTGGCCCTTGATGCCGCTGCGGGTGTAGAGCTGGTGGAGGAGGGCGATTACCCGACAGCCGTGGGCGATGCGGTCGGCCAGGATGTGGTCTATGTCGGCCGGGTTCGTGCTGGCGTGGACGACCCGGCGGAACTAAATCTGTGGCTGACGTCAGATAACGTACGCAAAGGTGCCGCACTTAACGCGGTGCAGCTGGCGCAGTTGTTGATAAAAGGCCTTGCGTAAAAGATACTTGGCGTCAATTTGTAGATTGATTCTAGCCAGGCGCTATGCTTGGTCCGAAGTGCAACAGAAGCGTGTCGGTAACCTATCGGCTCGCCATGCCTTATGGCAAGCGGTTACCAACCTTCTCGCAGGCCGGGGAGTGTTCAGACAAAGGATGAGGCTATGGTTCAAGTTCGCAAACTGGTGTTAGCAATAGCGGCCGCCTCGGCGCTGTCCTCCGGTATGGCGCAGGCGCTGCAGCTGGGGGAAATGACCCTCAAGTCGAAGTTGAACCAGCCCTTGTCGGTGGAAATCGAATTGCTCGATGTCGGCGGCCTCACAGCGTCCGAGATCACGCCTAGCCTGGCGTCCTCCCAGGCGTTTGTGGATGCTGGCGTCGATCGCCAGGCATTCCTCAATGACCTGACATTTACCCCGGTGATCAACGCCAATGGTCGCAGCGTGGTGCGTGTCACCTCCAGCAAGCCGCTGCCTGATTCCTATGTGCGTTTCCTGCTGCAGGTGCAATGGCCAAACGGTCGATTGATGCGCGACTACAGTGTGCTGCTCGATCCGGCCAAATTTGACCAGTCTGCCCCGGCCCCGGTCGCAGCGGCGCCAGCCCCACGCTTGGGCGCACCTGCCAGCGCCGCGCCTGTTGCGAGCAAGCCGGCCCAGCACACCACGACCTCCCGCGACACCCTTTGGGAAATCGCCGAGAAGCACCGCAATGGCGGTTCGGTACAGCAGACCATGCTGGCTATCCAGGCGCTGAACCCCGGCGCCTTCATCGACGGCAATATCAACCGCTTGAAAACCGGCCAGGTGCTACGCCTGCCGGACACCGTACAAAGCACCGCACTGCCGCAACCCCAGGCGATTGCCGAAGTCCGGGCGCAGAATGATGCCTGGCGCCAGGGGCGTCGCACGGCCTCCAATCAGGCCGCAGGCAAGCAACAACTGGACGCCACCAAGCGTACCCAGGCCGGTAATGCGCCCTCGACCACCAATGCCCAGGACAAGCTGAGCCTGGTCTCGGCAGAAGCCGCCAAGAAGGGCGGCAAGAGCAAGGCCGGCGACAGCCAGGGCCTGAGCGACAAGCTGGCGATGACCCAGGAGCAGTTGGATACCACTCGCCGTGATAACGAGGAACTCAAGAGTCGTGCGGCGGACCTGCAAAGCCAGCTGGATAAACTGCAAAAGCTGATTCAACTGAAGAACGATCAACTGGCTCGTTTGCAGGCGGAGAAAGGCGACCCGGCGACGGCGGTGACAGCGATGCCTGCACAGCTGGCCAGCGACCCGGCGGCCACTCCGGCAGCCCCCGCACAGACCGCTGCGCCAGCGCCGACACCGGACGCTCCGGCACCCGCGCCGGAAGCGGCCAAACCGGTCGCCACCACCGAGGCCGAGGCCCCGGAAGGCAAGTTCAACGACCTGCTGACCAACCCGGTTGTCCTCTCTGTTATCGGGGGGGCAGCGGGCCTGGTGGTCTTGTTGCTCCTGCTGCTGTGGGCGCGCCATCGCAACGCCCGTCGCGAAGAGGAAAAGCACCTGCGCATGGCGCGAGCGCTGGCCGAAGAACCGGAATTCACCTCGGATATCGAGCACGACCTGCCGTCGGACAGTTTCGAGGGCCTTGAGGTGCCGCCACCGAACGTCAAGCTGGCCGCTGCTCCGGCGCCCGCGCCAGTGGCTGAGCCTGCTGTGGTTGTACCAACGGTCGCCTCCGTGCTCGCGCCACTGGCTGTTGCCGTGGCCCCGCAGAATGCCAACGATGCCTTGGCGCAAGCCCAGTCCCATATCGACCGTGGTCACCTGAACCAGGCTGCCGATGTGTTGGAGCAAGCGATCAAGCACGAGCCCAAGCGCAGCGACTTGCGTTTGAAGCTGATGGAAGTCTATGGCCTGCAAAGCGACAAGGACGGCTTCGTAACCCAGGAGCGCCAACTCGTGGCCAATGGTGAAAACCATGCCCAGGTCGAGCAGCTCAAAGCGCGCTTCCCGGCGATGGCCGTATTGGCGGCAGGTGTCAGTGCGGCGGTTGCTGCGGCGGCACTGGATGCTCAGTACGTCAAGGATCTGCTCGAAGACAAGCCGGCTGCACCAGAGCCGGAGGCTTTTGACAGTGATTTTGATCTGAGCCTGGACGATCTGGAGGCTGCCTCACCGGCCGAGATAAAGGACGATCAACAGACGTTCGAGTCGCTTCTGAAAGAGCAAACCGCCGCCAAGCCGGCCTCGGATGACCTGTCTGACTTTGACCTGGACCTGCAGTTGGATGCGCCGTCGTCAACGCAGTCCGACGATGACTTCCTGTCTGGCCTTGAAGATCAGATGAACGACGTTCCAGCTGTCGAACCGCCTACGCTGAAGCCTGCAGCGTTGGATGACTTCGATCTGCCGGAAGATTTTGATCTGTCCCTGGCGGACGAGCCGCAAACGGCGGCCAAGCCTGATGCTTTCGCCTCGGAGCTGGACGATGTCAACGCCGAGCTGGATCGCCTGTCCCAGAGCCTGGAACATCCCTCCATCGAGCCTTCTTTCACGGCTGAAGATGCGGCGCTTGGCGGCGATGAGCCTGAGTTCGACTTCCTGTCTGGCACCAATGAGGTCGCTACCAAGTTGGACCTGGCCCAAGCCTATATCGACATGGGCGATGCGGACGGAGCGCGGGATATCCTTTCCGAAGTGCTCACCGAAGGCGATGAGATTCAGCGCGGCGAGGCCAAGGAAATGCTCGGTAGAATTTGACGGCTGATACAACACACAGGTGGGAGGGGGCTTGCCCCCGATAGCGCCGGGCCATTCAGCACAGGTAGTTGCTGACCCCACAGCTATCGGGAGCAAGCCCCCTCTGGCATTCGGTCCGCGTCAATCCTGAACAAAAGCGCACGTCACACGGCCGCCGCATTTATAATGGCCGCCTTTGCGCAACTCATCAGGCTCTCAGTTCTTGGCAAATATAGATAACGCAGCCGCCGAAATGGCGGCCGCAGGCTTTTACCGCATCGCCCTGGGCGTTGAATACAAGGGTTCACGCTATCGCGGCTGGCAGCGCCAGGCGTCGGGCGTGCTGACGGTGCAGGAAACCCTGGAAAAGGCCCTGTCCAAAGTCGCCGATTCGCCGGTGTCGTTGATGTGCGCCGGGCGTACCGACGCAGGGGTGCATGCCTGCGGCCAGGTGGTGCATTTCGATACCCAGGCCGAGCGGACCATGAAGGCTTGGGTGATGGGCGCCAATATCAATTTGCCCCATGACGTCAGCGTCAGTTGGGCCAAGGTCATGCCGGCGCATTTTCATGCGCGGTTCAAGGCCATCGCCCGGCGTTACCGCTATGTGATCTACAACGACCAGATCCGCCCGGCGCACCTCAACGAAGAAATCACCTGGAACCATCGCCCGCTGGACGCCGAGCGCATGGCCGAGGCCGCGCAGCATCTGGTGGGGGTGCATGACTTCAGCGCGTTCCGGGCCGGTCAGTGCCAGGCCAAGTCGCCGATCAAGGAAGTCCATCACCTGCGGGTGACCCGCCACGGCAAGATGATCGTGCTGGATATCCGCGCCGGCGCTTTTCTGCACCATATGGTGCGCAATATCGCAGGAGTGCTGATGACCATCGGCACCGGCGAGCGCCCGGTCGAGTGGGCGAAGGAAGTGCTGGAGAGCAGGGTTCGCCGGACCGGCGGCGTGACGGCGCATCCATTTGGCCTTTACCTGGTGGATGTGGAGTATCGCGACGAGTTCGAACTGCCCCAGCGATTTATCGGGCCACACTTCCTCACGGGTTTCAGCGAACTTGGCGGCTGACGCCCGGAAAAGCTTTTGTTACCATCCGGGACTTTCTCGGTCCAACCCTGGAGTTTCTGCGCTATGTCCGTCGTTCGCAGCAAGATTTGCGGGATTACCCGCATAGAAGATGCGCTGGCGGCAGTCGAGGCGGGAGCGGATGCCATTGGTTTCGTGTTTTATGCCAGGAGCCCGCGAGCGGTGAATGTGTTGCAGGCGCGGGCGATCATCGCCGCATTGCCGCCCTTCGTGACCACCGTGGGTTTGTTCGTCAATGCCAGTCGTTGCGAACTCAATGAAACCCTGGACGCCGTACCGCTGGACATGTTGCAGTTTCATGGCGACGAAACCCCGGATGTATGTGAAAGCTACCAACGCCCGTACATCAAGGCGCTGCGCGTCAAGGCCGGGGACGATATCGCCGGTGAGTGTGCAGCTTATGGTGGCGCGCGCGGGATTTTGCTGGATACCTATGTCGAAGGCGTACCCGGTGGTACCGGCGAAGCGTTCGATTGGTCGCTGATCCCCGAGGGACTGAGCAAGCCGATCATTCTGGCCGGTGGGCTCAGCCCCGCGAATGTCGCGGCGGCCATCGAACAGGTTCGCCCGTATGCCGTGGACGTCAGCGGTGGGGTGGAGCAGGGCAAGGGCATCAAGGATCACGACAAGATTCGCGCATTTATGCAGGCTGTGCGCGGGATGTGACGGCTGGCAGTCTGCCGCCGTCCATAACTACCACTGTGTAAAACAGCCCGGTGCCGCCTGAGGTGGCCCGGAAATGAAGTGGCAAACCTGCACGGGCAGGTTGTCTGGAAGGCTGAGGGTGCAGGCTGGAAATGGCAGGTCGAACGTCTGACCCCGTCCAGCTGGCGTCATCGCCACATATGAATTTAGCTCAAGGGCATACGCGGGGCTGTGTTCAAGCCACCGGTACTGGAGAAAGAAAGCATGAGCAACTGGTTAGTAGACAAACTGATCCCTTCGATCATGCGTTCCGAGGTGAAAAAAAGCTCGGTTCCTGAAGGTCTGTGGCACAAATGCCCATCCTGCGACGCGGTGCTGTACCGTCCGGAGCTGGAAAAGACCCTGGACGTTTGCCCCAAGTGCAACCACCACATGCGTATCGGCGCCCGCGCCCGCATCGACATCTTCCTGGACGCCGACGGCCGTAACGAGCTGGGCGCTGACCTGGAGCCGGTGGACCGTCTCAAGTTCCGCGACGGCAAGAAGTACAAGGATCGCCTGACCGGCGCGCAAAAGCAGACCGGTGAGAAAGACGCACTGATCTCCATCAGTGGCAAGTTGCTGGGCATGCCGGTTGTGGTCTCGGCGTTCGAGTTTTCCTTCATGGGCGGCTCCATGGGGGCCATCGTCGGTGAGCGCTTTGTTCGCGCCGCCAACTACGCCCTGGAAAACCGTTGCCCGATGATCTGCTTCGCCGCCTCCGGTGGTGCGCGTATGCAGGAAGCCCTGATCTCCCTGATGCAAATGGCCAAGACCTCTGCGGTGCTTGCGCGTCTGCGTGAAGAAGGCATTCCGTTCATCTCCGTGCTGACCGACCCGGTCTACGGTGGCGTTTCCGCCAGCCTGGCAATGCTGGGTGATGTGATCGTCGGCGAGCCAAAAGCCCTGATCGGCTTTGCCGGTCCGCGCGTGATCGAGCAGACCGTTCGCGAAAAACTGCCGGAAGGTTTCCAGCGCAGCGAGTTCCTGCTGGAGCACGGCGCTATCGACCTGATCATCCCGCGCGGCGAACTGCGTCCGCGTCTGGGTAACCTGCTGGCGCAAATGATGGGCCTGCCGACGCCGGTGTACGTCGCGCCTAAAGTCGAGCCGATCGTCGTGCCGCCTGTGCCTGCGAACCTATGACCCAGCGTACCCTGGGCGAATGGCTCGCCTACCTTGAGCAGTTGCATCCTTCCGCCATCGACATGGGCCTGGAGCGCTCGCAACAGGTAGCGGCCCGCCTCGGGTTGGGCCGGCCGGCACCGCGTGTGATCACGGTGACCGGCACCAACGGCAAAGGCTCTACCTGCGCCTTTGTCGCCGCGCTGCTGCAAGCCCAAGGGCTGAAAGTGGGCGTGTACGGCTCACCGCACCTGCTGCGCTATAACGAGCGGGTGCAGCTCAATGGCGTCGAAGCCACTGATGAGCAGCTCTGCGAAGCCTTCGCCGCACTGGATGCGGGCCGGGGCGAGACCTCCCTGACTTATTTCGAGATGGGCACCCTGGCGGCGTTCTGGCTGTTCGAGCGTGCGCGGTTGGATGTGGTCGTTCTGGAAGTTGGCTTGGGTGGGCGTCTCGACACGGTCAACGTGGTGGATGCTGACCTGGCGTTGGTTACCAGCATTGGCGTGGACCATGCTGACTATTTGGGTGATACCCGCGAGTCGGTGTCCTACGAAAAGGCCGGGATTTTCCGTCAGAGCAGGCCCGCATTGTGTGGTGACCTGGATCCGCCGCAACCCTTGCTCGACAAGGTGCGCGAGCTGGATTGCCCGTTTTTCCTGCGCGGTCGCGACTTCAATCTCGAAATTGGTGCGCAACACTGGCAATGGCGTGGGCACGATGCTCGCGGCCAGGCAGTAGAGCTGCGTGACTTGCCGCTGCTGAACCTGCCAATGGAAAACGCCGCGCTGGCGCTGCAAGCCTATCTGCTGCTGGATCTGCCTTGGCAGGCTGAACAGATTGCCGCGACGTTGCTGGCGACCCGTATGGTGGGGCGTTTGGATCGTCGTGCGTTCGAGTGGGAAGGCAAGCGCCTGAACCTGCTGCTGGATGTGGGCCATAACCCCCATGCGGCCGAGTACCTGGCGCAACGCCTGGCGCGCACGCCGCCGGCGGGGCGTCGTCTTGCTGTTTTTGGTTTGCTTGCCGATAAGGATCTGGGTGGCGTGGTTGCGCCGTTGCTGGGCAATGTGCAGGCGTGGGCCGTAGCACCGCTGGACACTCCGCGCAGCCGTCCGGCTGTTGAGCTTGAAGTGGCGTTGCAGAACCTTGGTGCGCCCGTGACGTCGTATGCAAGCGTAACTGCCGCCCTGGAGGCGCAGTGCGCGGTAGCGACGGCCGAGGACGAGATTCTGTTGTTCGGATCATTTTATTGTGTTGCCGAGGCGCTTGAGTGGTTGGCCCGGCGCTCCACGGAGGAAGCTGCAGATGGCATTACTGGATAGCGCATACAAGCAGCGAATGGTCGGCGCCCTGGTGCTGGTGGCACTGGCGGTGATTTTCCTGCCGATGCTGTTTTCCCGTCAGGACGAACAGCGCCAGGTAGTTGTCGAGGCCCCGGCTGCGCCCGAGGCGCCGGCGTTGCCACAGGTGCAGGTTGAGCCGGTGGTGGTGCCTGAGCCTCAGGCCTTGCCCGAGGAAGCGCCTGTGCCTGTGGATGAAGAGATTGCAGCGCCGTCCACGCCTGTGCAGCCGAGCGTGCCAGTGGTCAAGCCCGCTCCGGCGCCTGTCGTAGTCGCCAAGCCGGCCGCTCCGGTGCCTG
The DNA here is from genome assembly GCF_009764655.1 of Pseudomonas sp. PB105. Lineage (NCBI taxonomy): Bacteria > Pseudomonadati > Pseudomonadota > Gammaproteobacteria > Pseudomonadales > Pseudomonadaceae > Pseudomonas > Pseudomonas sp. PB105. Next base: position 75,933 of record NZ_RWIO01000066.1, read on the forward strand.
CGCCCAAGCCGGTGGCGCCGCAACCCGCTGCGCCGGGCAAGCCGGACGTGGGTCAGAGCCGTATCGACCCGAATGGCCTGCCGATCAGTTGGTCGATCCAGGTGGCCAGCCTGGGCAATCGCGAGGGTGCCGATGCCTTGCAGAAGAAGCTGCGTGCCCAGGGCTATAACGCCTATATCCGCAGTGCCGATGGCAAGAATCGCGTATTCATCGGGCCGTTGATCGAGCGTGCCGAGGCGGATCGCCTGCGGGACTTGTTGGATCGTCAGCAGAACCTCAAGGGCTTTGTGACCCGCTTCCAGCCTGAACGCGGCTGAGTTCGCCGGGTTTCAGCCTGGAATGCAATCCTATGTGGTGGGGTTGAAATCCGGTTGGCTCACCACAAACTATTGATTTGCAAAGCAGCCGCAATCACCGCTTACCGATAGCCCGGCGCTCTGCTAAAATGCGCCGCCTCATCCGTCCGTAGGCTCAAACGTGCCATTTACCTGGGTTGACTGGGCGATTGTTGCAATCGTCGCCATCTCCGCTTTGATCAGTCTAAGCCGCGGCTTCGTTAAAGAAGCACTGTCGTTGCTGACGTGGATCATCGCAGGAGTCGTAGCCTGGATGTTCGGTGGATCACTGTCTGTCTACCTGGCCGGATACATAGAGACACCTTCGGCTCGCGTCATCGCGGGCTGCGCCATCATGTTCATCGCCACGCTGCTGGTGGGGGCAATGGTCAATTATCTTATTGGCGAATTGATACGTGTCACTGGCCTCTCCGGGACCGATCGATTTCTCGGCATGGCCTTCGGCGCCGCGCGTGGCGCGTTGCTGGTGGTCGTGGCGGTCGGGCTGTTGAGCCTGGGGCCGGTACAGCAGGATTCGTGGTGGCAGGAGTCGGTACTCGTGCCAAAATTTCTATTGGTTGCAGATTGGTCCAAGAACCTCATATTGGGGTGGAGCAGTCAGTGGCTGGCCAGCGGAATCAGCGTACCCGCTGATCTTCCGTTCAAGGAACACCTCTTGCCGGCCAAAACGCCGCAGTAAGCTGTGTTCAGTCAAGATTCATTAAGTAGGGGTTGCGTCGCATGTGTGGCATCGTCGGTATCGTCGGTAAGTCGAACGTCAATCAGGCGCTGTATGACGCGCTAACCGTCCTCCAGCACCGCGGCCAGGATGCTGCCGGTATTGTGACCAGCCACGACGGCCGGTTATTCCTGCGCAAGGACAATGGGCTCGTGCGTGACGTGTTCCATCAGCGTCACATGCAGCGTCTGGTCGGGCACATGGGCATTGGCCATGTGCGTTATCCGACTGCCGGTAGCTCGACTTCGGCCGAAGCTCAGCCGTTTTACGTCAACTCGCCTTACGGCATCACCCTGGCGCACAACGGCAACCTGACCAACGTTGAGCAACTGGCCAAGGAGATTTACGAATCTGACCTGCGCCACGTCAACACCAGCTCCGATTCGGAAGTGCTGCTTAACGTGTTCGCCCACGAGCTGGCACAGCGTGGCAAGCTGCAGCCGACCGAAGAAGACGTCTTCGCCGCCGTGATCGACGTGCACAACCGCTGCGTCGGTGGTTATGCCGTGGTTGCGATGATTACCGGCTATGGCATCGTCGGCTTCCGTGACCCGCACGGCATCCGCCCGATTGTGTTCGGCCAGCGTCACACCGACGAAGGCGTCGAGTACATGATCGCGTCCGAAAGTGTGTCCCTGGACGTGCTGGGCTTCACCCTGATCCGCGACCTCGCGCCGGGCGAAGCGGTGTACATCACTGAAGACGGCAAGCTGCACACCCGTCAGTGCGCCGTGGCGCCGAAGCTCACCCCGTGCATCTTCGAACACGTCTACCTGGCGCGTCCGGATTCGATCATCGACGGCGTTTCGGTCTACAAGGCGCGTCTGCGCATGGGCGAGAAGCTGGCCGACAAGATCTTGCGCGAGCGTCCTGAGCACGACATCGACGTGGTGATCCCGATCCCGGACACCAGCCGTACCGCTGCGCTGGAACTGGCCAACCACCTGGGCGTCAAGTTTCGCGAAGGCTTCGTGAAGAACCGCTACATCGGCCGTACCTTCATCATGCCGGGCCAGGCTGCACGCAAGAAGTCGGTGCGCCAGAAGCTCAACGCCATCGAGCTGGAGTTCCGCGGCAAGAACGTGATGCTGGTGGATGACTCCATCGTACGTGGCACCACCTGCAAGCAGATCATCCAGATGGCCCGCGAAGCCGGTGCGAAGAACGTGTACTTCTGTTCCGCAGCGCCCGCCGTGCGTTACCCGAACGTGTACGGTATCGACATGCCGAGCGCCCACGAACTGATCGCCCACAACCGTACTACCCAGGACGTGGCTGACCTGATCGGCGCCGACTGGCTGATCTATCAGGACCTGCCGGATCTGATCGAAGCGGTCGGCGGTGGCAAGATAAAGATCGCTGAGTTCGACTGCGCCGTGTTCGACGGCAAGTACGTGACCGGTGACGTCGACGAGGCCTACCTGAACAAGATCGAGCAGGCGCGTAATGACTCGTCGAAGATCAAGACCCAGGCGGTCAGCGCGATCATCGATCTGTACAACAACTGAGTAAACACCGGCCCTGAGGGGCCGGTTTTGTATCTTAAATAAAGAATTGAGTAAGGAGTGGCAGCATGAGTCAGGAATGGGATGCCGGTCGGTTGGACAGCGACCTCGATGGCGTAGCTTTCGATACCCTGGCTGTGCGTGCCGGCCAGCACCGCACTCCGGAAGGTGAGCACGGTGATCCGATGTTCTTCACTTCCAGCTATGTGTTCCGTACCGCGGCCGACGCCGCTGCGCGCTTTGCTGGTGAAGTGCCGGGCAACGTGTATTCGCGCTACACCAATCCAACCGTGCGCGCGTTCGAAGAGCGCATCGCGGCCCTGGAAGGCGCTGAGCAAGCTGTGGCCACGGCCACCGGCATGGCGGCGATCCTGGCGGTGGTGATGAGCCTGTGCAGCGCTGGCGACCACGTGCTGGTGTCCCGTAGCGTGTTTGGTTCGACCATCAGCCTGTTCGAGAAGTACTTCAAGCGCTTCGGTATCGAAGTGGACTACGTGCCTCTGGCGGATCTGTCCGGCTGGGACGCAGCAATCAAGGCCAACACCAAATTGCTGTTCGTCGAGTCGCCATCCAACCCGCTGGCCGAACTGGTGGATATCGCCGCGCTGTCCGAAGTGGCTCACGCCAAGGGCGCGATGCTGGTTGTCGACAATTGCTTCTGTACGCCGGCGTTGCAGCAGCCGCTGAAGCTGGGTGCCGATATCGTTGTGCACTCGGCCACCAAGTTCATCGATGGTCAAGGCCGTTGCATGGGCGGCGTGGTTGCCGGTCGCGGCGAGCAGATGAAGGAAGTAGTGGGCTTCTTGCGCACTGCCGGCCCGACGTTGAGCCCGTTCAACGCCTGGATCTTCCTCAAGGGCCTGGAAACCCTCAGCCTGCGCATGAAGGCTCATTGCGCCAACGCCCAGGCCCTGGCCGAGTGGCTGGAGCAGCAGGACGGTATCGAGAAAGTGCACTACGCCGGCCTGAAGAGCCATCCGCAGCACGAATTGGCCCAGCGCCAGCAGCGTGGTTTCGGTGCCGTGGTGAGCTTTGAGGTGAAGGGCGGCAAAGAGGGTGCCTGGCGCTTTATCGATGCGACGCGCTTGATCTCCATCACCGCCAACCTGGGTGACAGCAAGACCACCATCACGCACCCGAGCACCACCTCCCACGGGCGCCTGGCGCCGCAGGAGCGTGAAGCGGCCGGTATCCGCGACAGCCTGATCCGCATCGCGGTCGGTCTGGAAGATGTCGCCGACTTGCAGGCAGACCTGGCCCGCGGGCTGGCTGCCTTGTGATCGAGTGGTCCATGGAGGCTGCAGCGGCCACTAACGGCCGCGTCGCGCTCGTCACAGGGGCTGCGCGGGGCATTGGTCTTGGGATTGCCGCGTGGCTGATCAGTGAAGGCTGGCAAGTGGTGTTGACCGACCTGGACCGCGAGCGCGGCTCCAAGGTGTCCAAGGTGCTGGGCGAGAACGCCTGGTTTATCAGCATGGACGTGGCCGACGAGAAGCAGGTCGCTCAGGGCGTTGCTGAAGTGCTCGGACAATTCGGCCGCCTGGACGCGTTGGTGTGTAACGCGGCGGTGGCTGACCCGCGCAATATCACCCTGGAAAGCCTCGACCTGGCTTACTGGAATCGCGTGCTGGCGGTGAATCTCAGCGGGCCGATGTTGCTGGCCAAGCACTGTGCGCCGTACCTGCGCGCTCACGGCGGGGCCATCGTCAACCTGGCGTCGACTCGGGCTCGTCAATCTGAACCCGATACCGAGGCTTACGCGGCGAGCAAGGGCGGCTTGTTGGCCCTGACTCATGCCTTGGCCATGAGCCTGGGGCCGGAGGTGCGGGTGAACGCGGTCAGCCCTGGCTGGATCGACGCTCGTGATCCTGCGGCGCGGCGTGCCGAGCCGTTGACTGATGCCGATCATGCCCAGCATCCGGCGGGCAGGGTGGGTACGGTCGAGGATGTTGCGGCAATGGTGGCGTGGCTGCTGTCGCGCCAGGCCGGGTTTGTCACCGGGCAAGAGTTCGTGGTGGACGGCGGCATGAGCAAGAAGATGATCTACAGCGAGTAGTGCAGTCTTGAAGCAATTTTGTCTTTTTCAGAAAAACTTCAAGCAGGCTATTGACTTAGGTCCGCTACCTGCGTAAATTTCGCGGCCTCAACGAAGCAAAGGGTGATTAGCTCAGCTGGGAGAGCATCTGCCTTACAAGCAGAGGGTCGGCGGTTCGATCCCGTCATCACCCACCACTTCTTGAGAGTTTTACCTTCGGGTAAGACGCAACGTTAAAGGTTGCACCGACGCGCAGCGGTAGTTCAGTCGGTTAGAATACCGGCCTGTCACGCCGGGGGTCGCGGGTTCGAGTCCCGTCCGCTGCGCCATATTTTCCAGGTCTGACTTGTCGGGCTTGAGATTGAACAGCCAAGGCTGATTGATCAGATGTTTAAAAGACGGTTGAGGTGTTTTGCTCAACTGGTCAAGCGATACGCAGCGGTAGTTCAGTCGGTTAGAATACCGGCCTGTCACGCCGGGGGTCGCGGGTTCGAGTCCCGTCCGCTGCGCCATATCTGCCTCAAGGCCCACTGAACGCCTTGGAGCACAAAGCAAGCCTCTGGCTACTTTGATCCGATAGCAAAGACCCTGGTCGAAAGACCGGGGTTTTTTGTGTCTGCGATTTGATGGCGTGTTGCAAGAGCCGGCGCGCCGGCTCCCGTGGCATTGTCAGAATCCCAGTTTGTCCCGCAAGCCGTAGTACCAGGCGCCCAGCGCCGCAAACGGCGTGCGCAACAGTTGCCCGCCCGGGAACGGGTAGTGCGGCAGGTCGGCAAACGCATCAAAACGCTCTGCCTGGCCTCTCAGTGCCTCAGCCAGTACTTTGCCTGCCAGATGGGTGTACGTCACGCCATGGCCGCTGCAGCCCTGTGAGTAGTAGATGTTGTCGCCCAGGCGCCCCACCTGGGGCAGGCGCGACAGGGTCAGCAGGAAATTGCCGGTCCAGGCGTAGTCGATCTTCACATCCTTGAGCTGAGGGAACGCCTTGAGCATCTTCGGGCGGATGATCGCCTCGATATTTGCCGGGTCGCGCGCGCCATAAACCACGCCGCCGCCGAAGATCAGGCGCTTGTCGCTTGTCAGGCGGTAGTAGTCGAGCAGGTAGTTGCAGTCTTCCACACAGTAATCCTGCGGGAGGAGGGTCTTGGCCAGCTCATCTCCCAGCGGCGCCGTGGTGATGACTTGCGTACCGCAGGGCATCGACTTGGCGGCCAGCTCCGGCACCAAATTGCCTAGATAGGCATTGCCCGCGACGATGATGAACTTGGCCCTCACCTTGCCCTGGGCTGTATGCACTACCGGGTTGGCGCCGCGCTCGATACGCACTGCCGCCGATTGCTCATAGATTGTGCCGCCAAGGGATTCCACGGCCGCTGCTTCGCCGAGTGCCAGGTTGAGCGGGTGGATGTGACCGCCACTCATGTCCAGCAGGCCGCCCGCATAGTTGTCGCAGGCAACCACCTCGCGGATGCGGCGCTCGTCCAGCAACTCCAGTTGAGTGTGGCCATAGCGTTCCCACAGGCGCTTCTGTGACTCCAGATGGCCCATGTGTTTGCTGTTGAGTGCTGCGAACACACCGCCGTCCTTTAAATCACACTGGATCTGGTAATTGGCGACCCGCTCGCGAATGATCCTGCCACCTTCGAACGCCATCTGCCCCAGTAACTGTGCCTGTTGAGGGCCGACGCTGCGCTCGATCACATCGATATCGCGGCTGTAGCTGTTGACGATTTGCCCGCCATTACGGCCCGACGCACCAAAGCCCACCTTGGCGGCTTCCAGCACCGTCACGCGAAAGCCGTTTTCCAGCAGAAACAGCGCACTGGAGAGGCCGGTATAGCCGGCACCAATTACACACACGTCGGTTTCGACGTCACCCTGCAGCATCGGGCGCGGCGGAACGGCATTCGCGGAAGCGGCGTAATACGACTGGGGGTAGGGGGTGTTCGCCATCCTGGAACCTCTGTTTTATATTTTTTACGAGTGCGCCGATCCTACCTGAGTTGAAAATTGCCTGCCAGCCACCCGAAAAATGCCGGTATGTCGGTCGCAAATAAAAAATTCGCATATTCATAGGGTTAGCTGCAAAAAAGATGTTGACACCCCTCCACAATTCCGTAGAATGCCGCCTCACAGCAGGCACGTAGCTCAGTTGGTTAGAGCACCACCTTGACATGGTGGGGGTCGTTGGTTCGAGTCCAATCGCGCCTACCAAACAAAATCCGCTCTGCTGGGCGGTCTAGAAGGGCTCACCGAAAGGTGGGCCCTTTTTTGTTGTCTGCGATTTGCAAAACGTTTGTAAAACCTCCAGCTCAGTACGGCAATTCTGCGCTTACTCCATGTTGGCTCTTTTCGGCGGTTGCGACTAAGCATCAAGGGCTGTCTAAAGTATTTGAATGCCAGGCCGATAAAGGGCGCAAACCTCCAACACTCGGACATTTGGCATGCTTATCAACATTAGCACTACCGCTTCCGTAGCAAGCACTCCAAGCACTGTCAGCTCGATGGATGCCGCGACCACCGAAAGCACGGCTACCGCCAGCAGCGCCACTGCTGGCGCAAGCACTGAGACTAAAAGTGCGGCGGGTGCAGGCGGCGGTAGTCAGGCGTCATCCAGTTCGACGGAGTCAGATACCGTCAAAGAGTTGAAAAAGCAGATCGAACAGTTGCAGAAGCAACTTCAAGCAGAGCAGCAAGCCTTGCAGAAAGCCCAGTCCAGCAACCAGAGCGCAGACGCCAAGGCTGCCGCTGTGGCGGCGGCTCAAACGCAAATTGCAGGCACTTCTGCCGCGTTGCAGACGGTGACTTCGGCGCTATTGCAAGCTGTCACCGCAGAGGGTGGCAGCACGTCGGGCTCGATGGTCAGCACCACCGCCTGATTGCCGCAAAGTGTGTTGAGCTGCTGTATTTATCAACGGTTCAACACACTTGCTCCCGCCCCCTTGGGCAATCGATACACCTCCACCAGCGCCAATCCCCCTCCTGCGCCTGAACCCCATGCCCTTGAACGGTCATGGTTACGAGGTTTACGGGTTCGCAACGGTGCGCGTGCTTTGGCAACTTCGACTACAGTTCAACTACGTTTCAGCCTTGGGTAATCGCCATGATCAAGTCGTCCAAGTTCGTGTCAGTCGCGCTGTCGCTGGTCCTGTTTGCCGGTGGCGGCATGGCGCTGGCGGATCCCGGCAATGGCAAGGGGCAAGGTAACAATAAAGGCAATAACCAAGGCGGCCAGGGGCATGACAAACCCAAAGGCAAAGGTGGGTCGGGCAACCATGGCCCCAGTGTCGATCGTGGAAGCGTGCTGAATGTGTTGGGTGGCTATCGCGACTACTGGCGCCCTGGGCCGGCGTTGCCCCCTGGCATCCAGAAAAACCTGGCACGGGGCAAGCCGCTGCCGCCGGGCATTGCGAAGAAACTGGATGGCCGCTTACTGGGCCACTTGCCCCGTTACGATGGGTACGAGTGGCAGCAGGCAGGCACCGACCTGATATTGGTCGCCATTGCGACGGGCATCATCTATGAAGTCCTCAATGGCGCCCTTGATTGAACTCGCGGGCCGGGAAAAACAGTTCGAAACAGGTCTCGCCTGCCTCGCTGCTGACGCTGTACCGACCGTTATGCAGCTGCATGATGGTCGCCACAATCGACAGGCCCAGGCCATTGGACTGGGCCGAACGCTCCCGTGACTCATCCACCCGGTAAAACCGTTCGAACAGCCGCGATAAATGTTCCGTCGCAATGGTTTCACCCTGATTTGTGACCTTAAGGTAGATGCCTTCGGCGTCCGCAATTGTCTGGATCACTAACTCGGACGCTGGTGCGCCGTATTTGATGGCATTGGCGCACAGGTTCGCCAGGGCACGGCGCAGCAGCATTGGTTCGGCCCAGATCACACCTTCGCCCTCGGCACGAATACTGATGTTTGCGTCGCCTGCCACGCCTTCAAAGTAATCGGCGATACGCGCCACTTCATCCGCCGCGCTCAGTTCCTGGCGCTGGCGCAGGGCGCTGGCCGGGTCGGTGCGGGCCAGGAACAGCATGTTGTCGAGCATCCGCGCCAGGCGCTCAAGCTCTTCGACATTGGAGGCCAAGAGCTGCTGATAACTTTCGATGCTGCGGTTCTGTTGCAGGGCGACCTGGGTTTCCCCCAGGAGATTGTTGATCGGCGTGCGCAGTTCGTGGGCCATGTCGGTAGACACTTGCCCCAGTTGCGCAAAGCCCTTGGCGAGGCGCTCAAGCATGGTGTTGAACGAGTCGATCATCGGCAGCAGTTCTTTCGGTACTCCCTGGCTGTCGAGGCGTTCGGCCAGGTTGCCGACGCCGACGCCTTGAGCGTGTCGAGCCAGCCGACGCAAGGGCAGCAGGCCGCGATGCACCAACAGGTAGCCGGCCAGTGCGAGGAGGATCGCGGCAACGCTCGCCAGGAGATACACGCTCAACCGGTAGCTGGCGAGCAGGGCGGTCCGCTCGGTCATCAGGCGCCCGCTGGTGACTTGCAGGCTGCCCAGGTCGCCGGAGTCGATGGACGCGGCCAGGGTGGAGAAGGGCACGCCATTCACACCGGGCAGGTGTTGCACGTCGTTCAGTGTGAGGATGTGGTCTTTGGGGACTGGCTTGATGGCTGGCAGCTCGATGTTGCCGGGGTTCACCAGCAGCAGCGGCTTTTGGCCGGGCGCGGCGATGCTCAGCACGGATTCGCGGTTGCCCAGCATGTTCTGGAACAGTTCCGGCTTGGTCCTGATCAGGTCCAGTGTGTTGCTGTCGTTGAGCAGGTTGCGCAGTTGATTCACCCGGGAAATCAATTGCACGTCGTCGCTCAGGATCAGCTCGCGCTCCAGCTCCCGGTACAGCACCACGCCGAGGGTGGCGAGCAGGGCAAAGGCGAGCAGGGCGAAGATCACGGCCAGGCGCAGGGTCAGGGAATAATGACGGCGGTGGGTCATGGCTGGGTATCGAAACGGTAGCCAATGCCCCGCACGCTGTGGATCAACTTGAGCGGGAACGGGTCGTCGATTTTCAGGCGCAGGCGCCGCACGGCCACGTCCACCACGTTGGTATCGCTGTCGAAGTTCATGTCCCACACCCGCGAGGCAATCAACGAACGCGACAGTACCTGGTCCTGGTGAGTGGCAAACAGGTGCAACAGGGCGAACTCTTTATTGGTCAGGGTGATGCGTGTACCGGCGCGTGTGACGCGGCGTTTCATTACGTCGATGTGCAGGTCAGCGATCTGCAGGTGCTCTTCTTCCCGGCTCGGGCCGCGACGGTTCAGGGTGCGCAGGCGTGCTACCAGCTCGGCGAAGGAGAAGGGCTTGATCAGGTAGTCATCGGCACCCAGTTCCAGGCCTTTGATGCGGTCGGCAATATCGTCGCGCGCCGTCAGAAAAATCACTGGAGTATCGGCGTTCTTACGCAGGCGACGCAGAACTTCCCAGCCGTCCATTTTCGGCATCATTACATCGAGCACAATCACGTCGAACGGCGTTTCCAGCGCTTGGTGCAGGCCGTCCACGCCATCCCGGGCCAGGCTGACCGAGTGGCCCAACTCCTGGAGGCCGTTGAGCAGGTAATTGCCGGCCTTGGGTTCGTCTTCGATAACGAGGATGTTCATGGGAAATGCCCTGATTCAATACTGGCGCCAGTGTAGCCGGATCAATTGTCGTTGGCGCATTGAGTCGTGCCAGTGCGTTCACGGTAACCCGCGGCCGCGTACAGCCAACCAACAGGATGATGACAAGTTTGTAATGATTGCCTCGCGGTGCTGGCATCAGCGTTTACAACTCAGGAGGTGATCCGTAGATTGCAACGGGCCGATTATTCGTTTCAGCTCACGAGGAAGCCCTGCAGTGTCTATCCGAGGTTCAGCCGTACTTGCCCGCCCTTACCACGCCTTCTTGTTCGATATGGACGGAACCCTGCTCAACTCCATCGCCGCCGCCGAGCGCGTTTGGAGCACCTGGGCTGAACGCCATCGGCTGGATGTAGCGGCCTTCCTGACCACCATTCATGGTGCGCGGGCAATTGACACGATCACGCGCCAGGCATTGCCCGGTGTCGATCCACAGGTTGAAGCGCAGTGGATTACCGAGGCGGAAATCAATGACGTGGACGGCGTTGTGGCGATTTCCGGTGCTGTCGAGTTTCTTAATAACGTGCCCGGTGATCAGTGGGCGCTGGTCACCTCTGCACCGAAGGCGTTGGCATTACGTCGGTTGAAGGCTGCGGGCATTACGCCGCCGGCGGTGCTGGTCACGGCTGAAGACGTGGCCATCGGCAAGCCGAACCCCGCCTGTTATGTGCTGGGTGCGCAACGCCTGGGTGTGTCGGTGCAGGACTGCCTGGTGTTTGAAGATGCGACGGTGGGGATTCGTGCGGGGGAGGCGGCTGGAGCGGATGTGCTGGTCGTCACGTCGACGCACCTCAAGCCCATGCTCACTGAGCATCCATCGATTGAAGGGTATGAACAGGTGCAGGTGCAACGCGGCGCTGATGGCTTGTTGTACTTGCAGAGCGCGGTGGGCTGACACTAAAAAACGGGTCGTGCCCTTAACCCAAGAACAGTTCAAAGAGGTTTTCGCCAGCCGTTACCTGAACGAAAGGGCTGGCTACTGAGGGTGCTTCAAGGCGTCTGGTTTTTGTCCGGAGCAGTCAGGCCGGCCTGGATGCGCTGGTAGATCTCCTCGCGATGCACGGCAACATCCTTGGGCGCGTTGATGCCGATTCGTACTTGCTGGCCGCTGACGCCGAGGATGGTGATCGTAATGTCATCACCGATGTTTATGCTTTCACCGACTTTGCGGGTGAGTATAAGCATGGACTTCTCCTTGATTGCTTTTAGGACACATGTTTCAAACAGGGCAGGTGTCGGATGTGTGTAGCTTACTGCTAAGCGCTTCCCTGTGACTGCCTCTTTTAGGACGCATAGAGGCGACATTAATTCCCATGGCGGCATCATACAGGTCTGGGATACATCATTCGCATTGTTTAAGCCAACGTTTATGACGGCCAGAATAGACAGTGAATGATAAAGTCGCCTCTTTATCCTTAAAGGAGCAGGGCAGTGCGTAAAGTAGCGATGGCAATTGCGGTGTTGGCGTTGGCCGGCTGCGGTGAGGGTAAACCTGTCGACGCCCCCAAGGCCAAGCCCGCCGTTACCGAAAGTCAGCCACAGACCGGCGCGATTGCTGCTCAGGAGTGGGACCTGCGAGTCGGTCCGCCTGACCACAAACTCCAGGCGATCACCGACCTGACCGCCTGGTTGCTCGAACATGGTTTCAATTTTTATATCGTGAAAGTCGACGGCAAGGACGACGTGCTGCTGGGGCCGTTTGCAACCAGGGCCGAAGCTGAGGCAAAGCAGACGCTGCTTAACGAAAAGATGGCCCGTGCCAAGAAAACCGACACGGTGTCCGAGATCATCGAGCACCAGCCCGCGCAGTAACGGGCCGCTTGGGCGGCAGAGCCGCCCCTGCTCAACCGCAGGCTTTCAGATTGACCGGGCCGACAAACTCATTGCCACGCCCCATCACGCACGCCACCGTCTGGTTACGCTGGCGTTCCCAGGTTTGTACCGGGTAGGTCTTGTTCCAGGCTTCGTACAACTGGCGATCCTGTTTCGACAAGCGCAAGCCGTATTGTTTGCTCATGTAGAAGTAGGTGCGCGCGATCATCCCGCGAATGGACGGGCGCGGCATCACCTTCTTTGCCTTGAAATCCACTTGGGTCAGGCATGAACCGTACTGCCCGTTTTGCACCGGCAGCCAGCCAAAACTGAAGTTGCTTCGGTCGCCGTTGACCTCGCCGATACTCGGTACCAAATTGTGCAGGTCTGCTTCGGCACGCTTGAACACGTCGTCATGGCGCGTGCAGTTCTTGCGCCCGCCATCCTGCCAGCACTGACGCTGGTGCCCAATCTGCCAGGCCGGAACAATGTGCTCCCACTCGATGCGTGCGGCGCGGCTGGCGTTTTTGCGTGGGATATAGCCGCAGGCTTTCAAGTCCACGCGGTTGCCGCTGTACTTGCAGCCGCAATAGAACTCGGTGGATTGCGGGGCGTAGAGTGTCCAGGCGACTTTCTTGGCTTCACTGAAGGTTCTGGGTGCCTGCGCATGAGCGGTAACGGCAAAAAGCAGGCAACACACAGCAATAAAACGGGCACTCATTCAATCAATCTTCCTTCGGCACAACCCAGAAAATCTGCACGCCACCATCATCTCGATAGGCGAGGGTGACGTTGTCGTTCTCCGCGATTTCTTCCAGTAAACGCTGCCACTCGTCTTCCGGTTCTTCCGGCAAACGGAAGAGCAAGGCTGCCTTGGCTTTTTGCGCGTTGGTGGAATTGATGATTTTTTGCACGCGAGTTGCCAGGCGTGTGTAGGCATCAGGCGGGGTGGGCGCTGCGGAAGAGGATTTTGCCACGGAATACTCCTTGGTAAGCTGTATGTGCATACAGTATTTAACTGTGGGCAATTTCGCAACTGCTTAAAATTCAAGAAGTTCGTCTGACAACGAATTAGGGAGTTAGGTGTAGGGCGGGGAGAGAGGAATAGCGAGGTTGTTGTGGCGAGGGAGTTTGCTCCCTCGCCACCTATACAGTCAGGAATCAATATTCCCAGAAGATTCGTTGCAGTTCTTTGCTGTCCTGGGTCTTGGTCATGGCAACCATCGCCAGGATCCGCGCTTTCTGCGGGTTCAGGTCGAGGGCAGCAACCCAGTCATATTTGTCGTCTGGCTGCTCGGCATTACGCAACACCATGCCGCCGGCATTCACGTGGGAAGAGCGAATGATCTGCACGCCCTGCTTGCGCAGTTCCACCAGCGCAGGCACCACTTTGGACGACACCGAACCATTGCCGGTACCGGCATGGATGATGGCTTTGGCGCCAGCCTGGGCCAGGGCTTTGTAGGCGGTGTCGCTTACGTTGCCGTAGCCGTAGGCGATTTCCACATCGGGCAGGCTTTTGATGGTCTTGATGTCGAATTCCGAATCCATGGTGTGGCGCTTGGCAGGCAAGCGGAACCAGTAGGACTTGCCTTCGACCACCATGCCCAGCGGGCCCCAAGGGCTCTTGAAGGCTTCGGTCTTGATATTGATCATCTTGCTGACGTCGCGACCCGATTGGATCTCGTCGTTCATGGTGACCAGCACGCCTTTACCGCGCGCGTCTTTGCTGCCGGCTACAGCCACGGCGTTGTACAGGTTGAGCATGCCGTCGGCCGACATGGCGGTGCCCGGACGCATGGAGCCGACCACTACGATTGGCTTGTCGGTTTTTTCTACCAGGTTCAGGAAGTAGGCCGTCTCTTCCAGGGTGTCGGTACCGTGGGTGATCACGATGCCATCCACGTCTTTGTTGTCGGCCAGTTCGGCGACCCGGCGACCCAGTTGCAGCAGGTTTTCGTTGTTGATGCTTTCGGACGCAATTTGCATCACTTGCTCGCCACGCACATTGGCGATCTGGCTAAGCTCAGGAACACCGGCGATCAATTGCTCGATACCGACTTTGGCCGCCTGGTAAGTGGCACTGTTGGCGGCGCTGGCGCCAGCGCCGGCAATGGTCCCACCAGTGGCGAGGATCACCACGTTGGCCAGCTTGGCCTTGGATTCGACTTCTTTTGCCTGAGCGGCAACGGGGAACAGCAGCAGCAGGGCTAACGCGCCCGGAACAAAATTCTTCAGTGCAGATTTCATTATTTTTCTCTCTGGTTTTTGATGAGTGCTGTAGCAGGTTCATCTAGAGCGCCCGGGCGATTCTGAATGCCACGAGGTGCTGGGTAGGAGCAGGATCTGTACCAGGCTGATTGTGTTTGCGGATATAAAATAACTTATTGATTTATAACGATTATTATTGGATGGCTGACAGGTGGGGTGATGCGGCTGTCCGGCTTTCCGAACAAGCTGCGCGATTGCGTTCGGTTGTCCGAAAATGATCACCAGAAAATCCTGGGTCGCCTGTTGAAGTCTGTTGTTTCAGAGGACGAAACGGTGGGGGAAATGTTTAATAACGTCCTTTCGCCGCACGGAAGGCCAGGAGCTAGAGGCCTTGCATGAAAGGGAGTGTTCTACCGTTGACAAATCTCGACAAGGTTCTCATAGTTCGACCAACGCAAACGTTTGCGAGATGTTTCACGGCGTACTTCAAGAGCGCTGTGAAGGCTCTTATCAGCCACCCGGGTGGGAGGGTTGCCGAAGCATTCTTCGGTGCAAGCGTTGCTCACAATAATCATAAGATCGGAGTGAACCCATGAAGCTGCCATTTGCTGGACGTCTTCTTGCTGTCGCTGTGCTTGCTGCCGCATCCGCCGCTTTACCCCTGTCCTCCGCATTCGCTGACACCGCCGCCAAACCCAAGGTTGGCCTGGTGATGAAGTCCCTCGCCAACGAATTCTTCGTCACCATGCAAGACGGTGCCAAGACGTACCAGAAAGACCACGCCGCCGATTTCGACATGATCACCAACGGCATCAAGAACGAAACCGATACCAGCGCGCAGATCGACATTGTCAATCAAATGATCCTTGCCAAGGTAAACGCCATCGTCATCGCGCCTGCTGACTCCAAGGCGCTGGTCACCGTGCTGAAAAAAGCCTCTGACGCCGGTATCAAGATCGTCAACATCGATAACCGCCTGGACCCGGGCGTGTTGAAAAGCAAAAATCTCGAGATTCCCTTCGTCGGCCCTGACAACCGCAAAGGCTCCAAACTGGTGGGCGACTACCTGGCCAAGCAACTGACGGCAGGCGACAAGGTCGGCATCATTGAAGGCGTACCGACCACCACCAACGCCCAGCAGCGCACCGCCGGCTACAAGGATGCGATGGACGCTGCCGGTATGAAGATCGTTTCCACCCAATCCGGCAACTGGGAAATTGACCAGGGCCAGAAAGTCGCCTCGGCCATGCTGAGCGAATACCCGGACCTCAAGGCCTTGTTGGCCGGTAACGACAACATGGCCCTGGGCGCCGTCTCCGCCGTACGTGCGGCAGGCAAGGCGGGCAAGGTAATGGTCGTGGGTTACGACAATATCGAAGCGATCAAGCCGATGCTGAAGGACGGCCGTGTCCTGGCGACTGCCGACCAGGCGGCTGCCCAGCAAGCAGTGTTCGGTATCCAGAATGCGCTCAAGCTGGTCAAGGGTGAGAAAGTCGATGCCAAAGACGGCGTGATCGAAACCCCGGTCGAACTCGTCTTCAAGAAGTAATCCTGGCGGTACCCAACAGCGCCCGCTCGCTCTGAGCGGGCGCCTGGAGATTTTCCTATGTCATCTTCCGCCCCGAACGCTGTCCTCTCGGTCAGCGGTATCGGTAAGACCTATGCCCAACCGGTTCTGTCCGACATCACCCTTACGCTCAACCGAGGGGAGGTGCTGGCGCTGACCGGTGAGAACGGCGCAGGCAAAAGCACCTTGTCGAAGATCATCGGCGGGTTGGTCACGCCGACCACCGGGCACATGCAATTCAATGGTCAGGATTACTGTCCCGCCAGCCGTACCCAGGCTGAGGCGCTGGGCGTGCGCATGGTCATGCAGGAACTCAACCTGCTGCCGACGCTGACCGTGGCCGAAAACCTGTTCCTGGATAACCTGCCCAGCCACTGTGGCTGGATCAGCCGCAAGCAACTGCGCAAAGCGGCGATCGAGGCGATGGCCCAGGTCGGCCTGGATGCCATCGACCCGGACACGCTGGTCGGTAGCCTGGGTATCGGCCATCAGCAAATGGTCGAGATTGCCCGCAACCTGATTGGCGACTGCCACGTACTGATCCTCGACGAACCCACGGCCATGCTCACGGCCCGTGAAGTCGAGATGCTGTTTGAACAAATCACCCGCCTGCAGGCTCGGGGCGTGGCGATTATCTACATTTCGCACCGGCTGGAAGAGTTGGCCCGCGTCGCCCAACGCATTGCGGTATTGCGCGACGGCAAACTGGTCTGCGTCGAGCCGATGGCCAATTACAACAGCGAGCAACTGGTCACTTTGATGGTCGGTCGCGAGCTGGGTGAACACATTGACCTGGGGCCGCGCAGCATTGGTGGCCCGGCCCTGACCGTCAAAGGTCTGAGCCGCTCGGACAAAGTCCGCGACGTGTCCTTTGAGGTGCGTGTGGGCGAGATCTATGGCATTTCCGGCCTGATCGGCGCTGGCCGTACCGAATTGCTGCGTTTGATCTTCGGTGCTGACCTGGCCGACAGCGGCACCGTGGCCTTGGGCTCACCGGCCCAGGTGGTGAGCATTCGCTCGCCGGTGGATGCAGTGAGGCACGGCATCGCCCTGATCACGGAAGACCGCAAGGGCGAAGGCCTGCTGCTGACCCAGTCCATCAGCGCCAATATTGCTCTGGGCAACATGCCGGAGATCTCTGGCGGCGGCGTGGTAAACAGCCGCGACGAAACCGCGTTGGCCAAGCGCCAGATTGACGCCATGCGTATCCGCAGTTCCAGCCCGGCGCAATTGGTGTCGGAACTGTCCGGCGGTAACCAGCAGAAAGTGGTAATTGGCCGCTGGCTGGAGCGCGATTGCTCAGTGATGTTGTTCGACGAGCCCACGCGCGGTATCGACGTGGGTGCCAAGTTCGACATTTATGCCTTGCTCGGTGAATTGACCCGCCAGGGCAAAGCGCTGGTGGTGGTATCGAGCGACTTACGTGAACTCATGCTCATCTGCGACCGCATCGGCGTGCTCTCTGCCGGGCGCTTGATCGAGACCTTCGAGCGCGACAGCTGGACCCAGGACGAATTGCTCGCCGCCGCCTTTGCCGGCTATCAGAAACGTGATGCGCTGCTCAACGATGCAGTGCTTAGGGATACCCCATGAAAACCACAACGACCCCCGGTAAAACTGGCGGCAACTTCTACGGCCTGGGTACCTATCTGGGGCTGGCGGGTGCCTTGCTCGCGATGATTGCGCTGTTTTCGGTGCTCAGCGACCACTTCCTGTCCTATGACACCTTCAGCACCCTGGCCAACCAGATCCCGGACCTGATGGTGCTGGCGGTGGGCATGACGTTCATCCTGATCATCGGCGGTATCGACCTGTCGGTAGGTTCGGTCCTGGCGTTGGCGGCGTCGGCCGTCAGCGTGGCGATTCTTGGATGGGGCTGGAGCGTATTGCCCGCCGCGCTGCTCGGCATGGGTTGCGCCGCGTTGGCCGGCACTATCACTGGCTCGATCACCGTGGCCTGGCGAATCCCGTCGTTTATCGTGTCCCTCGGTGTGTTGGAAATGGCTCGCGGTGTGGCGTACCAGATGACGGGGTCGCGCACGGCCTACATCGGTGATTCGTTTGCCTGGCTGTCCAACCCGATTGCGTTCGGTATTTCACCGTCCTTCATCATTGCCTTGCTGGTGATCATCGTTGCGCAGCTTGTACTGACGCGTACCGTGTTTGGCCGTTACCTGATCGGTATCGGCACCAATGAGGAAGCCGTGCGGCTGGCGGGGATTAATCCAAAGCCCTACAAGATTCTGGTGTTCAGCCTGATGGGTCTGCTGGCCGGCGTGGCCGCGTTGTTCCAGATTTCGCGCCTGGAAGCCGCAGATCCGAACGCCGGCTCCGGCCTGGAGCTGCAAGTGATCGCCGCCGTGGTGATCGGCGGCACCAGCCTGATGGGCGGGCGTGGTTCGGTAATCAGTACCTTTTTTGGTGTGTTGATTATCTCGGTATTGGCCGCCGGCCTGGCACAGATCGGCGCCACCGAGCCCACCAAGCGCATCATTACTGGTGCCGTGATCGTGATTGCGGTGGTCCTCGACACGTACCGCAGCCAACGCGCCAGTCGGCGCGCCTGAGCCATGGCAACGATCAAGGATGTGGCGGCGCTTGCGGGAATTTCCTACACCACTGTGTCCCACGTGGTGAACAAGACGCGCCCAGTGAGCGAACCGGTACGGGTCAAGGTCGAAGCCGCTATCAAGCAGCTCGACTATGTGCCTAGCGCCGTCGCACGCTCGCTCAAGGCCAAGACCACGGCCACCATTGGTTTGCTGGTGCCCAACAGCCTCAACCCGTACTTTGCCGAGCTGGCGCGGGGCATCGAGGATTACTGCGAGCGCAACGGCTACTGCGTGATCCTGTGCAACTCCGACGACAACGCAGAAAAGCAGCGCAGCTATTTGCGGGTGTTGCTGGAAAAACGCATCGACGGCTTGATCGTGACTTCAGTGGGCGGCGATGACAGCGGCCTCGCCGCCGGGTTGAGCGCGGTGCGCACGCCCATGGTGATTGTCGACCGGGCGCTGGACGGCATTGATGTCGACTTGGTGCGTATCGACCATGAGGAGGGCGCTTACCTGGCGACCCGGCACTTGCTGGAGCTGGGGCACCGCGACATCGCCTGCATCGGCGGCCCGGCCCATACCCGTGTCGCGCAAATGCGCCTGGCGGGATACCACCGCGCGCTCCATGAGGCAGGCGTGGAAGTGCTGGCCAATCGCACGCAGGAAAGCGACTTCACCAGCACCGGCGGTTATGCTGCTGCCGTGCAATTGCTTGCGGAAAACCCGCCCAGTGCGATTTTTGCCAGTAACGACATGATCGGCTTCGGCGTGTTGCGTGCCGCAGCCGAACGCAATATCCGCGTGCCGGGCGAGCTGTCGGTGATCGGTTTCGATGACATTCAAATGGGCCGCTACGTTTACCCGGCGCTGACCACGGTCGGCCAGTCGATCCTGCAACTGGGCGAGATGGCCGCCGAGCTTTTACTGCGACGTATTGCAACACCCCAACTGCCGATCGATCAACGCATCGTGACGCCGAGCATCGTATTGCGCGAGTCGACGGCGCCCGTCGCCGGCGTGTTCGCGCAATACCGCTGAACCGAATTGATGAGTACTGATGTATGCCAGCAAAAGTAGTGGTAGTAGGCAGCTTGAACATGGACCTGGTCACCCGCGCCAGCCGGCTGCCCCGCGCCGGTGAGACCTTGATCGGCCAAACGTTTTCCACGGTGCCGGGCGGCAAGGGTGCCAACCAGGCCGTGGCATCGGCGCGACTGGGGGCAAGCGTGGCGATGATCGGCTGTGTTGGCACCGACGCCTACGGCACTGAGTTGCGTGGTGCATTGCTGGTGGAAGGTATCGATTGCCAGGCCGTCAGCACCGTGGACGGTTCCAGCGGCGTGGCGTTGATCGTGGTGGATGACAGCAGCCAGAACGCGATTGTGATTGTCGCCGGCAGCAACGGCGAACTGACGCCCGCATCACTGCAGGCGTCTGATGCGGTTTTGCAGGCCGCCGATGTGATCATCTGCCAGCTTGAAGTGCCGATGGATACCGTGGCGTATGCCCTCAAGCGCGGCCGTGAGCTGGGCAAGACGGTAATCCTTAATCCGGCGCCGGCCAGCGCGCCGTTGCCTGCCGATTGGTACGCCTCGGTCGACTATCTGATTCCCAACGAAAGCGAAGCCACCGCACTGAGCGGTGTGACAGTCGATTCTCTGGACAGCGCCAAAGTGGCTGCCACACAACTCATCAAGGCCGGGGCGGGCAAAGTCATTATCACCCTCGGCGCCCAAGGCGCATTGTTTGCGGATGGCAAAGGCTTTGAGCACTTGGTGGCGCCCAGGGTCAAGGCGTTGGATACCACGGCTGCCGGCGATACCTTTGTCGGTGGTTTCGCAGCAGCCCTGGCCAGCGGTAAAAGTGAAGCCGAGGCCATCCGTTTTGGCCAGGTCGCGGCAGCATTGTCAGTCACCCGTGCCGGTGCGCAACCCTCCATTCCTACGCTGCATGACGTTCAAGGTTTTGTACCTTTATGAAAAAGACCCCTCTGCTCAATATCGCACTGTCGCGGGTGATCGCCTCCCTGGGCCATGGCGACATTCTGGTGATCGGTGATGCGGGCTTGCCGGTGCCGCCGGGCGTCGAGTTGATCGACCTGGCATTGACCAAAGGTATTCCTGATTTCATCAGCACCTTGCGTATCGTGCTCAGTGAGATGCAGGTGGAAAGCCACGTGCTGGCGGAGGAAATCCTGCTCAAGCAGCCGCCCGCTCTGTCTGAACTGAATGTGCTGAATGAGCAGGCCGCTCTTGGCGAGCAACGTCTGCTCAGTCATGAAGCCTTCAAGCAGCTGAGCCGCCAGGCGCGGGCCGTTGTACGCACCGGCGAATGCCAGCCTTACTGCAATATCGCGCTGGTGTCCGGCGTAACTTTCTAGAGTTCCCCAACGACAAGGAGTGTTTTATGCAACGTGGTATTCCAATCCTGAGAAATCTGTTTCGGAGTGTCTTGCTTTTGTCCGCGCTCACTGCTGCAAGCGCCCACGCGGCGGAGAAAATCGACCTGATCATCGATACCGACCCAGGTGCCGACGATGTGGTGGCTTTGCTCTTTGCCATGGCCTCCCCGGACGAATTGAACATCCGTGCCTTGACCACCGTCGCCGGCAACGTGCGCCTGGACAAGACTTCGCGCAACGCTCGCCTGGCCCGCGAGTGGGCAGGGCGCGAGGACATCCCGGTCTACGCCGGTGCGCCAGCGCCGCTGCTGCGCAAGCCGATCTATGCCGAAAACATTCATGGTAAGGAAGGCATTTCCGGCGTCACCGTGCATGAGCCTAAAAAGGGCCTCGCCGAGGGCAATGCCGTTGATTACCTGATCAAGACCTTGCGCGCCGCGAAGCCTCACAGCATCACGATTGCCATGCTTGGCCCACAGACTAACCTGGCGCTGGCATTGACCCAGGACCCGGAAATTACCCAGGGCATCAAGGAAGTCGTAGTGATGGGGGGCGCGCACTTCAATGGCGGCAATATCACGCCGGTTGCCGAGTTCAACCTGTTTGCCGACCCGATTGCGGCGGAGATTGTGCTCAAGAGTGGCGTCAAACTGACTTACCTGCCGCTGGATGTGACCCACAAGGTGCTGACCAGTGAAGCGCGTCTGAAAAAGATCGCCGACCTCAAGAACAATGCCAGCAAGGTCGTCAGCGATATTCTCAACGAATACGTCAAAGGCGATATGGAACACTACGGCATCCCCGGCGGCCCGGTGCATGACGCCACCGTTGTGGCCTACCTGCTCAAGCCTTCGCTGTTCAGTGGCCGTGAGGTCAATGTGGTGGTGGACAGTCGCGAAGGCCCGACTTTCGGCCAGACCATCGTCGATTGGTACGACGGCCTGAAACAACCGAAGAACGCGTTCTGGGTTGAGAGCGGCGACGCCCAGGGCTTTTTCGATCTATTGACCGAGCGCCTGGCGCGTCTGAAGTAAACCGCTTGCCGGTCGACGTTCGTCGGCCGGTTCTTATTCGCGCTCGGGGTTGTGTGCCCCCATGTGATCGGCCGGGTATTTCTCGAATACCTGGCCGATGAAGGCTTGTGCCGCCTGGGTGCCGAGTTCCTTGACCAGCAGGTCGATACCGATGATTGCCAGTTCCTCCGGGCTTCCGGGGCTGTAGGAGCTTTGTCCTTGTGGCCACTTGGCTTTGATGTCGGCTTGCAGCGTTACGGTGGTCATTGAAATCTCACGGGCTGAAATACGGGGCAATGCGCTGGCGCGCGGTTCTACCGGGCGCAGTTAAGCATTTTGCGCGGTGTTTGGCACTGCTACTTAGGCATGACGCGAGTGCTGTGCGACACTGTCCCTCTGTTTAATTGCCGGGGAAACCGTGTGCAAATCGATTTGAATAACCCCGATAACCTCACGCTGGCCGCCGTAAAGCAATTGATCGCCAGCGCCAGTGACGACGAACACACCCAACTGCGTGTGACCAAGGCCGGGATTGCCTACCTGTCTTCTGGCGTGGTGGCGGGCACTGACACGGAGGGCCTGCTGTTTCGCCTGGAGACCTGGGCCAAGGGCTCCGGTTACGTCGGCAATGTCGCGGCGAACGACGAGGTCTGGGTCATGCAGATTTTCAATGCCCTGCTGCAGAACTGGCCTAATCCACCGTTTGACTATATCGACATCTACTGATTGCGTTCATATCTGGTCACGATTGTCCGGGCGAACGCTGCTTGAGAGTCAGGCAGACTTGCCCAACGACGGTTTACGTCTTGAAACCAATCCGCCAGACCACTGTCGCACGATCTCTGTCCATTTTTTAATCATAGGAGGCTTCATGCCTTGGAAGCTCGCATCATTCGGTACTTTGTTGGCAGCACTCGCGTTGGCGGGTTGCAGCACCCCAGGTACCTCTGAGCCAGCCAAAGACACCGCGGTGACCGATGCCGGTCATAGCCGCTGTGAGTCAAAGGCTGCCGAGTTCACAATCGGCCAGAAAGCTTCGCCCCAGTTGCTGGAGCAGGCCCGTAGTCGCGCCGGTGCGCAGAATGCGCGGATCCTCAAGCCCAACGACATGATCACGCTTGAATACCGCTCCGACCGCTTGAATCTGAACACCGACGACAACCTGGTGATCACGCGCGTCAACTGCGGCTGATCGCTGCTTTTGCAGCGCCCATAAAAAACCCCGTCACATGGACGGGGTTTTTTTAGCTCAGCGGAGAATTACTCGCCGCGAACCTGTGCAGCTTGCATACCCTTTTGGCCTTTCTCAGCCACGAAGGAAACGGTCTGGCCTTCTTTCAGGCTTTTGAAACCGTCGCTTTCGATAGCTTTGAAGTGTACGAACAGGTCGTCACCGCCACCTTGAGGAGTGATGAAGCCGAAGCCTTTTTCATCGTTGAACCATTTAACGGTGCCGGTTTGGCGATTAGACATGGTGTATCTCCAAGAAACATATATTTTCAGTAGTGCTGTGCTGCTCAGGCCAACTGGGCACACCGGGCTATCATAGTCGAAATGTTCGGCTTGGGAGCCCCCCCAAGGCACTGTTTGCTAATCAATAGCGTTGCGTTTAGGCGCTGTGTTGGCTGAAAGCCCCGATTTACGGGGCTTTCGCACGAAATATCAGCTGGTAAAAAAAGCCGTAAAAGCTGCGTAATTTGTGAGAAATGGCAGTTTTCAGGCTGTTTTTACGGCTGAAAATCCGTCTGATCGCGGGGCATACTTACTTTTTCTTCACGACTTTGCAGGAAGAAATAGCCGCCACGGCTTTGTTTTTGAGCTCAGGGCTGGCGTTCTGGTTGGTCATCAGCTCCTTGATTTCGGCGGTGCTCAATTCGGCGTTGATCTTGTCGGCGCCGCATTCGCAGTGGGCTTTGGCGGTCTTGGCGTCCACGTTCTGGCTGGCGGCCGCGCTGCAATCGCTGACGAAACTGTCGCGGGCACCGGCAGGCCAGTTCGACGGGGCCGCAGCATGTGCGCCGAGGGAAAGCAGGGTCAGGGAAGCGGCTAGAGCGAGGGTAGAGGTAAAACGCATCATGAGGATGCTCCTTTGGGTCGAGGACGAACGGCGATTCTCAGTGGGTTTGAGGGCATGCGTACAGCCCAAGTTCACTTTCGCCGCTATTTTGTCTTTGCGTAAGAAGGCGTGGGCGCGATGACCGTTCATCTGTGCTAGCATCGATGCCCTGGCCATTTCCAGGCGCGCCATTTGCCGTCTTGCCAGTTTCTTTTTAGTTCACTCCAGTCACTCTGGTTCGATTATCGGTTGGCCGAAAGGCTCCTGCCGCTGTAAGGCAGGCGTTCATCACTGAACGGCCTGGTGTTGGATCTTGTACTGGCTCATCCCAACCCACGTGACCTTTGGTAGGGGTCACCACTAGGAGAGGAGGCGCCATGCCAACTATTACTCTTCCCGATGGCAGTCAACGTTCATTCGATCATGCGGTTTCCGTAGCCGAGGTCGCCGCATCCATTGGTGCCGGTCTGGCCAAGGCCACCGTAGCAGGCAAGGTCGACGGCAAACTGGTTGACGCCAGTGACCTGATCACCTCCGATGCCACCTTGCAAATCATCACGCCCAAGGATCAAGAGGGGCTGGAGATCATTCGCCACTCTTGCGCGCACCTGATTGGCCATGCGGTCAAGCAGCTGTACCCAACGGCGAAGATGGTGATCGGTCCGGTTATCGAAGAAGGCTTCTATTACGACATCGCCTACGAGCGTCCTTTCACGCCGGACGACATGGCGGCCATCGAGCAGCGCATGCACGCGCTGATCGAAAAAGATTACGACGTCATCAAGAAAGTCACGCCGCGCGCCGAAGTGATCGACGTGTTCAATGCTCGTGGCGAGGACTACAAGCTGCGTCTGGTGGAAGACATGCCGGACGAGCAGGCCATGGGCCTGTATTACCACGAAGAATACGTCGACATGTGCCGTGGCCCGCACGTGCCGAACACGCGCTTCCTCAAGTCGTTCAAGCTGACCAAGCTGTCCGGTGCCTACTGGCGCGGCGACGCCAAGAACGAGCAACTGCAACGTATCTACGGCACCGCCTGGGCTGACAAGAAGCAGCTGGCCGCCTATGTCCAGCGCATCGAAGAAGCTGAAAAACGCGACCACCGTAAGATCGGCAAGCGCCTGAACCTGTTCCACCTTCAGGAAGAAGCGCCGGGCATGGTGTTCTGGCACCCGAATGGCTGGACCCTGTACCAAGTGCTTGAGCAATACATGCGCAAGGTTCAGCGTGACAATGGTTACCTGGAGATCAAGACCCCGCAGGTCGTTGATCGCAGCCTGTGGGAGAAATCCGGGCACTGGGCCAACTACGCCGACAACATGTTCACCACCCAGTCGGAAAACCGCGATTACGCCATCAAGCCAATGAACTGCCCGTGCCACGTGCAGGTGTTCAACCAGGGCCTGAAGAGCTACCGCGAGTTGCCGATGCGCCTGGCCGAGTTCGGTGCCTGCCACCGTAACGAGCCATCGGGTGCGCTGCACGGCATCATGCGTGTACGCGGCTTCACTCAGGACGATGCTCATATCTTCTGCACCGAAGAGCAGATGCAGGCCGAATCCGCTGCGTTTATCAAGCTGACCATGGACGTCTATCGCGATTTCGGTTTCACCGACGTCGAAATGAAACTGTCCACTCGTCCGGAAAAACGCGTCGGTTCCGATGAGCTTTGGGATCGCGCCGAAGCGGCACTGGCCGCAGCACTCGACAGTGCGGGGCTTGCGTACGACCTGCAGCCGGGTGAAGGTGCGTTCTACGGTCCGAAGATCGAGTTCTCGCTGAAAGATTGCCTTGGCCGCGTCTGGCAGTGTGGTACCCTGCAGCTCGATTTTAACCTGCCGATCCGTCTGGGAGCCGAATACGTCTCCGAAGACAACAGCCGTAAACACCCGGTTATGCTGCACCGGGCGATCCTCGGCTCGTTCGAACGGTTCGTCGGGATCCTGATCGAGCACTACGAGGGTGCATTCCCCGCGTGGCTGGCGCCGACCCAGGCAGTGATCATGAATATCACTGATAAACAGGCAGATTTTGCCGCTGAAGTTGAAAAAACACTCAACGAAAGCGGATTTCGTGCCAAGTCCGACTTGAGAAATGAAAAGATCGGCTTTAAAATCCGCGAGCATACTTTGCTCAAGGTTCCCTATCTTTTGGTTATCGGAGATCGGGAAGTCGAGATGCAGACTGTCGCTGTGCGTACTCGTGAAGGTGCTGACCTGGGCTCGATGCCCGTCGCCCAGTTCGCTGAGTTCCTCGCGCAAGCGGTTTCCCGGCGTGGTCGCCCAGATTCGGAGTAATTATTATTAAGCGTGAAATGAGACAAGATAAACGAGCTGCACCGAAAGCCCCGATCAACGAGAATATCTCGGCACGCGAGGTTCGGTTAATTGGCGCTGACGGCGAGCAGATTGGCATCGTCTCGATTGATGAAGCGCTTCGTATTGCAGAAGAGTCCAAACTGGACCTGGTGGAAATCTCCGCCGATGCAATCCCACCCGTTTGCCGGGTGATGGACTACGGCAAGTCGATCTTCGAAAAGAAGAAGCAGGTTGCCGCGGCGAAGAAGAACCAGAAGCAGATTCAAGTAAAAGAAATCAAGTTTCGTCCAGGGACGGAGGAAGGGGATTACCAGGTAAAACTGCGCAACCTGGTACGTTTCCTGAGTGATGGGGACAGGGCCAAGGTATCCTTGCGATTCCGCGGCCGTGAGATGGCCCACCAGGAGCTGGGGATGGAACTCCTCAAGCGGGTTGAAGCTGACCTGCTCGAGTACGGTTCGGTCGAACAGCATCCTAAGATGGAAGGACGCCAACTGATCATGGTCATCGCCCCGAAAAAGAAGAAGTAATCAACAGGGCACGGCAGGCCTTCTGATTATGTTTATCAACTGAATGCGGAGTATCCGAACATGCCAAAGATGAAGACTAAAAGTGGTGCTGCTAAGCGGTTTCTGAAAACCGCTAACGGTATCAAGCACAAGCACGCTTTCAAGAGCCACATCCTGACCAAAATGTCGACCAAGCGTAAGCGTCAACTGCGCGGTAGCAGCTTGCTGCATCCGTCTGACGTGGCAAAAGTCGAGCGCATGCTGCGCCTTCGTTAATTTTTGGATCAAGACTAGAGGAAGTAACTCATGGCTCGTGTTAAGCGTGGCGTCATGGCCCGTAAGCGTCACAAAAAAATTCTGAAACTTGCTAAAGGCTACTACGGCGCGCGTTCACGCGTATTCCGTGTTGCCAAGCAAGCGGTAATCAAGGCAGGCCAATACGCCTACCGTGACCGTCGTCAGAAAAAACGTCAGTTCCGCGCTCTGTGGATCGCTCGTATCAACGCCGGTGCACGTGTTAACGGTCTGTCCTACAGCCGTTTCATCGCTGGCCTGAAAAAAGCGTCCATCGAAATCGACCGTAAGGTTCTGGCTGAACTGGCCGTGAACGAAAAAGCGGTGTTTGCTGCGATTGTCGAGAAAGCTAAAGCCACCTTGGCTTAAGTACCCCCGACAGTCACCCTGGGTTGCTCCTGTAGCCCAGGGTGGTAAACGTCATAAATAGGGGAAGAGCCTTCAAGCTCTTCCCCTATTTTGTATCTGGAGTCTGTACATGGAAAACCTGGACGCGCTCGTCGCTCAAGCTCTTGAGGCTGTGCAAAGCGCTGAAGATATCAATGCCCTGGAGCAAATCCGGGTTCACTACCTTGGCAAAAAGGGTGAATTGACTCAGGTGATGAAGACCCTGGGGAATTTGCCGGCTGAAGAGCGTCCGCAAGTCGGTGCGCTGATCAACGTCGCCAAGGAGCGCGTCACAGAGGTGCTCAATGCACGCAAGGCGACGATGGAGGAGGCCGATCTTGCGGCCAAACTCGCCGCCGAGTCCATTGACGTAACCTTGCCTGGCCGTGGCCAGGCCTCGGGCGGTCTGCACCCGATCACTCGGACTCTGGAACGTATCGAGCAGTTCTTCACCCATATCGGCTACGGCATTGCCGAAGGCCCAGAGGTCGAAGACGACTATCACAACTTCGAGGCGCTCAACATCCCAGGCCATCACCCGGCCCGGTCGATGCACGACACCTTCTATTTCAACGCCAACATGCTGTTGCGCACCCATACCTCGCCGGTACAGGTCCGCACCATGGAGGCGAACAAGCCGCCGATCCGCATCGTCTGCCCAGGCCGTGTGTATCGCAGCGACTCGGATATCACCCACTCGCCGATGTTCCACCAGGTCGAAGGCCTGCTGGTGGATCGCGATATCAATTTCGCCGACCTCAAAGGCACCATCGAAGAGTTCCTGCGGGTGTTCTTCGAGAAAGAACTGGCGGTGCGTTTCCGTCCATCGTTCTTCCCGTTCACCGAGCCTTCCGCTGAAGTCGACATGGAATGCGTGATGTGCAGCGGTAAAGGCTGCCGCGTCTGCAAGCAGACCGGTTGGCTGGAAGTCATGGGCTGCGGCATGGTTCACCCCAACGTGCTGCGCATGTCCGGGATCGACCCTGAAGAGTTCTCGGGCTTTGCCTTCGGCATGGGCGTTGAGCGTCTGGCCATGCTGCGTTACGGCGTGAACGACTTGCGTCTGTTCTTCGACAACGACTTGCGGTTCCTCGCGCAATTTCGCTAGTCGTAACGAATCATTAGGAGAGCAGGATGAAATTCAGTGAACAATGGCTGCGTGGCTGGGTAAGCCCGCAGGTAGATCGCGACGAGCTGGTAGCTCGTCTGTCGATGGCCGGTCTTGAGGTCGATAGCGTTACGCCGGCCGCCGGTGTTTTCAGTGGCGTGGTCGTGGGTGAGGTGCTGAGCACCGAGCAGCACCCGGACGCCGACAAGCTGCGTGTGTGCCAGGTCAGCAACGGCGCGCAAACGTTCCAGGTCGTGTGCGGAGCGCCCAACGTGCGCCCGGGCCTGAAGATCCCGTTTGCCATGATCGGCGCCGAACTGCCGGGCGACTTCAAGATCAAGAAGGCCAAGCTGCGCGGCGTTGAGTCCAACGGCATGCTGTGCTCCCAGGCCGAGCTGCAGGTAGGCGAAGGTAACGATGGCTTGATGGAACTGCCGGCCGATGCGCCAGTGGGCCAGGACATCCGCATTTACCTGGAACTGGAAGACGCCAGCATCGAGGTCGACCTGACCCCGAACCGTGGCGACTGCCTTTCCCTGGCCGGTCTGGCCCGTGAAGTGGGCGCGCTGTACAACGCCCCGGTTACCCGTCCAGTGGTGGCCACTGTGCCTGCCGTACATGATGAAGTGCGGCCGATTGAGGTGCTGGCGCCAAACGCCTGCCCGCGTTACCTGGGCCGCGTGATCCGCAACGTTGACCTGTCCAAGCCAACCCCGCTGTGGATGGTTGAACGCCTACGCCGCGCCGACGTGCGTAGCATCGACGCTGCCGTCGACATCACTAACTACCTGATGCTGGAGCTGGGCCAGCCGCTGCACGCATTCGATCTCGCCGAGATCAACGGCGGCATCCGCGTGCGCATGGCTGAAGAAGGCGAGAAGCTGGTATTGCTCGACGGTCAGGAAGTGGCTCTGCGCGCCGATACTCTGGTAATTGCTGACCATTCCCGCGCTCTGGCGATTGCCGGCGTGATGGGTGGTGAGCACAGTGGTGTGTCCGCGACCACGCGCGATATCTTCCTCGAAAGCGCGTTCTTCGATCAAATCGCTATCGCTGGCAAGGCCCGTTCTTATGGCCTGCACACCGATGCATCGCACCGTTACGAGCGTGGCGTGGACTGGCAACTGGCCCGTGAAGCCATGGAGCGCGCCACTGGCCTGCTGCTGGATATCACGGGTGGCGAAGCCGGCCCTATCACTGAGACGGTCAGCGAACAGTATCTGCCGTCGGTGGCACCGATCACCCTGCGCGCCAAGAGCGTCGAGCAAATGCTCGGCCTGGTTATCGAGCCTGCTGAAATCGAGCAGCTGTTGTCGGCCCTCGGCCTCGGTATTTCTGCAGGTGGGGAAGGGCAGTGGCAGGTTGAAGTGCCAAGCCATCGCTTCGATATCAGCTTGGAAGTCGACCTGATCGAGGAGCTGGCTCGCCTGTACGGCTACAACCGGCTGCCGGTTCGTTACCCGCAAGCTCGCCTGGCACCGCAACCCAAGGCCGAGGCGCGTGCGCACCTGCCTGAGTTGCGTCGTCTGCTGGTTGCCCGTGGTTATCAGGAGGCGGTGACCTACAGCTTCATCGACCCGAGACAGTTCGAACTGTTCAACCCTGGCGTCGAGCCGCTGCTGCTGGCCAACCCGATCTCCAACGACATGGCCGCCATGCGCTCGTCGCTGTGGCCGGGTCTGGTGAAAGCGCTTTCCCATAACTTGAACCGCCAGCAAGACCGCGTGCGCATGTTTGAAAGCGGCCTGCGTTTCGTGGGTCAGCTCGATGGCTTGAAGCAAGAACCGATGCTGGCCGGTGTGGTTTGTGGCAGCCGTTTGCCTGAAGGTTGGGCACAGGGCCGCGACGCCGTGGACTTCTTCGACGTCAAGGCTGACGTGGAAGCGGTGCTGGGCTTTGCCGGTGCCTTGGATGCGTTCACCTTCGTTCCAGGCAGCCACCCGGCGTTGCATCCGGGTCAAACCGCACGTATTGAACGTGACGGTCGCCTGGTCGGCTTCGTTGGCGCTATCCATCCAGAACTGTCGAAAACCCTCGGCCTTGACCGTCCGGTCTTCGTTTTTGAGCTGGTCCTGGCTGAAGTGGCCTCGGGCAAGATGCCTAAATTCAGCGAGCTGTCGCGCTTCCCCGAAGTGCGCCGCGACCTGGCCCTGATCGCCGACCGTGAAGTCGCCGCCACTGCTGTTCTGGATGTAATCCGTGAAAATGCAGGGGAATGGCTGACAGACCTCAGGCTATTTGACGTCTATCAGGGTAAAGGCATTGATCCGCATAGAAAAAGCCTTGCAGTTGGCTTGACCTGGCAGCATCCATCGCGCACTCTTAATGACGATGAGGTGAATACCACGACACAAAATATCCTCACCTCGCTCGAACAAAGGTTGAACGCCACGTTAAGGAAGTGACGTATGGGGGCTTTGACGAAAGCTGAGATGGCGGAACGTCTGTACGAAGAGTTGGGTCTGAACAAGCGCGAGGCCAAGGAATTGGTCGAGCTGTTTTTTGAAGAAATCAGACACGCTCTGGAAGACAACGAACAGGTCAAATTGTCCGGTTTTGGCAATTTTGACCTGCGGGACAAACGCCAGCGGCCTGGCCGCAATCCAAAAACGGGAGAAGAAATCCCGATCACGGCTCGCCGTGTGGTCACCTTTCGTCCAGGGCAGAAGTTGAAGGCCCGAGTTGAGGCTTATGCTGGAACCAAGTCATAACGACGAGCTACCCGTCATCCCAGGCAAACGCTACTTCACCATCGGTGAAGTCAGCGAGCTTTGTGCGGTAAAACCGCACGTGCTGCGCTATTGGGAGCAGGAGTTTCCTCAACTCAACCCCGTCAAACGCACCGGGAACCGTCGGTATTATCAGCGCCAGGATGTGCTGATGATCCGACAGATCCGTGCGTTGCTGTACGACCAGGGGTTCACCATCAGCGGCGCGCGCCAGCGCATGTCCGGTGATGAAGCCAAAGACGACACCACCCAATACAAGCAAATGATCCGCCAGATGATCTCCGAACTCGAAGATGTGCTGGTGGTTTTGAAGAAGTGATACAGGCTTTTAAAATACTTCCACATTTCAAAAGCTTGCGGTATATTCCTGATCGCTTCGTTACGAAGCAAACCCAGTAACACGCCTAGTCGGGGCGTAGCGCAGTCCGGTAGCGCACTAGCATGGGGTGCTAGGGGTCGAGTGTTCGAATCACTCCGTCCCGACCATATTATTCAATGACTTAGCCGCTTTCGAGCGGCTTTGTTGTTTTTGCCATAGTGACTTTCCGAGTGACCCTGGCGCTTTTCATCATGCTTCCCTCCTTTTCAGAATCGTCAACGCTGGTGCGCGTGAGTCGGTTGCTGATACCTTGTTTGCCGCCGCAATCAGCTGATCCAGTTCTGCCGCCGAGTAGTGACTGGTGATGCTTCCGTTCTTGTGGCCGAGCAGCGCTTTGCGATCCTCCTCAGCCACGCCAGCAGCACGCAACCTTCTCCCAAAGGTGTGCTTCAAGTCGTGAATGCGGATTCTGTCAAAGCCGTCGTGTGCCGGCCGCAAGAACTTCTCCTGCCACTTCTTTGCCGCCCGACCCCGCGCCTTCTTCCAGGCCGAGTCGTTCATGCGGTGAACCGTCGTTTCATTCCCTTCACCATCTGGCTTGCCAAATGGGAAAACGTAGAGCGGATGTTTGCCGCGCTGCTTCTCGATCACTGACTTGGCAACGTCATTCATCACCACCAAGCGCTCGTCCCGGTTCTTCACGCCAGACCTGGCACTCCTCCCCCCAAATCCAGCCGGGATCAGGAACACACTCGTTCCAAGTTCCGGTACCGCAATCTCCCAATTCCACTGAAGCTTGCAAACTTCCTGCTCCCGGCAACCTGTGTTGACCTTGAACATGGCCATGGTCTGAAGGTGTGCCGGTAGCTCGGCGAACAGGATCGATTGCTCCTCCCAGGAAAGTGGGTAGGGCTTTCGGCTATTCGTCTTCTCATCCAACAGGGAAATCATCGGCACCACGTCAAGCAATGGCCGGCGCTCTTCGTCCCGCCACTTTCGCGCACAGAGGTTCAAAACCCGGATAACCCGCTGCAGCGCGATATTCACCGTCCTGTTCGTTACCGGCTTTCCTGTCGCCGGGCTCAGCTTCAACCGCACGTAGGGCGCAAGCGCATCGTCATCGATGTGGGGCAGCGGCATATCGCCAATGAACGGGTCCAACTGCTCCATGTAGGTCGCCGAAATGTGGATGGACGCCTGAGCGAACCTATGTTGACCGTGGCCTGGCGCAGGTGGCTGGGCGTGAAGTCGGGGCCAGGCTGATTGCCGGACTTTAGCTTTCTGTAGGCGTTCCGAGTAATGCTCCGTATGATCAGAGAAAAGGGAAAGGTGCTTATGGAGCTCAGGTCACGCTTGGTTTTTTTAGATACCAATATATATGAAGGCAAAAACTTCCAGTTTCTGACCCATAGTCTTGGCGGGTTGAAAGATCTGATAGACGATGGCGAAGTCCGCTTGTTAATTACAGATGTAACAAAGGGTGAGGTTTTATCGCATATAAAGAAGAAGTCTTTAGCTGCTGTTTCCGAGCTCAAGGCAATCAAGAAGAATGCGATGATTTTGAGGAATGTTCCAGGCATTCCGGCGCATGGAATATTTTCCAAGGTTTCGGCGGATGAAATATCACGGTTGATCTCCCTGGATTTTGAAACATTCCTCGACTCCCAAAACGTTGAATATGTTTCAATTGATGATGTAAAACCAAGTTATGTGTTCGAGAGGTATTTTTCTTCACTCGCACTATTTGCTTTGGGCGAGAAAGAAAAAGAATTTGCAGATGCTTTTGTGTTGAAGGCTTTAGACGACCTTTCAGCAGGTCGAGGACACTCAGTCCAGTGACAAGGACAGGCATAGGTATGCGGAAGAACATTCGCGTTTGATTTGCAGTGACTCGGTTGACGAATTCATCGATGCCGTCATTAAGAGTGTTTCCATAGAACCATCCGAGTTCGCTGCCAAGGCGCTGGAGGTTGTTCGTGGAGATTTCATGAACGTAATCCACGAGTGCATACAAGCGATTGATACTGATTTCAAAATAGGCGGCTGGGACTCGGAGTTAGAAGATGTTGATGTATACGATATCGAGCTGGTTAAGGCTAACTTGATTTCGGTCGGCGATGTAGAGTGCACCTATGATTTAGAGTTCACATTTACAGCTGATACCATTGAAGTTGAGAAGGACTACGATAGAAGTCCGTTCGATCACGAAGATGGTAATTATCCATTCGTGCTTGAGAATGTATTTGAAAGAACGTTTGACGGTGAAGCCAATCTTCAAATTAAAATCTCTTATCAAGATAAATTACTTGATACTGTTGAGCTATGTGATTACGAGCCACCAGTAACACTGAAATTGTCAGCCCCTTATAATGAAGAGGTTAAATATCTCGATATAAACGGCGAATGAGGTTTCAATTGATCGCTGGTCTGGTTCGGTGGCGCGACCTGGCGGGGCTATCAGCCGCCGTGCCTGCTGGCGTGATTCGTTGATATGGGGTATTACGGGTGACCGGCATGGAGCCGGATCAAGGAGCGGATATGCCAAGCGTTGAGACATTCATTGATGTAAGCCAAGGCCACCAGTTCGACACCGAGGTTCGGCACCACACTAACGGCTTTACCTATCAGCTCAGCATTCCAGGTCTGCCACCAATCCGACCTGGCGACCAACTGTTCGCCTCTTTGGATAAGGCCAGGCAGCACGCACGAGAGCAAGCCTGGAGCCTTATTGACAAGCTGGTGAAATCCCAGCGGTAAGTAACGTCTCAGGAAGAGGCGCGCTTGAGCTGTTCAGTGAGCTGCGTTGGCAGCCCTCGTAGCGTCAGAGTGCCGCCGGCTTCGTCGAACTCGATCTTGTCGCCGAGCAGGTGCGCCTCGAAGCTGATCGACATCCCCTCGCCCCTGCCGGTGAAACGCCGGAATTTATTGAGGGTCTTCTTTTCCGGCGGCAGAGCCTCGGAAAGCCCGTAGTCCTTCGCCTTGATGAATTCGTAGAAGTTC
This sequence comes from Pseudomonas sp. PB105, assembly GCF_009764655.1. Classification (NCBI taxonomy): domain Bacteria; kingdom Pseudomonadati; phylum Pseudomonadota; class Gammaproteobacteria; order Pseudomonadales; family Pseudomonadaceae; genus Pseudomonas; species Pseudomonas sp. PB105. Next base: position 110,461 of record NZ_RWIO01000066.1, read on the forward strand.
TTCGGCCGGTCTTCATCGATCAGACTGGACAGCTCGTCGAGGGTGATCGGCTCGCCCAGCTTGGCCTGGGCCATGGAGTAGCTGACCAGCGTGTGCGTCTTCTCGCGGGCTGACTCTTCTGGCAGATCCTCGCTTTCGACAAAGTCGCTGAACACCTTGAGCAAAGTCCGGGTTTCGCTCGGGCCGTCGATCCCTTCCTGGCAGCCGATAAAGTCGCGGAAGTAGTCGTTGAGGCGCCGGCCCTGCTTGCCCTTCAGGTAGGAGATGTAATGCTTCGACTGCCGGCTGGTCTGCCATTCGCTGATGTTGATGGGCGTTGCCAGGCGGATGTGATCCAGATCCAGGCGCTTCACCGTCATCAGGGCCAGATCCTCGGTCATGGTCACCGCTTCGGTTTCCTGCACCAGGGCGATGACCAGGTATTCGGTCAGGCCTTGCTGGTAGTGGCAGAAGAGGGCGTGCCCACCGGTGGTGAGGTTTGATTCTTCCATCAACTTGGTCAGGTGTTCGACGGCGGTGGTGCTGAACGCCAGGAAGTCGGTGACGTCGGCCAGGTGCTTGCGGAGCCAGCCGCTGAAAGGGAAAGCGCCTGACTCTTGGTGGAAGAACCCCCAGCCCTTGCCGGCAGCGGCATTATAGCTTTCGTTGAGCTGGCTCATCAGGTCGTCGCGTGCCTGGCTTTCAACCTGCTCGGATGCGCCCAGGAACAGAACGGCCGGGCTGCCGTCGGGCTTCTTGTCGATCTTGTGGATGACGCTATGGCGTACAGGCCTTTCGTTTACCTCAGGTAAGCGCCGCCCTCCGGTTACCGGATGCAGCGAGTAGGGTGGAATTTTGGGAAAGGATAAGGTATCAATCCGCACCTTGGATTTGAGCCTAGGAGGGACACTGATGCGACACCATATTTTTTGGCGTTTTATAGCGATGATTATGTTCAGCTTCACGCTGACCGGATGTATTCATTACGAGCACAAAAGTGCGGAAGGAAAATCAAGCTCCCAAATCGCTACGATCCAACAGTTCGACAAATCATTAACAATATTTAAGATCGACGACGATCAAACCCTTTATTGGTTGAGCCGCCAGAGCGAGTACCGACTGGGTGCAGGAAGGCATAAGATTCAAGTTCGTAAGTTTATTACCGCGCAACAGCAAACTGCTCCGATTGAAATGACGGTTGATCTGGTGGGCGGCCGTACCTATGGACTTTACGGAATATCATCGTTGACATGGTGGAGGTATGAAATTCGTGACGTTGAGACTGGGCAGCCAGCTGATGTCGCAGACCCTGTTGTCAATGCAATATCTCCTGCATCGCTTAAATAGTTGGCCCGATAACCTCGTCGCCGAGGTCTTTCTTAATGGCGAGCAGGCTTTTATTTCGGAATTCCCGCGCCACACTTTCCGTAGGTTCGAAAACGTGGCGCGGCGGATTCAGCAGCGGCTGGCACTTTGCGGAACCCATCGCATGCAGGTGATGAATCATCAGCGTCATCGCCTCGCCCTGCTCAGTAATGCCTGGGCGCTGTGCGGAATGATTTATTGGGTGATCAGGCCGCCGATGGCGGGGCCCAAGAAAACGATGGTGAGGAAGGTCAGGCCGAGGATGGCCGACAGGGCGTGGATGGCCCGGCGCCGGTGCTGCTGGTGGGCGGTCATGGCATACACCACTGGCTGCCGCAGTAGTAGCGACCATCATCAAAGTTCGGGGGGCCGAATTTGCTCCCGCAAACGAATCACGCTGGCCCAGGCCGTCCATCTGGCGCTGATTCAGGTGGCCTTGCAGCACCGTGCAGAACCGGTCGAACGTCACGACCTGCGGCTGGCCGTAGCGGCGCTTCCACTTGATGTCGACGCCGCACACCAGTCGCTCCGCCGATGCTCCAGCCAGTCATTACCTCGTCGCTCTCGCTGACCTCTGGAGGCAACTGAGCGTCGTAACACCCATGGCAAATATTCAATGCTGCGTTCATGGTCGCCTCCAAGGTGGCGGGTTGTTCACCTGTATTCGTCAACACTCATGCCTCCCGCTGGTTGCCGATGGGCACGGGGGAGGAGTGCTGACGCAATAGAGGCGGAGATGGGTAAGTGTTAAGCTGATAGGGCTTTGACCAGGAGCTTGCTGGCCTCAGCGTCTATAAATAAGGAGTTTTGAATGTCGGTAAGGATTTGCAGGTTGTCACTATGTTTGGCATGCCTTTGCTTCGCTGGTCGCTCTATTGCAAACGAGAATGAGGAGCTGCATCAAACCGCTCTCACTGCCATTGCAATGGAGCAAGTCTGCGATAAGGCAAACCCGGGTATGAACGCAAGCATCGAAAATGCTTTCGCCAACGAACCGTCAATGGAACGAATAAAGCCTGAAGTTAGAAAAGTGCAATCAGACCCCGCTTATAAAGCTGAAGTGGCAGCGATGGTAAACACGCTAAGCGCTCCACCCTTTCAGGTCCTTCAGAAGGAACTGTGCGGCCCTTACGCCCGAAAATAAGATACTCACGCCGAAGTGAATTTTCTTGCGGTCCTTGCAAGGAACGCAGTCGCATTCAGATCATCCCCCGATACAACCTGCGCTTCGGCGCGCAGGTGACCGGGCAATTAACGACAGGCTGTCGTGGCGCTGGTTGTTCAGCCGTAGATGCCGTAGCTGAACTCATCCTCATCACAGTCGACGATGATCTTCGATGAACCGAAGTAGAGCGCTGCGACCATCTTCTCGAATGGAGAGCGGAATCGCAGGGTCTGGCTGATCTTCTCGCCGTCGATTTTGGCGGAGTACACAGTGCCAACCTCACGCCCCTTTTCGTCACGATCCTTGCCGTTACGGTCGAAGCTGATGTGGATGGCGTTGTCGAGCATGTATTCGCTGCGCTCAGAGCTTCTGGAGTAGCTCGAAGCACTGTGATCTTTGGGCGTCTTATCGAAGTAGATATGCAGGCCCCCGTAGTCAGATGGCTGGAAGCGAATGTCTGGATGCTCCCAGTGCTCCTCGGCGGCGGACTCTTTATGGTCCTCGACGAAGGCTTCCATCAGGGCCTGCAGGCTGATCATGGGGTCACCTTTTCGAAGTGGAACACTACCGGCGATCCAGCTGCGCCAGCCTTCCAGGGTTTGGCCGCCTTTGCTGATGTTCCAGCGCAGGCCGGCATCATGTTCTCCAGCACGTCATGCTCGGGTCGCAGTGGCTTGCCAGACACCAGCTTCCAGGTGCCGGCGGTGGTCTGCTTTGAAAGCAGCTCGCGCACCACTGGAGCGAGGTGGTCGGCGTGCCACCGGTCACCCAGCAGCACCGCATCGCAACGCCTCTGAACTGGCCTAATGATTTTGGACACTTCAATCGGGCGCTATGATAGCGCCCAAATTTGAGGTGTTTGGATATGCGTAAATCTTATTCGAGTGAGTTCAAGCTCAAGGCCGCCAGCATGGTGTTGG
>NZ_RWIO01000067.1:0-1372 GCF_009764655.1 Pseudomonas sp. PB105
GAGAGTGTCAGATTTTTTGTGTTCGGGCCGGTTACGGCCTGCCGTCAGGCAGGCCATCTTTACCAGGTCGGCCTGATAAATCGATCTCCGTACAGAATCGCAAATTGATTCATTGCGTTCTTCCAATCATGAGCTGCACTGCCCCAGTTCGCGGTGATATTTCGTAATGCCAGCCAGATTAGTTTTGTCGCGGCCTCATCCGTTGGGAAGTGGCCTCGCGTCTTGATGACCTTGCGCAACTGGGCATTGATACTCTCGATGGCATTGGTTGTGTAGATCACTTTGCGTATCGCCGGGGGAAACACGAAGAACGGGATAACTCGATCCCAAGCACGTTTCCAAGCTGATACGACTGTCGGATATTGCTTACCCCAAGGCCCGGCTTCGAAAGCCAGTAGCGCTTGTTCTGCGGCGTCAGCATTGAGTGCTTGATAGATCGGTTTCAGTGCCTTGGCCAGCTCACGGCGCTTATCCCACGGGGCGTAATCGAGGCTGTTACGGATCAGGTGGACGATGCAGGTCTGCAACGTCGTCTCAGGAAACACAGCACTCAGCGCTTCGGGCATGCCTTTGAGACCGTCAGTTACGGCGATCAAGACGTCTTCGACGCCTCGGGTTTTCAGGTCGTTAAAGACCTTCATCCAAAATTTGGCGCCTTCGGTTGTTTCAATCCAAATGCCCAGAATATCTCGCGTTCCGTCCGGCAATACTCCCAGTGCCAAGTAGATCGCTTTGTTGCGAACCAAGCCTTCGTCGCGAATTTTGACTCGCAATGCATCGAAGAAAATTACCGGGTACATCGGTTCAAGCGGTCGCTGTTGCCAGGCGGTAACCTCCTCCAACACTGCGTCAGTGACGGAGCTGATGAAATCGTGAGAGACGTCTGTTCCGTACTGTTCAGAGAGAAACGCCCGGATTTCGCGAACCGTCATGCCTCGGGCATACATCGCGATAATCTTGTCATCGAAGCCGGTAAAACGCCGTTCGTGTTTGGGGATCAGAATCGGAGCAAAGCTTCCATCACGGTCTCTGGGAATGTCCAAACGCAGCGGACCGTCATCGGTTAGCACCGTTTTTCCGCTCTTGCCGTTGCGCTGGTTACTCGACTCCTCAGGGCGCTCCGCGCCCTGAGGATAGCCAAGGTGGTGGCCCAACTCGGCACCAAGAGCTCGCTCGATCAGCGCCTTTTTGAACGCCATCGAGGCATCCTGAATGGCTTCGGCACTCATCGGGCCGCTGACGAACTGGTCGATCAGCTCTTGGGGAATGGATGGAAGGTCTCGCGGGGCCTCACGGGCCGGTTTCTTTTTGGTCGGCATACATGCACCTCTATCAACATGTTATGCCCGAACACAAAATTTATGACAGTCCC
>NZ_RWIO01000068.1:0-73423 GCF_009764655.1 Pseudomonas sp. PB105
TCCGTTTCTGCGGTAACGGCTACTTAGGGTTACGCCCTTACGGCGTGTCACTTTTGTAAAGGCACAAAAGTAACCAAAAGGCCTTCGCCCCAACACTCGGCACCTCGCTTAGGCTCGGTGTGCCCGAACACGGGCTTGAATCCGTGGGCCGCCGCCACGCGCCATCCATGGCGCAGGGCGGCTAACCCGGCGTCCTGCCGGGTTACCCACGGATTCAAGCCTGCGTTCGGCCAGCGTGTTTGACGGGGCGCCTGAGATCAAGATCAAAAGCCAGAGCAACAGCAACAGCGTAAGAGCAAGCAGTTGTGTAGCTACCTATGCCCCGATAGCGGTGTATCAGCCACTCATCTGGCACTGACACACCGCTAGCGGGGGCAAACCCCTCCCACATTTGGTTTCAGGGTGCCCTCTAGATTTGTGTATCGAAATATTCGCTGCACACAATTTTCACAACCCATCCAAGACAATTCCCCGGCTTTTTCTGCCTGCCATTAAAGGCGCTGCAGCGGCGCACGTTCAGTAATTAATAGCCTTGCTGTGACTGATCGGGCACCATTCGCGCCACTGCGATATTTCGTCACTTAAACTTCCAATGGGTCCTGAAACGACATGGCAAACCCGGACGCCCTGAGTCAGCAGCGAGCTTCTAATCGCCTGCTGCAACCGACCGTCAAATCCCATCTGGCGTACACGCTGCTCTGCGCACTGGTCATGATGGTGATGTTCTCCCTGCTGCGCCTGGCGCTGCTGGTCTACAACCGCGAGATGATCCTCGACACACCGGCTTCGACTTTCCTGGAAGCGTTCGCCAACGGTCTGCGTCTTGACCTGCGCCTGGTGGTGTACCTGCTGATCCCGCTGCTGCTGGCACTGTTCAGCGTACGGGCCATGGCAGCGCGAGGCTTCTTCCGTTTCTGGCTGACCATCGCGTCCAGCATCGCCCTGTTCCTGGGCTTGATGGAGATGGACTTCTACCGCGAGTTCCACCAGCGCCTCAACGGCCTGGTCTTCCAGTACGTGAAGGAAGACCCGAAAACCGTGATGAGCATGCTCTGGTACGGTTTCCCGGTGGTGCGCTACCTGCTGGCCTGGGCCGTGGGTACGCTGATCCTGAGCATCGCCTTCAAAGGCGCCGACCGCGCCACGCGCCCACGCGGCCCGTTCAGCGGTGGCAGCATTGGCACGCGCCAGGTGGCGCCGTGGTACAACCGCATCGCGGTGTTCGTGGTCTGCCTGCTGATCGCCGTGGTTGCCGCTCGTGGCACCCTGCGCCAGGGCCCGCCGCTGCGTTGGGGTGACGTGTACACCACCGACTCGAACTTCGCCAACCAGTTGGGCCTCAATGGCACCTTGTCGCTGATCGCGGCGGCCAAGGCCCGGTTCGGTGAAGACCGTGCCAATATCTGGAAGGCTACCCTGGATCAGCCGCTGGCGACCCAGACCGTGCGCGACATGCTGGTACTGCCCCAAGAGAAACTGGTGAATACCGACACCGCCGCCGTGCGCCGTGACTACATGCCACCGGCCGAGAAGACCCTGCCGATCAAGAACGTCGTGGTCATCCTGATGGAAAGCTTCGCCGGTCACTCGGTGGGTGCATTGGGTCGTCCGGGCAATATCACGCCATCCTTCGACAAACTGTCCAAGGAAGGCCTGCTGTTCGACCGCTTCTTCTCCAACGGCACCCATACCCACCAGGGTATGTTCGCCACCATGGCCTGCTTCCCGAACCTGCCGGGTTTCGAATACCTGATGCAGACGCCGGAAGGCAGCCACAAGCTGTCTGGCCTGCCGCAGTTGCTCAGCGCGCGTGATTTCAACGACGTGTATGTCTACAACGGCGACTTCGCCTGGGACAACCAGTCGGGCTTCTTCAGCAACCAGGGCATGACCAACTTCATCGGCCGTAACGACTTCGTCGACCCGGTGTTCTCCGACCCGACGTGGGGCGTGTCCGACCAGGACATGTTCAACCGTGGCCTGCAGGAGTTGAAAGCCCGCGAAGGTGGCAAGCCGTTCTACGCACTGCTGCAAACCCTGTCCAACCATACGCCGTACGCGTTGCCAACCCCATTGCCGGTTGAGAAAGTCACTGACCGTGGCAGCCTCAACGAGCATTTGACGGCCATGCGCTACTCCGACTGGGCCCTGGGCCAGTTCTTTGAAAAGGCCCGCAAGGAGCCGTACTTCAAGGAAACTCTGTTTGTGATCGTGGGCGACCACGGCTTTGGCAACGAACAGCAGATCACCGAGATGGACCTGGGCCGCTTCAACGTGCCGATGCTGATGATCGCACCGGGCATGCAGGAGAAGTTCGGCGAGCGTGACCACACCGTGGGCACTCAGATCGACATTGTGCCGACCATCATGGGCCGCCTCGGTGGCGACACCCTGCACCAGTGCTGGGGCCGTGACTTGCTGAACCTGCCGGAAGGCGATAAAGGCTTCGGCGTGATCAAGCCTTCGGGCAGCGACCAGACCGTGGCCTTGGTTACCGCAGACCGCATCCTCGTGCTGCCCAAGGAGATGCCACCGAAATTGTGGCAATACGAACTGGGCGCCAACCCGACCGGTAAGGTGATTGCTGAATCGCCGGACGAGGCCGCGCTGAAGCAGAAACTTGAATCGTTCCTGCAGACGGCCACCAAAAGCCTGTTGGATAACACCGCCGGCGTAATTGACGGCAAGCCGGACTAACTAACCGGCAATAAAAAAGAGGCCTTTTCAGGCCTCTTTTTTTATGCGGTTTTTATATCCGGCCGAGCAACAACAAGACCAGCAGGACAACCAGCACGACACCCAGGATACCCGACGGGCCATAGCCCCAGTTGCGCGAATGCGGGAACACTGGCAGACCGCCGACCAGCAGCAGGATCAGGATGATAATTAGAATGAGGCTCATGGTTTTATTTCCTTATAGGCCTTGTGCAAGGACTGATGATTAAACATTAGGACCGCAGGTTTAATTACGGGCGCCTTAACAACTCCGACTGCTGCGCGTCGCAGAAAATTCCGTGTTTTTTTAAAGCATTTTGCAAACGTGCTTATTTCTTTTAATACGCTCGCCACTACCCCCTCCTAGTTGAAAAAGATTGAACTTAGGCTATAGGCAGGCATCCGACCGGGCCCACGGTTTGCCTGGGGCATTCAGCAATCTGATGGTGCGTGGGTGGGGGAAAAACCTTCGCTACACTGCCGATCACTTCTTCTGTGAACCACAAGGCTACTTCCTATGCAAAATCGCATGATGATCACTGGCGCCGGGTCCGGTCTGGGTCGTGAAATCGCTCTGCGCTGGGCCCGCGAGGGTTGGCAGTTGGCCTTGTCGGATGTCAGCGAGCCGGGCTTGCAGGAAACCCTCAAACTCGTGCGTGAGGCCGGTGGCGATGGCTTTATCCAGCGTTGCGACGTGCGCGACTACAGTCAGCTCACCGCGTTCGCCCAGGCGTGCGAGGTGAAGCTGGGCGGCATTGATGTGATCGTCAACAATGCCGGCGTCGCCTCAGGCGGCTTCTTCGCAGAATTGTCCCTGGAGGATTGGGACTGGCAGATCGCGATCAACCTGATGGGCGTGGTCAAGGGCTGCAAGGCGTTCCTGCCACTGCTGGAAAAGAGCAAGGGCCGCATCATCAACATCGCTTCCATGGCGGCGCTGATGCAAGGGCCGGCCATGAGCAACTACAACGTGGCCAAGGCCGGTGTGGTGGCGCTGTCGGAAAGCCTGCTGGTCGAGCTCAAGCAACAGGAAGTCGGCGTGCATGTGGTGTGCCCGTCGTTCTTCCAGACCAACCTGCTGGACTCGTTCCGTGGGCCGACGCCGGCGATGAAGGCCCAGGTGGGCAAGTTACTGGAGAGTTCGCCGATCTCGGCGGCGGATATCGCTGATTACATCTATCAACGCGTGGCTGAAGGGGAGTTCATGATCCTGCCCCACGAGCAGGGTCGCATGGCGTGGGCGCTGAAGCAGAAAAACCCGCAGTTGCTCTACAACGAAATGACCACCATGGCCGACAAGATGCGCGCCAAGGCGCAGGCAGTGAAGGGCTGATTCAGTGTTGGTCTGTCAGGCAATTTACCTGCGTTTGTAGGTATTGCCTGATTTGGCTGCCAGCCATTGAAGCCACTCCAGTCATCGCGCATGGTCGGGGTCCTGTCACTCCAAAAGGACAACCGCCATGCTGGTCTTAAGCCGCGCTGTAGGCGAAATCATCTCCATCGGGGATCACATCACCTTGCACGTCCTCGAACTGAACGGTACCCAGGTGAAATTCGGCATTGTCGCGCCAGCGGGAATCAATGTGCACCGCGCCGAGGTGCATCGCAAAATCCTCGAACGCCAAGCCACTCAACCCCAACCTGCTACCAACCCTTGACCCCCTCAATCGAACAGATGCTTGGGCACATCGTGCTTGAGCATCAACTGGCATTGCTCGCTTTCCGGGTCGAACACAATCAGCGCCTGGCCCTTGGTCAGCGCCTGGCGCACGCGCAGTACGCGGGTTTCCAGGGGCGTGTCGTCGCCATTGTCGGTGCCGTCGCGGGTGACGAAGTCTTCGATCAGGCGTGTCAGGGTGTCGACTTCAAGTGCATCGTAGGGAATCAGCATACAAGCCTCAGGGGTTAAGTCCCGGCGATGCTACTGCGCCGGGACGCTGGTTGCCAGTATCAGGACTTCTGACCCACCAGACTGTCCACCGACGGCACACGGGTGTCGCTCTCCATCTGCGTCTCATGTTCCAACTGATGACTGAACCGATCCAGTGAACCCTGGGCCGGTTGCGCATCACTGGCGAACACCGGCGGGCTGAGGATGTACGCGCCCAACAGGCGACTCAGAGCGGCCAGGCTGTCGATATGGGTGCGCTCGTAGCCGTGGGTCGCGTCGCAACCAAACGCCAGCAGCGCCGTGCGGATATCGTGGCCAGCGGTCACTGCCGAGTGCGCATCGCTGAAGTAATAACGAAACAGATCGCGGCGTACCGGCAGGTCGTTTTCCGATGCCAGGCGCAGCAGGTGGCGGGACAGATGATAGTCATACGGCCCGCCGGAATCCTGCATTGCCACGCTGACCGCATGCTCGCTGGAGTGCTGGCCGGGGGCGACTGGCGCAATGTCGATGCCGACAAACTCACTCACATCCCACGGCAGGGCGGCGGCTGCACCGCTGCCGGTTTCCTCGGTGATGGTGAACAACGGATGGCAATCGATCAGCAACGGTTCGCCGCTGTCGACGATGGCTTTGAGCGCGGCGAGCAGGGCGGCGACGCCGGCTTTGTCGTCCAGGTGACGGGCGCTGATATGCCCGCTCTCGGTGAACTCGGGCAGCGGGTCAAAGGCCACGTAGTCGCCCACGCTGATGCCGAGGGAATCGCAATCGGCGCGAGTCGCGCAGTAGGCGTCCAGGCGCAGTTCTACGTGGTCCCAGCTCACCGGCATTTCGTCCACGGCGGTGTTGAACGCATGCCCGGACGCCATCAACGGTAATACGCTGCCGCGAATCACGCCGTTATCGGTGAACAGGCTGACGCGGCTGCCTTCGGCAAAGCGGCTGGACCAGCAGCCCACGGGCGCCAGGGTCAGGCGGCCGTTGTCCTTGATCGCGCGCACGGCGGCGCCGATGGTGTCCAGGTGCGCAGAGACAGCGCGGTCGGGGCTGTTTTTCTGCCCCTTGAGGGTGGCGCGAATGGTGCCGCGCCGGGTCATTTCAAACGGGATGCCCAGTTCTTCCAGGCGCTCGGCGACATAGCGCACGATGGTGTCGGTAAACCCGGTGGGGCTGGGAATGGCGAGCATTTCCAGCAGCACTTTTTGCAGGTAGTTGAGATCCGGTTCGGGGATGGTTCGGCTCATGGAAACTCCTGATCAGATAAAGGCGCTTGTGTGGCAAGGGAGCTTGCTCACCACAGGTCATTGGGCAGTCGGCTGGCTGTGCGGGAAGAGAAGATCCACAAACTTTTCCGCAGTCGGCTGCGGCTCATGGTTGGCCAAGCCGGCCCGTTCATTGGCTTCGATAAACACGTACTCGGGTTGGTCGGCGGCGGGCACCATCAGGTCCAGGCCCACCATGGGAATATCCAGGGCGCGGGCGGCCCGCACGGCGGCGTCCTTGAGGGTCGGGTGCAGGATCGCAGTCACGTCTTCCAGGCAACCGCCAGTGTGCAGGTTGGCGGTGCGGCGCACGGCCAGGGTTTTACCGGGGGGCAGGATGCTGTTGTAGTCGTAGCCGGCGGCGGCCAGGGTGCGTTCGGTTTCGGCGTCCAGCGGGATTTTGCTTTCGCCGTCCGTAGCCGCCTGGCGGCGTCGGCTCTGGGCTTCGATCAACGCACCAATGGAGTGATGGCCGTCACCAATCACTTCAGCGGGACGGCGGATCGCGGCGGCGACCACTTCGAAGCCGATCACCAGAATGCGCAGGTCCAGGCCTTCGTGGAAGCTTTCCAGCAGCACGCGGCTGTCGAATTGGCGCGCCGCTTCGATGGCCTGTTGCACCTCTTCGATGTTGTGCAGGTCCACCGCCACGCCCTGGCCTTGTTCGCCATCCAGCGGCTTGACCACGATGCGCTGATGTTCGTCGAGGAACTCCAGGTTGTCATCGGCGCTGCCCGCCAGTTGCTGCGACGGCAATTGTAGACCGGCGGCCTTGAGCACCTTGTGGGTCAGGCTCTTGTCCTGGCACAGGGTCATGCTGATGGCGCTGGTCAGGTCGCTCAATGACTCACGGCAGCGCACACGGCGCCCGCCGTGGCTGAGGGTGAACAGGCCCGCGTCGGCATCGTCCACCTGCACATCGATGCCACGACGATGGGCTTCTTCGACAATGATCCGCGCATAGGGATTGAACCCTGCCTGCGGGCCGGGGCCGAGAAACAGCGGTTGGTTGATGCCGTTCTTGCGCTTGATCGCAAATGTGGTCAACGCCCGAAAACCGAGCTTGGCGTAGAGGCTTTTGGCCTGACGGTTGTCGTGCAGCACCGACAGGTCCAGGTAGCTCAGGCCCCGGCTCATAAAGTGCTCCACCAAGTGGCGCACCAGCACTTCGCCGACGCCGGGCCGCGTGCATTGCGGGTCGACCGCCAGGCACCACAGGCTGCAACCGTTCTCCGGATCGTGAAAGGCTTTCTGGTGATTGAGACCCATGACGCTGCCGATCACCGCGCCGCTGTCTTCATCCTCCGCCAGCCAGTACACCGGGCCACCTTGATGGCGCGGCGTGAGGCGCTCGGCGTCGACGGGCAACATGCCGCGTCCCTGATACAGCTGGTTCACGGCCAGCCAGTCAGCTTCGGTTTGCACCCGGCGGATACGAAAGCCGCGAAATACCCGCGTAGCCGGGCGGTAGTCGGTAAACCACAGGCGCAGGGTGTCGGACGGATCGAGGAACAACTGCTGCGGGTCGATCCCGAGAATCTGCTGGGGCGCGGCCACATACAGGGCGATGTCGCGCTCACCGGGCTGCTCGTGGAGCAACGCCTGCGCCAAGCTTGCTGGATCAGGAAAGGTATGCCCGATCAACAACCGGCCCCAGCCGCAATGCACCGCAATCGGTTCGGCGGCCAGGGGGCTGCCATCTTCGGCCAGTCGGGCTTGCAGGCGCTCGTAGGTCGGCGCCTGGCCCTTGAGCAAGCGTTGGCTATAAGCCGCTGCGTGGGGTTTCATCAATCAGATTCCTTGTTCGCTGAGCCACAGGTTCAGCGCCGCCAATTGCCACAGCTTGGAGCCGCGCAACGGGGTCAATTGGCCTTGAGGGTCGGTCAGCAGGCGATCAAGCATGGCCGGGTTGAACAGGCCACGATCCTGGCTCGGGTCCAGCAACAGTTCACGCACCCAGTTCAAGGTGTCGCCTTGCAAATGCTTGAGGCCGGGCACCGGGAAGTAGCCTTTCTTGCGGTCGATGACTTCGCTCGGGATCACGCGGCGCGCCGCTTCCTTGAGTACCTGCTTGCCACCGTCGGGCAACTTGAACTGGCCTGGCACGCGGGCCGAGAGTTCCACCAGGCGGTAGTCGAGGAACGGCGTGCGCGCTTCCAGGCCCCAGGCCATGGTCATGTTGTCGACGCGCTTGACCGGGTCGTCCACCAGCATCACGGTGCTGTCCAGGCGCAAGGCCTTGTCCACCGCTGCATCGGCGCCGGGCATCGCGAAATGCTCGCGCACGAAGTCGCCAGCGGCGTCATTGGCGGTCAGCCACTTGGGCGCGACGGTGGCGGCGTAGTCGTCGTAGCTGCGGTCGAAAAACGCCTCGCGGTACGCCGCATACGGATCGCTGGCGCCATCGACGTGCGGGTACCAGTGGTAACCGGCGAACAGCTCATCGGCGCCCTGGCCGCTTTGCACCACTTTGCAATGCTTGGCCACTTCCCGCGACAGCAGGTAGAAGGCGATGCAGTCGTGGCTGACCATCGGTTCGCTCATGGCGCGGAACGCGGCCGGGAGTTGTTCGATGATCTCGCTTTCGGCGATGCGCAGTTGGTGGTGACGGGTGCCGTAATGCCTGGCGATCAGGTCCGAGTACTGGAACTCATTGCCCGCTTCGCCGCCGGCGTCTTCAAAACCGATGGAAAAGGTCGATAGATCCTGTACGCCGACTTCCCGCAGCAGGCCGACGAGCATGCTCGAATCAACGCCGCCGGAAAGCAGCACGCCCACATCCACCGCCGCCCGTTGGCGGATCGCCACGGCGTCGCGGGTGCTGTCGAGCACGCGGTCGGTCCAGTCTTGCAGGGTGAGGTTTTTTTCGTCCTCACGCGGGCCGTAGGGCAGGGTCCACCAGGTTTTCTGTTCAGTCTTGCCGTCGGCGTCGATGCGCATCCAAGTCGCTGGCGGTAGTTTTTCGATCCCCGCCAGCAGGGTGCGCGGCGCAGGCACCACAGCATGGAAGTTCAGGTAGTGATTGAGCGCCACCGGATCGAGGATCGGGTTGATATCGCCGCCCTTGAGCAGCGCCGGCAAGCTTGAGGCAAAGCGCAGGCGCTGGCCGGTGCGCGACAGATACAGAGGCTTCACGCCCAGGCGGTCACGGGCGATGAACAGGCGCTTGGCGTCGCGTTCCCAGATGGCGAAGGCAAACATGCCATTGAGCTTGGGCAGCAGCGCTTCGCCCCAGGCGTGGTAGCCCTTGAGCAGCACTTCGGTGTCGCCGCCGGAATAGAAGGCGTAGCCCAGGGCTTCAAGCTCTTCACGCAGTTCCGGGAAGTTGTAGATCGCACCGTTGAAGGCCAGGGACAGGCCCAATTGGGCGTCGACCATCGGTTGGGCGGAGCCGTCCGACAGGTCCATGATTTTCAGGCGACGATGGCCCAGGGCAATCGGCCCTTGAGCCTGGAAACCCCACGCGTCAGGTCCGCGTGGCGCCAGGTGATGGGTGATTCGCTCCACGGCTGCCAGGTCGGCAGGTTGGTGATCGAAACGCAGTTCTCCAGCTAATCCGCACATAAAGTCCTTACCGGTTTTTCCGTTGGGGAGGGAAGAAGTACCAAGCGCCAAAACGGCGGGTACCCAGAAACTGACCGGGGTGGATGCGCGGAGTTTTAGATCAATCTGTTATAAGGCAGATGGCCGCAGCCCTTGAAAGGCCTTGGAGCAAGCGTACAACCTGCGGCTTTTTATACCGCCTTTGGCCGTGATACCGGACCTATTGTTCGAGCCCATTCGACTCAATAAGGACCCCTGCTGATGACACAGCAACACTCACTGGCGCAAGTCACCCACCCGTTGACGCAGGACCAACTGCTCGGCGCGCTGTTGGAGATAACCGGCGACCTGGATAAAGCCATGGTGCTCCAGGCAACGCTGCCGCCTTGGCTGATCAAAGCCAAACCTGAGGTTTTGAAAGCCCTGGAAGACGATTATCGCGAGAGTCAGTTCCCACGCGAGCGTGCTTTGCGGCTGCTGAAGCAGATCAAACCGCTCGACGAATTTTGCCGCGAAAAGCTCAAGGCGTATTTAGCGGCCAAGGGCCTTGGCTCTTTGGACCTCGACCATGATCTGCTGGAAATTCCCTGGCGCACCATCAGCGGCATAAGTCCTTTGTTGGGCGGCATGCTTATCGAGACGCAGACCTTGGAGCACCACAGCCTGCTGCAGGCGGCCATGCAAAACTTTCCCGCATCCCGCGCCGAACCTGATGGTCTGCCGCAAGGAACCGTGATCCGTCAGGGTGCCAAAGGGGAGGTGCTGGCAAGTCCCAAGGCCCATGAGTTCATTGGTTATTGCCGGGAGCTGGATGTGGGCGAAGCCTACCAGGCGCATTTGCGTGAGCACTTCAACCTGCCGGGCCCCGATGAAGCGCCCATGGAGACTTTGCGAGGTTACAACCCGGCTGTCTCCGATATTGGCCAATCGCGCTGCAGTGATATGAAAGTTGATTTGCACATCGCCTGCGCCAAGGGCGACATCGCGGAATCGACGTACGGTCTGTTACTCAAGGCCGTCAACACCGGCCTGGCAGCCAGTCAACTCAACGAACTGTTGTTCAATGGGCGGCCGCTGGTATGGCATGGCCTGAAAATTCGTGGCGCGTGTGTATGGAGTGTGTTGGTGTTTTGCGGTAACTCACAGACCGACTTTGTCCACGGTCCGTTGGTGGTGTACATGCCCAAAGATCCGCTGCGTCCGCTCTTCGAGTACTCGACGCTGCACGATTTCAGCACCTACTTGATCTCCAGACTCGAAGTCGCCAGCTATCGCAGCGCATTCGCCGCTTATTTGGATGAGTCCGAACGGCTTAGTTTTTTTGAGCAGTTCGATAAAGACAAAAACCTGGATCAAATGGATCCCTTGCCGGTGCTCACCAGCCTGACCACATTCTTTTTCAACAGTTGTGTCGGAAAACTGCAGTTGGATGCCAGGGAGCTGGCAGTACCGGTTGCGGACGTCGACGAAGACGCGCGTAAGCAGCGTCTGCAGCGCTACCTGAATATCGGTTTGACGCTGTTGAATGTCGCCGGGCTGGTGGTGCCGGCGTTGGGGCAGTTGATGATGGGCGTGGCCGTTGGCGAGTTGTTGGGTGAGGTGTTTGAGGGCGTGGAAGACTGGAAACATCGCGACAACGCCCACGCCCTTGAACACCTGATTAACGTGGCGCAAAGCATCGCGTCCATGGCGCTGTTCGCCACTGGGGTCAAAGTGGTAGGCGGGGTGGCCAGGCGGGTACTCAGCAGGGCTCCCGATTTTTTTGAAGGCGTGGAGGCTGTCAGTCCGTCGGATGACGCGGTGCGCTTGTGGCGTAGAAGCAGTACACCGTATCGACAGCCGTTGACGCTGGAAGGCAAGGTTGCCAGCCCAAAAGGGGTGTATCAGGCCAATGGCCAGTCATACGTCAAGATCGATGGCGGCGTTTACTCGATTGCCTACGATGAGCGGATCGGTCGTTGGCGAGCCCGTCACCCGAAACGCGACACTGCCTACCGACCCTCGTTGCAGCACAACGGCCAGGGCGGGTGGCAGTTTGCGTTCGAACGCCCTGAAGAATGGGATAACCCCAACTATATCTTGCAGCGATTGGACCCCAGCCTGGCCTCGTTGCCAGAGGGGCACCTGCAGGATATTGCCGCCATCACCGACATGACCCTGGCGCGCTTGCAACAACTGGCGAGGCAGAACCGCCCGCTGTCCGAGCGATTTCATGAATGCGCGTTGCGCTTTGAATACAACCAGGAGGTGCGTGATCTGCGCTGGCAAATGGAACACGATGCGCCGCTTGATCCCACTACCGCAAAGGTCCAGATGATGGCCTTGCCCTTTATGGAGGGATGGCCCAAAGGGCGCTTTTTCGAGGTGCTGGACCCTGAAGGGTATGTGCTTGAGCGTCACCCCGATACGGCGCCGTTTGACTATGAAGACTTGAGCATCCACCTCACCGAGCAACAACTGAAGGACGGCGAGGTGATGTCAACCACGCTGGCCGCGCTTGATCACGAGGAGAAGGCGCTGTTGCTGGGGGGAGCTGTTGAGTCCGGCGCGGAGCACGGCGTGCTCAAGCAACGATTGATGGCATCGCTGCAGCAACGCCATCGACAGGTCTATGAGGCGCTTTACCAAAACGGCGATGTTATCGATCAGACCGATCATGGGTTGCTCAAGGGCCATTACCCGCAGTTGCCTCTGGGCGTGTCAAGGGAGGTTGTAGGTCAGGCATCGGCCGCCAATCGCTGGCGGTTGCGCCAGACCGGGCGGGTGCCTCTGCGGCTGGCTCAGCAGGCGCGCGAGGCCTTGGATACATTGGTCGAGGACCAAGCGCTGATCGGCTTGTACCTGCCGGAGTTGGCTAACGATGCGACACGCCGCATGGTGCTCGGCTTGGCCCCTGGCCTTGAGGGGTGGCCGGCTGACCTGAGGCTGCAATTGCGCGACGGGTCGCCCACAGGACGGCTGCTGGGCCAGGTCGGCAGCGATACGGCCACGGCATCGCGTACCCTGGTCAAAGTGGGCGCAGACTTCCAGGCGTTCGATGAGACGGGGGCGCCGCTGGGGATACGTAGCAATGGGCGTGAGGGGCTGTATCAGGCCCTCGTCGATGCGTTGCTCCCTGTTGATTTGGCCGGTATGGACGTGCAGAGCGCGAGTCAGTTGCGTTATCGGATAACCGAGCAGGCGCAGAAGCAGCGAAGGCAACTCTCGCGTTTCGTCTGGCCCGAACGTGCCGAGCCCAAGGAAATGCCAGCATCCTGCATTCAGTCCTGGCCTGGGGAGCCGGCCCGGTTTCCCAGGGGCCTGGTGCGCAAGGTGCGCAAACTCTACCCGTCGTTCAACGATCAGCGCATCGCGACATTCCTCCAAGCGCTGGGAACCGATCACTTGTCTCGCGCCAGAGCGGTCAAGGCGCTTAAAGAACAGTTTGAGCAATTGCGTCGAGCATTGGGCCGGTGGGCCAGGGAAAGGGTTGCGTCGACGCCGGCGGGTTATACGTCGGCGGACTATCGACTCAGTCGCCTGCAAGCGGTGCAGGCAATCGAGAGCAGTTGGCAGCACGCCTCGTTGCTGCCCGATGAGTTGGGGGAAAAGGTACCCGGCCTGATGCTTGATGGCATGGCCTTGGGCTCACTGCCGACCTTGCCGCCAGGGGTCAACTTTGATCATGTCCAGCGCTTGTCGTTGAATCATATGGGGCTTGATGATGATGTGGCGTACTTCCTCAAGCACTTCAAGCAATTGCGCACGCTGGAACTCTCCGACAATCAGCTCACGCGGCTGCCTGAGGTGCTGTCGCGGATGCCGGAACTCAAGCGTGTGTACCTGGACAGCAATCGCTTGCAACTGACGGAGCACACCCGTGTAAAACTGGCCGGCCTGACTGGCCTTACATTGCTCAATCTGAACAACAACCCTCTGATAGATCCGCCTGCGATCAGCAAAATGTTTGATCTGCGCACCCTGGCGTTGCGAAATTGCCGGTTGAGAAACGTGCCCGTCGGCTTGTTGCGCCTGCCCTATCTGGAGCATGTCGATCTTCGTGAAAATGATCTGCTTGAGCTGCCGGATTGGCTGTTCAGCGTGCCACGCACGCGCGCCGAGGTGATTAATCTGCGCCATAACCCGCTGGGCCTGCGCAGTCGTCAATTGTTGCGCAACTATCGCAACAACGTAGGCGTGGGCATGGGGTTCCTGGAGGACGACATTGCCCGTCTGAATGAGCAGAAAGCCCGGGAGTTGTGGCTGGCGGATGAGTGGCTTGCCCACTACTCCCAACGGAGCACGACGTGGTCAGGGCTGCGGGATGAACCGGGATCTGATGGTTTGTTCAAGCTGCTGGCGGAGTTGGGGGGGACGGCGGACTCCACCCATGTGCGTGAGGACCTTGAACACCGGGTCTGGCGGGTGCTGGAGGCTGCGAGTGCCCACGCGGAGTTGCGTGAGGAGGTGTTTGAGCGCGCAGCGACACCTTTGAATTGCGACGATGCTGCCGCCACGAGCTTCAGTAACCTGGAGGTATTGGTCGAAATTCACGAGGCGGCGCAACAGGTCGAAGGCGGCCACGTGACGGCCCAGTCACTGTTGAGGCTGGGTCGAGGTCTGTTCCGTCTGGACCGGTTGGAGCGCATGGCGCAAGCCCACAGTACGGAGCATCCCGCTGCCGATCCGTTGGAAGTCAGCCTGGCGTACCGAACGGGGCTGGTCGACAAATTCTATTTGCCGGGGCAACCCCGGCACATGCGCTTTTCCCGTTTGGCCGGGGTTTCGCAAGCGGCGCTGAGCACCGCCGAACTTAAAGTCAAAGCGGATGAATTGTCTCCCAGGCTTATAAAGTTTTTGATGGAATTACCGTTTTGGACGCGTTATTTGAAACGCACCTCCAGCGCTTCCTTCGACGCCTTGAACGAGCCGTTTGACCAGCGCATGCAAACGGTCTTCGACCAGAGCCTGACCCTTGACGACGTTGATTACCGTGATCAGATGAACGAAATACTGCGCGAACAAGGGCTGGCGGAAAAAGCCGAAATTGAGCGCTTGACCCTCGAAGCGCTGAAGCTCGATGAAACGCCCCAGGTGTGTGCGCTCCCCATTGGTTAAGGATGCCTGATCAACCTTGCTCGGGTTTGGCCGCGTTGCTTCGAATCAACGACCGAACGGCGAATCGATTGGGGTGACAGGCCTCGGCCACGCTTCGCGGCAGGGGCAGGGGCTCGTTATCCAGCCAGGCCGCCAAGAGTTCGCCGGACAGCGGCGCGGTGATCAACCCACGGGAGCCGTGGCCGCTGTTGACGTAAAGGCCTTGCAGCCACGGGCAAGGCGTCTGCGGCACATGGCGCGCGTCTTTGCGCAGCGCGTCAAAGGTGTGAGCAAAGGCTGGGTGATCCGCCAACGGACCGACAATCGGCAAGTAGTCCGGGCTGGTGCAGCGGAATGCGGCGCGACCGTCCAGCGTCTCCGGGGCGAGCGTGTCAGCGTGCAGGCGTTGCGTCAGGTCGGTGGAGATCTCCTGCAGCAGGGCCAGGTTGCTGGCGTGTTCGGCGGGCGTCGGGGCCAGGTCATCGCTCTTGAAGTCGAAACTGGCCCCTAACGTATGTTCCCCCAGGCGTGCGGGCGCCACATAGCCTTCGGCACACACCACCGTGGCAAGCGCGGCGCTGGCGGCGGTTTGCGGCAAGCGGGTGATCTGCCCACGGATGCGCTTGAGCGGCAGCTCGGCGCAGGCGGCAAAGCGCTTGACCTCCGTAGCGCCGGCGAGCACCACCACCGGCGCGCTGGCCAGCAGCGTCTGGCCTTCCCAGGCCTGCCAGTGGCCATCGACTTTGCGCAGTTCAAGCACCTCATGGTGGGCCAGCACCTGAACCCCAGGTTGCTGCGCCTGCCACTGGCAGAGTGCCGGCGGATGAACCCAGCCACCCTCGGGGAAAAACATCCCGCCCGTGGCCAAGGTAACGCCGGCCTGAATCTGGGCCTGGTCTTTATCCAGCAGATGCAACAGTTCCGGCGCGAACGCCTGGGCCAGCTGCGCCTGGCGCTCGGCCTCCTTGGCATTAAAGGCCAATTGCAGCACGCCGCAGCCGTCCCACTCCACACCGCGTTGCAAGTGTTGCAGCAGGCGCCGGGTGTGGCCGAATCCGCTGACAATCATCTGCGACAAGGCCGTGCCATGGGCCGACAGCTTGAGATAGAGCACGCCCTGCGGATTGCCGGAAGCCTCCTGAGCGAGCCCTGCGTGACGTTCCAGCAGGCTGACCTGCCAACCCCGCGCCGCGAGGCTGGCGGCACTGGCGCAACCGGCCAGCCCGCCGCCGATGACCAAGGCGCGGCGCTCGCCCGTGTGCACGGGCGGGCGGGCAAACCATGGCTTGAGGGCGGCGGGAGGTGGCACGTCGTCCGGCCAGCCGAGGAACTCGCCGCGCAGCACTTCCCATTTGTGGCCGATGCCGGGGGTGCGTTTCATCTTGAAGCCGGCGGCGTTGATCAGACGCCGGACCCAGCCGGTGCTGGTGAACGTGCTGATGGTTGAACCGGGTGCCGCCAGCCGGGCAAGCTCGGCGAACAGCTCGGCGGTCCACATGTCGGGGTTTTTCGCCGGGGCGAAACCGTCGAGAAACCACGCGTCGACCTGGGCATCCAGCTGCGGCAATTGCTCCAGGGCGTCGCCGATCAACAGGGTCAGGGTGACGCGCCCGCTGTCCAGCACCAGGCGCTGGAAACCTTGATGAATCGCGATGTACTGCGCCAGCAGTGGCTCGGCCAGGGCCTTGAGCTGCGGCCACAGGGACAAGGCGCGGGTCAGGTCGGCGGGGCTGAGCGGGTATTTTTCAACGCTGACAAAATGCAGCCGGGCGCTGGCCGGTGCGTGCTCATTGAACAACTGCCACGCGCAGAGGAAATTCAACCCGGTGCCGAAGCCGGTCTCGCCGATCACAAAGCACGCGCCCTCGGGCAGGTCGGCAAAACGCGCCTGCAGACGGTTCTGTTCGAGAAACACGTAACGGGTTTCTTCCAGG
This sequence comes from Pseudomonas sp. PB105, assembly GCF_009764655.1. NCBI lineage: Bacteria > Pseudomonadati > Pseudomonadota > Gammaproteobacteria > Pseudomonadales > Pseudomonadaceae > Pseudomonas > Pseudomonas sp. PB105. The sequence goes on from NZ_RWIO01000068.1 coordinate 16,422, forward strand.
CCCGACTTGTCGGAGAAGTACACATCGTCGAAGACCCGCGAGTGCGGGCGGCCTTGGTCATCCCAGTCGAGCTGGGCGTGGGATACGGGGTTCATGGGCGGCTCGAAGAAGACAAGGCGGCCATTCTAGCTGATCAACCGCCATTGAATTGACCCATGGCAAGCGCGTGTGCAATTTCCTCCCGCGTGTTGCGGCCCAATCCGCTAGTCTTGAGCCATCTTGAAACGGAGCTGCCCATGTTCGAATCCGCCGAAATCGGTCACGCCATCGACAAAGACACCTATGAGGCCGAAGTGCCGGCCCTGCGCGAGGCCTTGCTGGAAGTGCAGTACGAGCTGCAACAGCAGAAACGCTTCCCGGTGATCATCCTGATCAACGGCGTGGAAGGCGCGGGCAAGGGCGAGACCGTCAAGTTGCTCAATGAATGGATGGACCCGCGCCTGATCGAAGTGCGCACCTTCGACCAGCAGACCGACGAAGAACTGGCCCGACCACCTGCCTGGCGCTACTGGCGCCAACTGCCGGCCAAGGGGCGCATGGGCATCTTCTTCGGCAACTGGTACAGCCAGATGCTGCAAGGCCGCGTGCACGGGCAGATCAAGGACGCACGGCTCGACCAGGCCATCGCCGGCGCCGAGCGCCTGGAGAAAATGCTCTGCGACGAAGGTGCGCTGATCTTCAAGTTCTGGTTCCACCTGTCCAAAAAACAGATGAAAGCGCGGCTCAAGGCCCTGGCCGACGACCCGCTGCACAGCTGGCGCATCAGCCCGTTGGACTGGCAGCAGTCCGAGACCTACGACAAGTTCGTGCACTTCGGCGAACGCATTCTGCGCCGTACCAGCCGCGACTATGCGCCTTGGCATGTGATCGAAGGTGTGGACGCGCATTACCGCAGCCTGACCGTGGGCAAGATCCTTCTGGATGGCCTGCAAAATGCGCTCAAGCAGGCCAAAGGCAAGGCCAGCGGCATGAACCCCGCACCCTTGATCCCTTCGGTTGACCAGAAAAACCTGCTGGACAGCCTCGACCTGTCCCTGCGCTTGGACAAGGACGACTACGAAGAACAGCTGATCACCGAGCAGGCACGGTTCTCTGGCCTGATGCGCGACAAACGCATGCGCAAGCACGCGTTGATCAGCGTCTTCGAAGGCAATGATGCAGCGGGCAAGGGCGGTGCGATCCGTCGGGTGGCCGCGGCGCTGGACCCGCGCCAGTACCACATCGTGCCGATAGCTGCGCCCACTGAAGACGAACGCGCCCAGCCTTACCTGTGGCGGTTCTGGCAGAAGATCCCGGCGCGCGGCATGTTCACCGTGTTCGACCGCTCCTGGTACGGCCGCGTGCTGGTGGAACGCGTCGAAGGCTTTTGCAGCACGGCAGACTGGATGCGGGCCTATGGCGAGATCAATGACTTCGAAGAGCAACTGCGCGATGCGGGGGTGATCGTGGTCAAGTTCTGGCTCGCCATTGATAAGGACACCCAGCTGGAGCGTTTCCAGGCCCGCGAGGAAATCCCGTTCAAACGCTTCAAAATCACCGAAGACGACTGGCGCAACCGCGACAAATGGGACGACTACCGTGCTGCGGTGGGCGATATGGTGGACCGTACCAGCACCGAAATCTCGGCCTGGACCCTGGTGGAGGCCAATGACAAGCGCTGGGCGCGGGTCAAGGTGCTGCGCACGATCAACCGGGCGTTGGAGGAGGCGTTCGACAAAACCGACAAGCACGATAAGAAGAAAAAGAAATAACGTTTTTGTAGTGAGCAGGCTTGCCCTGCGCCGGGCTGCGAAGCAGCCCCAACACTGCCGATCAGTTTTGCCTGAAAAACGCGTCGACTGGATTGGGGCCGCTTCGCGCCCCAGCGCAGGGCAAGCCTGCTCACCACAGGGATCAGGTTCACCAAAGGAATCAGGTTCACCACAGGGATCAGGTTCACCAAAGGGATCAGGTTAATCAGAGGGATCAGGTTCACCAGAGGGATCAGGTTCACCAGAGATATCAGGTTCACCACAACGAGCCGGTTCCCCCAATAGCCCTATCGCCTCGCCCGGCCATGGTTTTGTATATGCCGGATGAATGATCATCGCGGCTGTGGGGGCCTGCATCTATTCTCGATCCATACCCCATAACCACAAGATCGAGGTAGCCCATGCGTGAAGTAGTCATCGTCGACAGCGTACGAACCGGCCTGGCCAAGTCCTTTCGCGGCAAGTTCAACCAGACCCGCCCGGATGACATGGCGGCCCATTGCGTCAATGCGCTGCTGACCCGCAACGGCATTGACCCGGCCACGGTGGAAGACTGCATCGTCGGTGCCGGCTCCAACGAGGGCGCACAGGGCTACAACATCGGGCGCAACGTGGCGGTGCTGTCGCAGTTGGGCACTGGCACGGCGGGCATGACCCTCAACCGATTCTGCTCGTCGGGCTTGCAGGCGATTGCCATCGCGGCCAACCAGATTGCCTCGGGGTGCAGCGACATCATTGTCGCCGGTGGCGTGGAGTCCATCAGCCTGACCATGAAAAGCGTCAACACCGACAACCTGATCAACCCGCTGCTGAAAGAGCAGGTGCCGGGCATTTACTTCCCCATGGGCCAGACCGCCGAAATCGTCGCGCGTCGCTACAACGTCAGCCGTGAAGAGCAGGATCAATACGCCCTGCAAAGCCAGCAACGCACGGCCCAAGCCCAGGCTGATGGCCTATTTGACGATGAAATCGTGCCCATGGCGGTCAAATACAAAGTCGAGGACAAGAACACCGGCGCGGTGCAGATTCTCGACGGCGTGGTCGAGCGCGACGACTGCAACCGCCCCGACACCACCCTGGCCAGCCTGCAGGGTCTCAAGCCAGTGTTTGCCGAGGACGGTTCGGTGACCGCAGGCAACTCGTCGCAACTGTCCGACGGCGCGTCGATGACCCTGGTGATGAGCCTGGAAAAAGCCCTGGAACTGGGGCTCAAGCCCAAGGCGTTTTTCAGAGGTTTTACCGTGGCCGGCTGTGAGCCGGACGAGATGGGTATCGGCCCGGTGTTCTCGGTGCCCAAGCTGCTCAAGGCGCGTGGCTTGCAAGTGGCGGATATTGATCTGTGGGAACTCAACGAAGCGTTCGCTTCCCAGTGCCTGTATGCGCGCAATCGCCTGGAAATCGACAATGCCAAGTACAACGTCAACGGGGGCTCGATCTCCATCGGCCACCCTTTCGGCATGACCGGCTCGCGGCAAGTCGGGCATCTGGTGCGTGAGCTGCAGCGACGCAACCTGCGTTACGGCATCGTCACCATGTGCGTGGGCGGCGGCATGGGGGCGACGGGTTTGTTCGAAGCCGTTCGCTAGTCGTCGAGGGTTCCTGGCGCGGGTCACTTGTGCCCGATCGATACAGAGGGGGAGCGTGCTCCCTCTCTGCGCATCTACTGTTCAGTAATAACAAGGCACCACTTTTTTAACTCGGTAGTGGGTGTTGGCCCGCCACTGCGGTTATTTTTAGTGCCTGTAGTTTGGTTCTTACAGCTAAGTCGCACGATTAAGTTTTGATACTTATCGGCGTGTAGTTCATTTCCTTCGGCTATTTTAATTTTTGTTGGAAAACAGCCATGTTTTCCTGCGCGTCCTAGTGCCTTGCGACTACTACGTTATAGGACGTATACGACTTACATTTTTAAAGTGCAGGGTGGAGACTTTCCTGGCGTTGAGCGGAGCCTGAATAGCAATACAAAAAGTTGTAAAAGTACTTCAGGATCAACCGACTTAATGGCGCGGGCGACACCGCTCGTTTAAATCAGCCCTGCACTTATCGGCTGCCGGGCGCCTTTAATGACATTTGTTAAGTGGGAGTCTGTGAATGAAAACCAAAATGAAAGTTGCGCTGTTGGCTGGCGGTCTGTTGGCGGGCTCGGTGTCCGTTGCTCAGGCGGCAGATGGTACGGTCACGTTTTTGGGGTCAGTCCACTCGGGCGCTTGTTCCATCAAGCCGGACTCTGTCGACCAGACCGTGCGCCTGGGTGCGATTGCAAAGCATCAGTTGCAAGCGGGTGGCAAGTCTGAGGCCCGGCGTGTATTGATCGAGCTTGAAGGCTGCGATCTATCCGACCTCACCGATAACACCGTGACCACCACATTCACCGGTGCACCCTCCAGCGTTGTGCCTGGCGCGATCGGTACGGTCGGTGGCGCAGGCGGCGTGGGCATCATGATGACCCACGGCGGCGACCTGGTTCAGTTGGGCGTTCCTACCGCCCCGCAGATCATCTCCACTGGCGACAACACGCTGGAGTTCGGTGCCTACGTGCAAGGCGCCGCGACGGCCCCCATCATTCCTGGCGATTTCAGCGCCATCACCAATTTCACCTTGGCTTATCAGTAAGTTTCCCCCCCCGTCACCCAGTGTGGCGGGGGACGCTGACGGGAGTTCCAGGTGAAAACATTCATACGTTTCGCTCTCGCTTCTTCCTTGACGACCCTTATCAACCCCTGCGTTTTCGCTCAGGTGTCTTCGCAGGGCGAAGGGGTCGTGCTGTTAGGGGGAGAGGTTGTTGACTCAGCCTGCGGGCTGGAACTGGGCAATGCCGATCAAACCATCGAGATGCCGCCGGAGCCGGTTGGCCGGCTGTTACGCAACGCGCGTGGGGAGGACCATCCCTTCCAGTTGCGTCTGGTCAATTGCTCATTGACTCGTCCGGACCCGTTGCGCCCAGGGCAAACCCTGCCGGATTGGGAGCATATGCGAGTGACATTTGACGGCCCTACCGACAGGTCCGGGCTCTCCTTTGCTGTCTTTGGCGCCTCGCAGGGCGTTGCCTTGCACATTGTGGACGCTGCTGGCGAAGAAAGTATTCCCGGGCAGCGCATGACGCCGACTCCGTTGAGAGAGGGCGATATGACACTCAACTACAGATTCTTCCTGGTCGGTAATGGATTGCCGCTGGTGGTGGGGGCCCACAGTGCCGCAGTGCGGTTCAAGTTGGAATATTTTTGAATATTGACGGGCAGGCTTTCATGTTGAATACAGCGAAGATTAAAAATACGCTGCGCCCTGGTCTGTTTGGCGGGCTGATGTCACTGGCGGGAACTGCATTGGGTGGCGCAGATATCGAGTTCAATACCGACGTTCTCGACCTGATTGATCGCACCAATATCGACTTGTCTCAATTTGCGCGCAGCGGGTTTATTTTGCCCGGCACGTATTCGATGGTAGTGCACATCAACGGCCAGCCTATTGCGGAACAACCGGTGGCGTTCTATCCCCCCGATGAAGATCCCAAGGGCAGTCAGGCCTGTTTATCCCGCACACTTGTGGAACAGTTGGGCCTGAAAGTTTCCGATGCCAGCAAACTTATATGGTGGAAGGACGGGGAGTGCCTGGAAATTCAAAGTATGCCCGGCATGGAGGTCACTGGTGATCTGGCCAGTTCCACGCTGAGCATCAACCTGCCACAGGCGTATCTTGAGTACAACGCCACTAATTGGGATCCACCCTCCCGTTGGGATGAGGGGGTCGCGGGGGTGTTGATTGACTACAGCCTGACGGCGCAGTCCAACTACCAGAGGGGCGATGGCAGTCGCAGGAACCTCAGTGGCAACGGCACCGTCGGGGCCAATGCTGGCGCCTGGCGCTTGAGGGCGGATTGGCAGGGGCGTGTCGAAAGTGGTCGGCAAGAGGCGGCAGGGCCTCAAAAGCTGGAGTGGAGCCGCTACTACGCGTATCGCGCAATTCCTTCGCTGAAGGCGCGTCTGCTGGTGGGCGAGAACTACCTGTATTCGGATCTGTTTGACAGCTTTCGTTTTACCGGTGCCGCGCTCAACTCCGATGAGAGCCAGTTGCCGCCCAACCTGCGTGGTTACGCGCCGGAAGTGGTTGGGGTAGCCAAAACCAATGCAAAAGTCATCATCAGTCAGCAGGGGCGTGTGCTTTACGAAACCCTGGTCGCGGCAGGTCCGTTTCGTATTCAAGACTTGCAGGACGCGGTAACGGGCAAGCTGGACGTGCGTGTGGAGGAACAGGACGGCACGGTACACAGCTTCCAGATCGATACGGCAGGTGTCCCCTACCTGACGCGGCCCGGGCAAGTTCGCTACAAATTGGCGGCCGGGCGACCGTCCAATCTTCAGAACGGCTCTGATGGGGACTTTTTCGGTACCGGAGAGTTTTCCTGGGGGATCAGCAACGGCTGGTCGTTGTTTGGCGGCGCAGTGAGCGATAACAACTATCGGGCGTTATCCGTTGGGGCGGGGCGCGACTTGCTGGCGTTCGGGGCCGTCTCGCTGGACGTGACGCAGTCCCATGCGAGCGTGTGGGGCGAGACGCTCTCGGGCAAATCCTATCGCCTTCAATATTCCAAGAACTTTGAAGAGTACGACAGCCAGGTGACCTTCGCCGGTTACCGGTTTTCCGAGAAGAATTTCTTGACCATGAGTGAATACCTGGATGCCCGGTATTACGGGTTGAACGGCGAACTTGGCGGGCGCGGGGATTACCGGGATCCCGATGAGGGGTGGAGGCCTATTGGCGGCAGCAAGGCGCTGTATACGGTGACGGTCAACAAGCAGCTGCGTGACATGAGTGCGACGGTCTACGCCAGCTACCATAAACAAACCTACTGGGACCGGCCGGACACTCAGCGTTGGAACCTCTCGCTGTCGCGGTACTTCAACGTGGGCTCGGTTAAAAACATGAGCCTGTCCATGAATCTGTTTCGCACCCAGGAATACAACTACCGCGACAACGGGATGGCAATCACGGTCAGTCTGCCATTGGGGCGTTCCGGCACATTGTCGCTGGATGCCAACAGGACCGCCGGCAAAAACGGCGGTGCAGCGCGCTACAGCGATCGCCTCGATGAGCGCAACAGTTATCAGCTCAGTGCCAGCGACACGTCCGTCAGTGGTTACCTGAACCACATGGGCGACCGGGCCGACATCGATCTAAGCGCCAGCACCCAAGAGGGCGACTCCAGAACCCTCGGTGTGTCTGCGCGGGGTGGCGGCACGCTCACGGCCTACGGCGCTGCGTTGCACCGGACCACGAGTACGGGCGGTACTCGCCTGATGATCGATACCGGCGGTGTGCCCGATGTTCCAGTGCGCGGTTACGGCTCACCGACGCGCAGTAACGCGTTCGGCAAAGCGGTCATCGCCGATATCAGCAGCTATCAGCGTACGGCGGCCAGTGTTGATCTGGAGCGCTTGCCGAGCAATGTCGAAGCGACTCAATCCGTCACGCAACTCACGCTCACAGAGGGGGCGATTGGTTATCGCACGCTGGATGTGATTGCCGGGGAAAAGGCCATGGCCGTTCTGCGTCTTCCAAATGGCAGCTCACCGCCCTTCGGCGCGACAGTGAAGAACCTGAAACAACAGGACACCGGGATTGTGAATGACGGCGGCCATGTCTACCTGAGCGGTATTCGGGCCGGCGAGCAAATGGTCGTCAGTTGGGGCGGTGATGAGCGATGCGTCCTCACGCTCCCGGTCATTTTGCCCGCTGATGGCTTGACCGATGCCCTGCAACTGCACTGCCAGCGCGTAGCCGCTGCCCCATCCTCGCCCGAGCCGGCCGCGATGACCGGCCAGCCCAACGATACGGAGAACACAGCCTCATGATGCTTGACACACGCTTTACCTCCAGCGCCCTGTTGCTGCTGGCACTGGGCTTGAGCCAAAGCGCCAGCGCCGCAATCGGCCTGGATCGTACCCGAGTGATTTTCGATGGTGGCAAAGACGCTACCAGTGTGAACATCACCAACAACAATAAGCAGTTGCCGTATTTGGCCCAGGGCTGGATCGAGGACGAGTCGGGTAACAAAATCACCTCGCCCTTGATCGTGCTCCCACCAGTTCAACGATTGGAGCCCGGCAAACAAAGCCAGGTGAAAGTCCAGGCGTTGCCGGCGGCCAAGTCGTTACCGCAGGATCGAGAGACGGTCTATTACTTCAACTTGAGGGAAATCCCTCCACGCAGCGATAAGTCCAACACGCTGCAGATCGCGTTGCAGACCCGCGTCAAGCTGTTCTACCGACCGCAGGCGATCACGCCAAGCCAGCAGGACTTTTCCAACCCTTGGCAGCAACGATTGACCCTCACCCGAGAGGGCGATCAATACCGGGTCAATAACCCTACGCCTTACTACGTGACCCTGGTGGATGCGCGCAGCAGCAAGGATGGCAAGACCGTGCCGGGCTTCGCGCCCCTTATGGTCCCGCCCAAAGGTGCGATGACGCTGGGGCCGACGGCCACTGCATTGGGCGCCACGCCTCACCTGACCTACGTGAATGATTACGGCGGTCGTCCCCTGCTGGTCTTCACCTGCAGTGGCGGCACCTGCAACGTGAACGTGCAGGCTATATCGCCTGAATAAGTCTTGCCTGCTGCTGGAGAACGTTATGACCTCGCAACGTGTGAAAGTCCTGGGCGGCCTGCTGTGGGTCCTGGCGGTGGGGGCGCATGCCGAGGATGAAGAGGATATCGAAGGCATGAGTGGGCTGCTCAATGTACTCGGCGCCATGCATGAATCGCCGTGCAGTGTGGAGATGGCATCACTGCATCAGACGGTTGACCTGGACGCTGTGTCGACCAGCCAGTTGCAGCGGCCGGGTGACCAGGCGCCGGCCAAGGCATTCCAGCTGCGTTTTACCGATTGTCAGCGCACCGCAGGCCGGGTGCGCAGCGAACGTACGGGGAACCTGACATGGAGTGCCTACCAACCCGTGCTGTCGGTGGCGTTCAGCGCGCCTGCCGATGCGCAGGATTCACGGCTGGTCAGAGTCCAGGGCGTCACCGGGATGGGCCTGCTTTTGACCGATGCCCTGGGCCGTGATGTGCAGTTGGGTTCAAGGGGCGAGCCGCTGTTCTTGCCCGTTGGCCGAAACACCCAGACCTGGAATGTTCGGCCCACGCGCACCGCTGCGCCGTTGACCAGTGGGGTTTTTCGGGCCGTGGTGGAATTCAGGCTCAATTATGAGTAAGGGCAGAGCAATGGCGAAATCAATTGGCCCGCTGGCCATTTTTGTCGGCAGCAGCATGCTGTGGGCTGTCAGCCAGGGTGTGCAGGCCGAGACCAGCCTGACCGTCCGTGCGGTCATCGTTGCGCCACCGCCGTGTGTCATCAACGGTGGCAGTACGTTGGATGTGCCGTTTGGCAATGACCTGCTGACGTCACGGGTTGACGGGGTCAACTATCGGCGGGACGTGCCTTACACCGTTACCTGCGGCGCACCGTTCAGCAACGCGATGACGCTGGAACTCAAGGGGGCGGGAGCGGCGTTCGACAGCCGTGTGCTCCTGACCCGCAAGCCGGACCTGGGGGTAAAGCTGTTTGTGAATGGCGCCGACTGGCCGCTCAATACCGCGGTGAATTTTACGCACCCCAACTTTCCGGTGGTGCAGGCGGTGCCTGTCAAACGCGCGGGCAGCACACTGACGGGCGGGGCGTTCGATGCCGCCGCCACCCTTGTGGTCGAATACCAATGAAGAGGAACGATCAATGAGCGATTGGCAGCGGCGAGCGTTGCTCGCCTTGTGTTCCCTTGGCCTTTGCGGTGGTGCGTCAGCCAATTTGACGTTCAGTGGAACGCTCAACGAGCCTCCTCCCTGCACGATTGATGCGGGGAACACGATTGAAGTCGATTTTGGGGATGTCGGGGTACAGCGCGTCGACGGCGAGAAATACCGTAAGGGCGTTGGTTACACCATCAGTTGTGGTACCGACACACTGCCGTGGGTCTTGAAATTGAGCGTCAACGGCACCTCAACGACGTTTGATGGCGCCGCTGTGCAAACCAGCGTGCCTGAGTTGGGCATTCGGATTTTCCAGGACAACCTGCCGTTTGCGCTCAATAAGCCGCTGAACATCACCCTGTCATCACCGCCGACATTGGATGTGGTCCCGGTGAAACGGCCAGGTGCCATTTTGACGCCCGCCAGGTTTTCGGCGGTGGCCACGTTGTTGGCCGAATACCAGTAGGAGTTGAGTCCATGGGACATGAAATGACGCTGAAGTGCTGGTCCTGTGTCGGGCTGATATTTCTGCTCACCTTCGGCCTGATGCCTCAGGGGCGGGCGGCAGACAACCTGAGTTTCAAGGGCAACCTGGTTGAGCAGGCCTGCACCATTCGGCCCGGCGACGAGGCGATCACGCTGGAACTCTGGAATTTGACCAGCAAGCATCTGTACCTCAACACCCGTTCACAGGGAAAGGGGTTCAGGCTGCACCTGGACGACTGCAATACCACGGTCGGCAACACGGTCACCATCATGTTCGGCGGCAGGGAAAACACGGCGCTTCCCGGCTTGCTCGCGCTGGACGGTGGCAGTGGTGCCTCGGGTATCGGGGTGGGTATCGAGACGCTGAGCGACAAGCCGCTGCCCTTGAATGCCGTCAGCGACAAACAGGTGCTGAGCAATGGCAATAACGTGATCGAGCTCAAAGCCTATGTGCAGGGGGAGCCGGACGCCATCCGCGACCAAACCATAGGGCATGGCGCGTACACGGTGACCTCCACGTTTACGTTGGATTACCCGTAGCTGCGAACCGCCATTTATAGGTTGAAAACAGCCTCAGATAAACCTCAACTCTCTGCCAGGCGGCTTAAAACCCGGACGTAAGTTTGCGTTGGGCGGTGCCTGGGGGGAGGGGCAACGAGAGATCAAAATGAAACGACTATATGGAGCCGTTGTGCTTCTCGTCTTGATTGGTGTTACTACGACCGTGAGAGCAGCCGATTGCCGGGTAAATGGTGGACAGTGGGTACACGTAGGGGCTGGTGGTACTCTGAACCTGCAGGTCCCTGTAACTGTCCGATTGGACTCGGATAGTACCCGTGTCGTGCTGGACGGGGCCAGGTTGGAGTGCCGATTCACTCCCGGTCAACCGTTCCCTTCGTTTGTGGATTTCTGGAGAACCTCAGCGCTAGCCGGTGCTCCTTGGACGCCCGGCCCAAAATTCGCTAGCCAAGGCACTGGCTTACGAATAAACGGAGCGTACTTGAACACCCCTGTCCCGTATGAAATACACCTGGCCTCCATGCCCAACAACGGGGTGGGTGTCCCGATCAATGCAACACCTTATATTTTGATACGCAACAACCCGACTAACCCGATTGACGTGCGCATAGGGGACGTTCTTGGTGTGTTACGACTGCGCCAGACTAATAATTACGCCTCCACGAGTACGGTGCTTGTACTCACGTACACCGCTGCCAACAACTTCAGTATTTCTCCGTCAACCTGCACGATCAATAATAACAACCCTATCGAAATCAACTTCGGCAACGTACACCAGCGAGCAATCGGCACCGACCCGCTGACATCGACCATTGTCAGCAACCGCAGACTCACCTACTCATGCCCGGACGGTGGGATTAACACACCGATCACCATTACCTACAAAGGCATTTCAACGGGGTTTGACTCGCGCCTGCTGAGGATGACCAACCCCGACGTGGGCACCGCCCTTGTCCGTGCGGGTTCTGCGGTTCAAGTGAACGGTTCGTTCCTGACCCGCATCACCAACAGCGTGGGCGGCGACGACGTCACGTTTTCCCTGGTCCGGCGAAACGGCTCCCTGCCGACCCCAGGGGCGATCAGCGGCAGCGGTGTGCTGGTGATGGGGGTGCCATGACGCCTGCGCGAGGGCAGGTTTTGCGGCAGTACCCAAAGGGCACTGCATACCCCTAGAATGCGTGCTCCTACACCTCTGGCTTTTGGGGCACTCATGCACATCTCCTCCGGCCGCTGGGTCTACGGTTTTCTCCTGACCCTGCTGACCGCATTCCTCTGGGGCATTCTGCCGATCAAACTCAAGCAAGTGCTGCAAGTGATGGACCCGGTCACCGTCACCTGGTTTCGCCTCACCGTGGCCGGTGCGTGCCTGTTCGTTTACCTCGCCGCGACCAAGCGTTTACCCAGCCGCAAGGTGCTCGGCCCCAAGGGCGGCTGGCTGGTAGCGATGGCCGTGTGCGGGCTGGTGGGTAACTACGTGCTGTATCTGGTGGGCCTGAAGCTGCTCAGCCCCGGCACCGCCCAGTTGGTGGTGCAGATGGGCCCGATCTTCTTGATGATCGCCAGCGTGTTTGTGTTCAAGGAGCGTTTCAGCTGCGGGCAAGTGCTGGGGTTGTTCGTCTTGATCGCGGGGTTCGGCTTGTTCTTCAACCAGCGCCTGGAAGAATTGCTGACGTCCCTCGGCGCCTACACCGCCGGCGTGCTGACGGTCCTGCTCGCCACCTCGGTCTGGGTGTTCTATGCCCTGGGCCAGAAGCAATTGTTGACGGTGTGGAATTCGCTGCAAGTGATGATGGTGATCTACCTCACCTGCGCCTTGTTGCTCACGCCTTGGGCCCATCCGCTGGAGGCGCTGCAACTGAGTCCTCTGCAAGGCTGGCTGCTGCTGGCGTGCTGCATGAATACGCTGGTGGCCTACGGCGCGTTCGCCGAAGCCCTGGCCCACTGGGAGGCCTCGCGGGTCAGTGCGACCTTGGCGCTCACGCCGCTGGTGACCTTTGTGGCGGTGGCCCTGGCGGCCTGGCTGTGGCCGGATTACGTGCAGGCCGAAGAGATCAACGCCCTGGGCTATGTCGGGGCGCTGGTGGTGGTGCTGGGTTCGGCGGCTGTTGCGCTGGCGCCGTCGCTGCTCGCCGGGCTCAAGGCCCGGCGGCTGCGTTTGGCGTCTTAATGCCCGGCTTCCAGCATGTTTTCCGGGCGTACCCACTGGTCGAACTCTTCGTCAGTGAGGTAGCCCAGTTCCAGCGCCGCTTCCCGTAGCGTCAGGCCTTCGGCGTAGGCTTTCTTGGCGATCTCTGCCGATTTGTCGTAGCCAATATGCGGGTTGAGCGCGGTCACCAGCATCAGCCCACGCTCCAGGTGTTCGGCCATTTGCGCGGCATCGGGCTCAAGGCCCGCGATGCAGTGTTCATGGAAGTTGTTGCAGCCATCGGCCAGCAGGCGGATCGACTCCAGCAGGTTGTGAATGATCACCGGCTTGTACACGTTCAACTGCAAATGCCCCTGGCTCGCGGCGATGCCGATGGTCACGTCGTTGCCCAGCACCTGGCAGGCCAGCATCGACAGCGCTTCGCACTGGGTCGGGTTGACCTTGCCGGGCATGATCGAACTGCCCGGCTCATTGGCCGGCAGCTTCACTTCCGCCAGCCCGGCGCGCGGTCCGGAACCCAGCAGGCGCAGGTCGTTGGCGATTTTCATCAGCGCCACCGCCAGGGTTTTCAGCGCGCCGTGAAGGGTTACCAGCGGCTCATGGCCGGAGAGCGCGGCGAATTTGTTCGGCGCGGTGACGAACGGCAGCCCGGACAGTGCCGCCAACTCGGCGGCAATCGCCTCGCCGAAACCATGGGGCGAATTGAGCCCGGTGCCGACGGCCGTGCCGCCCTGGGCCAGCTCACACACCTGGGGCAAGGCACTGCGGATGGCGCGTTCGGCGTAGTCGAGCTGGGCGATAAACGCCGAGAGTTCCTGGCCGAACGTGATCGGCGTGGCGTCCATCATATGGGTGCGGCCGGTCTTCACCAGCTTCATATGCCGTGCGGCCTGCTCGGCCAGACCGCCGGAAAGCGTGGCGATCGCCGGTAACAAGCGTTGGTGGACAGCCTGCACCGCCGCAATGCTCATGGCCGTCGGGAAGCAATCGTTGGAACTCTGGGAGCGGTTCACATGATCGTTCGGGTGGACCGGGCTCTTGCCGCCGCGTTGGTTGCCTGCCAGTTCGTTGGCACGACCGGCGATCACTTCATTGGCGTTCATGTTGCTTTGAGTGCCGCTGCCGGTCTGCCACACCACCAGCGGGAACTGGTCGTCATGGGTGCCGGCGAGCACTTCGTCGGCGGCCTGTTCGATCAGGCGGGCGATGTCGGCGGGCAGGTCGCCATTGCGGTCGTTGACCCGTGCGGCGGCCTTCTTGATCAGGGCCAGAGCGTGCAATACCGCCAAGGGCATGCGCTGCTCACCGATGGCAAAGTTCACCAGCGAGCGTTGGGTCTGGGCGCCCCAGTAAGCATCATCCGGGACGCTCACGTCTCCCAGGCTGTCGGTTTCGATACGGCTCATCGGGCACTCTCCTTGAAGTCAGTTAGCGCAGTTTAGGCCGTGATCGGCCAGGTGGGTTCCCTAAAAGACTTTTCATCGGGCAATCCGCGCCCGACAAGGCTCGGGGTTGAGCCGCGAGGTTTTTTAGGCGCAGAATGGGCGCCCTTGGGGTCTTACCTCGCCAGCTAGAAAGGAAACTCGATGACTCGTCTTCGTGCCATCTGTACCGCGGTTGCTCTGGTTTGCGCCAGCGGCCAGGTTTTTGCCGATACCGCCAGCCACAACGCCAGTGCCGAAGCCTTCCTGACCCTGGCCCATGCCGACAAGCTGGGTACCCCGGTGTACATGCAAGTGCAGCAGATGTTCGCCCAGCGTTTCGAACAGACCAAGGCGCCAGCCGCCAAGCAGTCCGTTCTGGACAGCTACCAGGCCAAGGCCAACGCCGCCCTGGACCAAGCCATCGGCTGGCCGAAGCTCAAGCCGGACATGGTCAAGCTCTACACCACCAACTTCAGCGAATCCGAGCTCAAGGACCTGGTTGCGTTCTACCAGTCGCCACTGGGCAAGAAAGTTCTGGAAAAAATGCCGCAACTGACCCAGCAATCGGCCCAGATGACCCAGGCCAAACTGGAAAGCGCCGTACCGGTGGTCAACAAGCTGTTGGAAGACATGACCAACGAGCTGTCGCCCAAAGCTGCCCCGGCCAAGAAGAAGTAAGCAGGAATGACCATGCAACAGCGTATCGAAACGGCGCTCGCCGCCCTGGACCCGCAACACTTGAGCGTGCTGGATGAAAGCCACATGCACAGCCGTGGGTTGCAGACCCACTTCAAGGCCGTGCTGGTCAGCCAACAGTTCGAGGGGCTCAACCGCGTCAAGCGCCACCAGAAGGTCTACGCCACCCTGGGTGACCTGATGAGCGAATTTCATGCGCTGGCGCTGCATACCTACACCCCTGAAGAGTGGGTGCAAATCGGCGCGGCGCCTGCTTCGCCGACCTGTGCTGGCGGGCATTAAACCCCCGCCCTGGCTTCAACCGGCAGCCGCCGGTTGAAGCGGGCTGCCATAACCCGCTACCTCTTTTTCCTTTCCTTGATCCCTAGGCTCTGCTGACCATAGTGCAACTTGGGTCATGTGATCATGTCTGCTTCACTCCATCGAAACACCCCCACGATTGTGGCGTTCGACCCCCGCGGGTTAACGGTCCGCACCCTGGCCTATCATCGCGCCAACGCCCAGACTGAACCGCAGCCGCGTATCAGTCGCCAGGTGTATGGCGCCAGCGGTTTTGTGCAGCAACAGTGGGATCCGCGTCAGTATGCCGCGAGTGCCCAGGCGCCCCGGGCACGGGCTTGCGAAACCCTGGTCCACAGCCTCTCCGGGACGACGCTTTTGCGCGACAGTGCGGACGCCGGCCGCCGCCTGATGCTGCTGAGCGAGGCGGGGCAATTGCTGCGTACCTGGGACAACAGGGGCGCCTGTCAACGCTACGCCTACGACACGTTGCAACGCCCGGTCGCCGTATTCGAACAGGCGGCCGACGAGCCTCGCGAGCGGTGTGTCGAGCGCCTCACATACGCGGGGGCCACCCCCGAAGCCGCAGCGCTGAACAGCTGCGGTCGCCTGGTCCGGCATGCCGACCCTGCCGGTACCCTGCTGATCAATGCCTATGCGATTGACCAGAGCGAGCTGCAGCAAACCCGGCGCTTTCGGCTTGATGCCGCACCGGTCGACTGGCCTGCAACGGTCGAGGCGCAGGATCTGCTGTTGGAAAGGGCGGCATACACCACCACTCGTCGTTATGACGCTGTGGGTGGATTGCTGGAGCAGATCGATGCAAAGGGCAATCGCCAGCATCGGACCTATGGGCTGCATGGGCGTCTCAAGGCTCTCGCCATCACCCCTGAGGGTGGCGTGCGCAACCTGCTGCTGCACGAGCGCGCGTACAACGCCAACGGGCAGCTGACCTTCGAACGGGCCGGCACCACGCTGATCAAGACCCTGCGTTATGCCCCGCAAAGTGCGCGGCTCTTGCAGATGAAGACCTATCGTCAGGGCGAAGCCGACAAGCCCTTGCAGGACCTGGCGTACACCTACGACCCTGTGGGCAATATCCTCAGCCTCAGCGACCGGGCACAGCCCACGCAATGGCACAGCAACACGCGCATCGAGGCGCGCAACCGTTATGAATACGACACGCTGTACCAACTCACCCTCGCCACGGGGTGGGAAAACGCCCGCAGCACGGCGGGTCAGGCGCCGCCGCCGCAGGTGTTGTTCGGAGCGACGGATGATGGGTTGTGGCGCCCTTACACCCAGCGTTACACCTACGACGAAGGTGGCAACCTGACGCTGGTGCGCCATGCCTCGGGCACTGGGTCCGGTTATACCCGACGCATGACCCTCGCCCCCGACAGCAATCGCGCCGTGCCCGGCGACTCGCCGCCTACCGCTGCGGCGTTTGATGGCAATGGCAACCAGCGCATGCTGGGCAGCGGCCAGCAGATGGTCTGGAATGTGCGCAACCAGTTGGCCTACGTGACCCAGGTCGTGCGCGCGGAGGGCGAGCCGGACGTCGAGGCCTACCTCTACGATGCCCAGGGCCAGCGTGTACTCAAGGTCAGGCGCAATCAGGTCGGCGACACCTCGCATACCCAACGCACCTATTATTTGCCGGGCCTGCAGATGCACTGGCGCAGGGGCCAGCGTCTCAACCTGCTGGACCTCGACGTGGAGGGCAGTCGAGTGACGGTGCTGCAATGGGAGCATGGCCGCCCCGATGGCCTGGACGCCGAGCAGGTTCAGTTTCACGTGCTCGACCATCTCAACAGCAGCCTGTTGGTGGTTGACGAGCAGGGGCGGTTGCTGAGCCAGGAAGGCTACTACCCTTATGGCGCGACGTCATGGAGCGCCAGCAGGACGGCGATCCAGGGCGACGACAGGCTTTACCGGTATGCGGGCAAGGAGCGCGACGCCACCGGGCTGTATTACTACGGCGCGCGGTATTACGCGCCCTGGCTGCAGCGCTGGATCAGCCCGGACCCGGCGGGGGATGGGGATGGCTTGAATCTGTACGCCATGGTGAAGGGCAACCCCTTGCGTTTCACCGATGCATGGGGTGGGCAGGCGACGTTTGGTGAGCAGTTCCAGCCCAGCCGGGGCGACATGATTTTTGGACTGAGTGCTGCGGTGACCCACTACAGGAGCTTCTGGTCGAAGCTGACTGCGCGGGGGGATATTCTGGCGGCGTATTTTTCTGGTCCCGATGTGGAGCGGTGGACAGGTGGATTAGCGAGCGCGTTGAGTGAGTTCGGGCGTTTTCGAGAAATGGGCACACCCGAACCCCAAGAGCGCGACACCGGACGTGAGCGCACTCTTGCCATTCAAGTTTCAGCGGTTGCGCGACAGTTCTATCAAAATATTCTGGCGCGTTATTCAGGTTGTTCATCAACCACCGCCAATCGGCAGTTCGTCAGGCGTTTTGTCGAAGAACTGGCTGAAAGCGCTTATTCGTTTACCACGACTGTACGTCAGCACATGGGCCATGGGCTGAGGGCGATTCAAGAAAAGGTGATCAGCCGCAGCAGCAAGTCGGCACTGGCAACCCTGACGAGCCCGCAGAGCAGGGCGGTGGTGCATTTTGCGCTGGAGGGAGTGGATATGGAGGCAGTGATTCGCAAGACCCGGCGCTCGGTGACCGGTTCCGAACTGCGCTGGCTCTACCGGCATCGCCAGCAACTGGCAGGCAGGGTGATTTTCTATCGAGGCCAGCAGCGTGTCGATGCGCCCTGGGACACACATGCGTCAGCCTGGAAAGTCTACCGTCCACGCAGCGCCGCTGTGCGAACGGCCGCCCGGCGCTGACTACACATTTCGAGTGAACCCCTTATGTAGCAGCTGCCGAGCCTTGGCGAGGCAGCGTGGCGTACGTATTGACACCCCGCGATCTGCGGGGCGCCAACGCAGCCTCGCTTGCGCTCGACAGCTGCTTGTAGGAAGAAGTGCGGATACCGGTGCCATTCGGGTCAAGTGCCGCCGGCCGTTTCCTCCCAGGTGTCGTTTTCATCCTCGCTGACCACATACCATCCGCAATGGCGCATGCGCTTTATCGCGCCGTTGGCGGTCTCGGTGCGTATGGCACGCCCCAGGGCATCATGGAATTGCCGGTCGCTGTGGGCGATGTCACGTAAGGCGCGACCGTGGCTGTAAGAGGGGCGGCTGGCGAAGTAAGGGCGGTAGATGCGCGTCATCGCGTCCTGGTGGTTGTATTCGACGCGTTCGTCGACGCACCAGCGCGGGTTGGCGTGCACCTGGTTGATGACCCCGTGTTCAGCGCTCACCTCTCCGGTGGGCAGGATCAGGCAAGCGTCGCCCGGCTCGGTTTGGTGCACGCGCTGCAAGGGGCGACCCCTGCCATCCCAATAGGTGAGGCTGAGGCGCACAGTGCGTTCGGGGTCGTCGGG
Source organism: Pseudomonas sp. PB105 (assembly GCF_009764655.1). Classification (NCBI taxonomy): domain Bacteria; kingdom Pseudomonadati; phylum Pseudomonadota; class Gammaproteobacteria; order Pseudomonadales; family Pseudomonadaceae; genus Pseudomonas; species Pseudomonas sp. PB105. The sequence continues at coordinate 34,915 of NZ_RWIO01000068.1, forward strand.
ATAGCGGTCGGCCAAAAGCGTCAGGCGATGGGCCGGCTCTCGGCGTGCCTGGGCAATCAAGGTGGCGAGCCGTTGGGTGTCAGCGTGGGTTATTTGCGCCGGGTTGCTTGCGCGCAATCTGGCTTTGGCGCGGATCTGTCCACCGGGCAGCAGATAACCCTTAGTCACCCATTCGTCTCGCCTATCGGCCTCGGCGATCGTGCCCATCCAACTGAGTGCCGCGTAAAAATGCGCACTGGCCGCCTGCCCAAGGCAGCTTTGAGGGGTCTCAATGGCCTGTTCGACAGTGGTGTCCAGCAACCGCGTGCTCTGCGGCAAGGGTCCGAAGCCTTGGGTCTTGCCTGATTCGCGTCCCTCATAGCGTGTAGCGATCAGTCGGCCGAAGCCGTCATACAGCGCCTGCTGCACGGTGCCATTGGCGTCGGTGAGGCTGACCGGCAGCAGCAGCCGGTAATCATGCTCGGCTCGGCTGACGCAACCGTCGGCCTGCTGTACCTGGGTGACCTGGCACCCGTATGGGTCGTAGGTCAGCGTGGTTTCACCCAGGGCTTGCGTCAGGCGCCAGCTGTGCAACTGGTAAAACCCCGTTGCGTCCAGATACCGAGACCTGTGTTGGCACATCGACCAGAGCTGCGGTGGCGCCTGTTGTTCGGCGTCGCCGATAGAGAAAAATACGCTCATCGGGCGATAGCCGATCTGTTGCAACTGGGCCGTGAGTTTCCAGGGCGCCTGGCCGGGCATTTGCGGTATCGCCTGGTAAGCCTGCAGCGCCTCGGGTCCCAGTTCAGCGGTTTCCAGGCCGTCGCTCAGGGCCTGCAGCGTGGCAGTGCCGGCCTCCAGCGCATGACCGCCGGGCCCGGCTTCGCGGTAATACTGGACCGACAGCCCGCTCAGCACCCGTGGCGCCTGCGGCCCTAACGGCCCGGAGCGCCGGTCGATAAAGTGTTCATAGGACAGCGCCGAACCGCTCAGCCCACCTGGCTGGCCTTTGGGCAACACCCAGGCGTTGTCACGCTGGCGATAGGGCAGGCCCAGGCGCCATTGCGAGTCTTGTGTCAGATGAATCCACTGCGCCAGGGTTTCGTTCAGGTAATAGGCTTGTTGCGCCGGGTCATGGCTGTCGCGCCACCACTGTTGCCGATGGCCGTCATCCAGGGTGGCGGGCGGAGCGTCGTCGGCGGTCTTGTTGCGTGCCAGGTGCACGGTGACGCTGTGGACCAGGCTGCCAAACGCATCCCAGCGCAGGTTGATCTGCTGTTTGCACACGGGGTCATCGGGTACTTCGTCGTATTGGCAGTCGATGGATTCCACGGGCAATACCAGCATGCGCGCCCACGGTTGCGTGCTGGCAAGCTGGCGTACCAGATAGCGATGCTGTTGCACCGAATAGGGCACATTCTGCGCGGCGTCATCGGCGAAAATTTCCTCGCGCAGCAGCACGCCTTTGAGCGCGTAGGCCGCGTCGTCCAGGGTCTCTGGCGTGGGGGCGGGCAATTGCACGTCGTTGTGGTCGGTGGGGTGCGCTTGCCCCGGCGCCTGATAACTGCACAACAGGGTTTTACCCAGGCTGATCGCTTGTAAATCATGCTGGCTGTAGCCAGCAACCGGCATATCCAGCGCTTGGCCGGTATGGAACCAGCGCTTGGCCAGGCGTCGCGTTTGCGTCGCGCCGTCAGCGGCGGTCTCGGTGTCGGTCTGGAGGATCAGGCCGAAGCCCTGGAAGGCCCGCTCAACGGCGTTGTAATACGCCTGTCGGTAACTGAAACGCCGCTTCAGGGTGCTGTCGTTGATTTCGTCGTGCTGGGTTTGACGGCTGACCACAGGCATGGCCACCGGCGATTGGCTGATGACCGGGTTGCCCTGGTCTTTGCACTGTTTTTTTTCGTCCAGCCATTCCTGGGCGCTGCTGCGGTAGAACACCCTTGACCGGTTGCCGAGGTGGTGGGTGGTGTACGCGAGCAGGTAGGGCCGGTCGGTGTAGAAGTCATAGCGCCAATGGCGAGGCTGTGGGTGCATGACGCTGATGATCAGGCTGGGGCAGCCCAGGCCGTTCAAGTCGGCCAGGCTGACCTGGCTGAGTGCGTCATACCGCACGCCTTCGGGCCATGACAACACGCGGGGCGTGATGTCGAAGCGGTTGCCGCCCTGGTTGCTGAAAATGCGCAGCTCATCGGGCGTCAGGTACAGCAGGTCGGCGCCGCCATAGCCATCCAGGTCCGCCAGCACTACGTGGGCGGCGTCGAACGTCTCGTGGTCGAAGGGCAGGTTTGCCAGCACAAAACCCTTGCCGAATCGACCACGCCCCAGGTTGGGCCAGCATTCAATCCGGTCGTGGCGGATGCGCACCAGATGCTGCTGACCACTGCCGAGGACATCGCTGAAACCGACCCATTCCCGGTTTGAGCGGGAGACGGTGGGCAGCGCGTCATCGGCTGGCGCGTGGGGCACGTCGACACCCGGGGCGAACCCGGCGTGTTGGCGGTTGGCATACAGGCGCACGCTGCGCGGACCGACCAGGGCCAGGTCGTTATTGCCGCGGCCCATCAGGTCGCCGAAGACCGCGTCGGGGTGAAAATACTCCTGGGGGAGTGCGTCGAAGCCGATGAAACCTGACCAATTGAGCTGGGCGCTCAGGCTGAAAAAACCTCTGAGGCCGGGGCGGCCGCTCACCCAGTCGAGGCGCCCGTCACCTGTGACATCGGTCAGTTGCTGGCGCATGGGATAGGCGCTGTCCGCCGTCGGGATTGCGGGGATTTTCCGGGCGGTGCCGTAGCTCACCTCATCTGCCGCGGCGGATTCGGCCCGTTGCGGTTCGCGGTAGTACCAGGCCTTGTCGGAGCGGTACAGGATGCCCGGCAACCCTTCACCGTACAGATCGACCAGGTGATAGCGCTGGCCGTCGTTCAGTCCGGGGAAGTCGTCAAGGCGTTGGAACCGCGCGGTATCAAGCTTGAGGTCGACTTTCTGGTACAGGCATTCGAGGGGGGGCAGGCTGCTGATCCTGCCGTGCCGGTCGATGGCATGTTCGTGGGTGGCGAGCAGGAGGTTCACACCATTGCGCAGCGTCTGGTATTCAAGCACCACGCGCTTGACCAGCACCGGTGAGCCGCCCAGTTGCGCTTCGTCGGGAAAATGATGAAACAGCAGCACCTGCCGGCACAGGCGCAAGGTTCGGCATTCGAAACCGTCGGAGAAGCTGGAGAAGGGGTCTTTGCGCAGCGTCCAGGGCGTGTCCGGTGCGTAGGACGGCACCTTGTCCAGATCGGCGGTGCGTTGCCCGTAGTCGAACAGCAACTGGAAGTGCCAGCCCCTGGATGCAGCCTCGTCGGTTTCAAGCAGGTACAGACGCTCCTTGTCCCGAGCGGTGAAATTCCCGTAGCAGACCTTGTCCAGGTAGCGCTGGGCGCGGCAGTCGCGTGGCGCGCGCGACGTCTCGGTTTCTTGTGTGTAGTGATAGTAAATGTGCTCACCGTGGGCACTCAGGCTTTCCTGCAAGAGCCACTGTGCGACGTGTTCAGGCTGGTCCGGGTCGGCAATCCGCGCGGCGGCCGTTTTGCCATAGAGGTGCTGGCTGCCGTCGGCACTGTGAATCAACCAGAACCCCGTCGGGTCGCCCGCCGATTGCCAGCGCTCAATGCGATCAAACTCACGCTCGGCCCTGCGCCAATAGCGGGTCACGGCGTAACGGGTAGCGGCTTGCCCAGTCTCGTGGCGGCTGATCGGGTTGCCCTTGGCGTCCTGTTCGGGCAGCAGGGGCTGGCCATTGGGGCCTATAAACCGGTCGTGGTCGGTGTAGGCCGGCACGCCCAGGGAGGTTTGCCGGCTCACCGTGTTCACGGGGACCGTCCAGCCCATTCCGAATGGGCTGTTACCCGCTGCGCTGTGGTACGCCAAGGTCATGGCGGGAGCGAAGCCGCGCGCCGCAGAAACGGGCAGGGGGATTTCAAGCGTTGCGCCACCGCTCAAGCCGATATCGCCCCAGCCCTTGCTCGTGGCCTGAATCGAGGCGCCGTCCTTGGGCAGCGCCGGGGCGTTGATGGGCGTGCTGTTCATAAGCGCTCACCCTTGCCTGTTGCCCTGGCGGTGTAGCGCACGTGAATCACGATGTCGTTGATCGACTCCAGCATGGCTTTCTGCCGGGCCGGTTCGGGAAACATCAGGGTCCAATTGGAAATGGCGCCGGTGTATTCGAACGGCAGGTAACGATCATTGCCTTCGAACATCAGCGTGAACAGCCCGTTGTCATCCAGGCCGGTAGACAGGGCGATTTGCTGGTGCGCGCGAACATCCTTGCGCGAGACCCCGTTGGGCAGTTCGATTTCGTTACCGGTCTGGGTCAGGAGCGCCCTGATGTCCTGATAGGGGCCGAGTATCGCCGGCAATGACACGCTGATGCTCTTGATTCGCCGCAGCACGTGGCCGGGGTAGTCCTGGTCAAACAGCGCCTTGGTCAGCTTGAAGCCAAGCGTGCCTTTTTCAACCAAGTTGCCTTTATGCAGGCTCCACGGGTCCCGTGTGTCCACTGGCTGGGTGGCACCAAAACTGTTGACTTCGCATTCGCTCAAGCGATCGCGCAGGGACAGGGTTTTGACGATCTCCAGGTCGCGAACGTGATGGCTCAGGTAGTCCCGGTTCATGTTGAGCAGGGACAACTTCAGCGCCTCGCCTGCCAGATACCCGCGATAACTGTTATTCCAGGCGCCGGGCCTGATGAACGTGCGCTCGAAGTCCGCCATTTCATATTGCCAACAGGCTTCGGCCGCCTGGCACAGGGACAGGCACAGGTCATAGGCCTGGTAGAAAAACTGGCCGAGTTGGACATTGAGCCAATCGTAGAGTCGCGCCTTGGCAAAACGCTTGGTCAGCAATTGATAGCTGGACCACGCTTGCGCCAGCGAAGTCTCGACCAGGCGCAATTGCAGGCGCGTGGCTTTTTCCTGTTCGGCGTAGGCGTGTTGCTGCACGTCGATCTGGGCAAGTTCGAGGTGCGCTTGATCCCGTGCGAGGGTCCACTCCTGCGCACGCCGGTTGAACTGCTCGGTACGGTCGAGGTCGGCGGCGCTGCTGCGCATGGCGCCGGCGGCGCCCTGGGCCACGGCTTGCGCCGCATGGAAGGGGCCTTCCCAGCGCGAACCACCCACCGACGTGCCGACGATATTCGGCGCCAGCATCGCGACGCCCGCGGCTGCGCCGGCGATTGCGGCGGCGGCCTCGAAGCCGGCGCTGCGCAGGTGCAGCAGGCCGGCCTGAGCCTCCGCGCCGCTGACCCCTTCGGCGAGTTGGCGCTCGTAGTAATGCGCCCTTTGCTCAATGACCCGCCGGCCGGCAGCGAGCGCCTGGCGGTTTTTTTCGTCCAGCAATACGGCCTGCTGCTGTTGGCTCACGATGATATTGGCCAAGTCCCAGGCCTGCTGTTGTTGCAGCTCAAGCAATTCAGCCTGCTCCTTGCGTTCGTTGAGACTGAGCATCGTGTTGCCGAACTGGATAAGCGTCTCGGTGGCTTCTCTGGCGTGGCTCAGCATCACCTGGAAGCGATAGTGAGTGGACGGCGCAGGCGTCAATGACGCGAGGCTGTCCTGGTCCGGCGCGCCTTTGGCCTGGCTGACCAACAGCCGCTGGGGTGACAGTGGGGCGGCATACAGCGCCAGGCGCAGCGGCTTGCCGCTGATGTCCAGATTGTGCCGCAGGTTGTGCAGGCGGCTTTCCAGCTTGTCCCACCGCGCAACCAGCTCAGGGTTGAAGGGCAGGCACAGGTTGTCGGTGTCGGTCAGTAATGGCAACGAACACCCGTCAACGGCGAGGTTTTCGTCGATGTGCGGGCTTTGCCACTCAAGGCGTCTCAACGCGGTGGATTGGCTCTTTGCCAATGCATCCAGGGTGATGCTGGCCCAGGGCTCGACCTGTGTAATCCGCGGCCGAGCCTCCAGCAACTGATTGACGCGGGTGTACCAGAGCTTGGCCTGCGTCAGGCTGTCGGCGGTCAGTTGCCGGTATGCCGCATCGCCGCGATTGAGCAGGATATCGAGGTAAAACTGGTAGACCGCTTTACGCAAATGCACCGGCGCTGCCAACGCCAATTGATGGGGATCAGCGCTCGCTTCACCCGTAGCCTGATCGTGGCGCGTCAGTTCGCGAAAGCCCCAGTACGCGGGGCGATCACTGGCGGCGTCGGCGCTTCGTCCCGGGTCGAAAATGTAGTTGAGCCACGCCAGGGCCTCGACGTATTGCTGTTCATGATTCAGTCGGTGGGCCACCAGCCAGGGCAGGTAAAGGAACAATTCCCAGAAGTACTTGCCGTTGGCGCCCTGGAAGTCAACGTCCTGGGGCGGGCCATTGGCTGTCAGCGGCGGTTCTTGCCACTGCTTTGGCGTCAACGAGAACAGATGCTCCAGGCTGATGTTGGCGGCTTCTGCCAGTTTGCCGGCAAAGCAGGTATTCAAGCGGATGGCGGCCGGTGGGTCCTTGATCAGCGTGCTGGCGGAGAAGTCAATGAATTCGGCAGTGCCCAGCGCGTCTGAAGACAGCCGGGTGATGGTGGGTGCGCGTTGCCGCACCGGTGCGGCGCCGGGAATGGCGGCCGTGACGTTGATTGTGACGGCCTTGAGTGCATAGCCCAGGATCTGCGGCCCGTCTTCGCTGGGCCTGAGGGTCAATACGCCGTGGATCAGCGTGATCAGCGACTCAGTGGAATCTGGCACTGGAATGTGTGCGGTGACCCGATGCCCTGCCGGCAACTCCGGGCTCGATCCAGCCAGGCTGTCGTGGGCCGTGTCCTGGAAATTGAGGATACGGTTCGAGTTGGCATCAATGGTGTCGGTGAGTGGGTAGTCATCAAAGTTGGCGCTCATGATGATGTGTTTGTAGGCCCGCAGCGGGGAGGTGGTCACGTCTACATTTGTTAGCTTCAGCGCGTTTTGCAGATGCAAGCCTGTCTGTGGTTCCGCATAAATGCCGTAGCGATTGAGGGACACATGCATAGGGGTATGCGCGTGGGTAAAGAGATGCACAAAGGCCGATTTGTCAATGAACTTGCCCGCCAACGAAATTGATTCATTCGGCGCGGGTGTTGTATCGGCGGTGATCAAGAGTTTGTCTTTGTCGTGCACAAAGTTGGGGAACTCTTCATGGGTGAGCGAGTTTCTGAAGTACAGCGCATAAAAATCAGTTTTAAGTGTTTCTGCGGGGCCCGTAATGGCCGAGCCTTCGCCCAGTTCGAGCTGCATGGCTTTCGGGTCGTCAAGCGAAGATTGGGTCATCAAGGTGAGGGTGATACCTTCTTTTGTTAGCGTGACGCTGTAGTTTTGGCGAAAGTTGTCCTTGAGCGTTGAGGTAATAATCAGTTTGTTGGTGTTTGAGTCGAACGTTGGCGAGCCGGCAACTACCTCATCAATATGGGGTTGCTTGTTTTCAAAGTTCCAGTTGTCTTTCTCTGAAAAAGGCGCGTGCTGGTGTTTGATCGTGACATGCCGTTGGGTGTAAGGCGCAATCTTGAACTGCAAGTTACCTTTGTTGATATAACCAAAGTACGTGAAGTACTGCCGCGCCGTATCAGGCAGCAGTTCGCTGTAATACCCGTTGTGGTCGCTCGCTTCCCCGCGGAGCACGTTCTGTACTGTTTCGCGCTGGTTAAAATCGAAGGCTTCCAGCAGGCGACTGATCTCTTCGGACAGTTCTGACCCCGGCAGTACTTTGTAGCGCTCGGGACTGCCGCCGTCGGCGACTTTGGTAATGTTGAAATGCGGATCGAGGTGGACCGCCTGGAAAAATTTGCCGGTGAACGAGTCCTGCTGTTTTGGATCCTTGCGCATCGGCACATGCAGGCCCAGGAACAACGTGGCCGGTGAGTCGGCATCGACAATGGCGACGGTCTGGGTGACGGCTTTGAGAAACGCGGCCGTGCAGGCATTGACCTCCTCGGTTGCGCAGTGCTGATTGATGCATGCCAGGGGCACGCTCCAACGGTCATCGTATTTTTTGTAGGAATAATTAAGACGAAACCTGACGTAGTGGCTGTTGAGCCATTCGTCCAGGTGATTGTCGTCGTCGTCCTTGTTGCCAGGCGTCTTGAAGTTGCGGGTTGGTTCGGGCTTGACGCATTCGGCCCAGATTAAATACAGACGGTTATTGAGGAAGACCGGGCGGATGCTCTGCTCGACCGTGTCATCAGAGAGCGTCAGGTTGATTTTCTTCCAGTCCGACCAAGCCTGTATCGAGGGCTTGAGGGGATTGCTGGGCGAGCGTTTGGACAGGTCGAGCGAGCGCCAGTAATAGGCTTTTTCGGAGGTGGACTTACCGACAAAGTAATAGCGGCTGGTGTGCAGCTCAGAGGCATTGCCATCGATGTACCCATTCAGGGTGCGGATGTTGGCCATTTCCTCGAACCGGCCCAGGTAGCTCTGCACGGCGGTGAGCACCGTGTCTGGTTGCAGCCGGTATTGGCTCAGGTCGTTTTCCAGTTGCTGGAAACTGTCGGTCTTGTTACGGCGCAGCGTGGGGTCCAGATAATTGGCCGGGTGGTAGCGCAATTGCTGGCTGGCGCTCCAGAGAGGGTAGGCGTGCAGTTGTTCACGCCACACCTGGTCCTGCTGCGCGGTCATGCCTTGTTTTTCGTAACCCGGCTCCAGGCCCAGCTGGATGCGGGTGATGTATTGCTGAAGGCTGGCAATCGCGCAGGCCACCGGGCTGGTGGGCACAGCCTGGCTGACTTGCACGTCGAGCAGCCAGTACTCGTAGAGGTCGTCCGGGTTATTGATCTTGCCCTTTTGGGCGGCAGGTATTGTGTGCGCTAGGTAGTACGCCAGCATGGCGTCGCGCAGGCTTTCATTGAGGCGTTGATTGAGCACGTGAGACATGATCAGTCCTTGAACAGGTCGTGTAAGAGGGCTGCCAGGCAGCGTTATTGATGGGTACTGGTAAGCGCTTCGCCCACGGCCTGCCATTCATCGAACGTCGAGCCGCCGTGCAGGCCGCTGACCTCCAGCAGCTGTTCAACGGGCAGGCCGGTGTCGGCGCTGGCCTGGCGACAACGCAGGATCCATTCCAGACGTTCGACGGAGGTGACATGGGGGGGCTGCAAGGCGCGGCTCAAGACCTCGACTTCACTGGCGCTCCAGCCCAGCAACCGGGCGAGTTGGCTGTTGGCTTCGGCGCTGCTTGACTCCGGTGCGTCGGAAACGGCGTTGGCCTGTTTGAAGTAGTCCAGCAGTTGTTCTTCCGACACGCCGTAGTGGTCGATGCAGTGTTTGAACTGTTCCATCAAAAACAGGTTGTGCAGGGTCAGTTCGAGCAGTGAAGAGCGTTGATAGATGTCATTGAGCCAATGGGGATTGGCCAGCAAGTGGTCCAGCGCCTGCCGGCTGACGGGCAATTGCAGTAGATCCACGGCGTGAGGCAGCAGCAACACCAAGTGGCTGAGGGTTCGCAGCGGCGACCCGGCGGCTCCGGCGGGGGCGAGCAGGCGCAGTAAATGATCGTCTTCGTCGTATTTCAAATAGCGGATTTGATTGCCCTGCGCGTGGGGCAGGCTCTGCAGGGTTTGTTTGAGGTGAGCGTACAAAGGCCGTAAGTCGTGCTTGAGTGAGTCCAGGGTCGACAGCAGTGTGTCCTTGGCCTGCCTGATCAGCATGGACGCGTGGCTGCTGTTATTGCTCAGTTTGAGCGTGGCCAGGGCGTCATCGAGTGCGGCACTCTGGGATTTGCCCTGGCGCATCAGCTTCAAGGCGCGATGGGCGGTGGCTTCCCAATCAACCGCCGGCAAGCGCGGTTGTTCTTGCGCAGGTTGCGCTACGAAGGTGTGCTCTTTGAGCTTCGTTGAGAGCGATGGTTGTGGATGGCTGTTGAACACGTTGAGCAGCATGCCGACGCCCGGGTCCAGGCTCACCGGTTCCAGCAGTAGTTGGTGACGCACCCGTGCGAGGGTGCCGCCGTTGTTTTTGATCCAGCGACTGACCCAGTCCAGATGCATCAGTACATCGAGTACGTCCGGCGACCCTTTCAAGGTTGTGCGCAGTGTCGGTTTGGACAGTTGCTGCTGGTAGCCCCCCGGTTTGAGCAGGTGCAGCAGGTGTTTGCAGTCCATGAGCGACAAACCGAACAACCTTGCGATGCGCGCATGCCGATAGAGGATGCTGACCGTGACAACGGTGCGCCTGGGGTGCCGGTCGGCGCTGAGCACCAGTTGCAGCGAGTTCGGCGAGTCCTGCAGGCCCAGGCCGGCGCATAGCTGTTGCCGGGTCGTGGCGTCGAAGGGCTGTGAATCCAGTTGTAGAGGCGGCAGCGCCGAGTCGGCCGGGTTGAATACCTGATCGAACAACGACAGGCGCTCGCCCGAGGCGTCGACCGGCAATTGGTGCAGTATCGCGGCGAATTCTTCGGCTTGCAGCCCGTAGTTCGTGTGCAAATAACGATAAACCCCCAGCGCCCGCAGGGTGTTGTGGGTGATCAACAGCGAGGGGTTGGCGTCACCTTCGCAGCGCATGGCGCTGACCAGTAGCGTGTCGAGTTGGGCGAACGGAATATCCAGCCAGCGCTGTAGGCGAATCATGCGTTGCAGGCGATCGAAGCCTTCGACCGTGACATTCACAAGCCGGGCCGGACGGCTGCTGACCTGGTTGATCGCTGGGCCGGTCGGACCATTGATGTAGCAGGCCCCATACGCCATATCGGCGACCAGTAAGCAGTTAGGAGAGCGACGCGGCTTGTGGGTGGTCTGCGCGAGCAATACCTGAAGCGTTTCGGCATTGAGGCCGGTGAGGCGCAGGAAGTCAGCGACCTGTTCCGGGCCCTTGAGGTCTGCGTCTGGCTCCCAGTTGTAGTAGTCGTGATAAAAACCGAGGGCACCGGACGTACTTGCCAACGGCTGCTTGAGCAGGGCCTGTTGCTGTGGGCTCAGCCCGGATAATAGAGGCAGGGCGTCATCATGCTCGGCGATGACGTGCCCGTAGGCGTGCACGGCGCGGGTGGTGATGGGCAGCTTGCGGCTGATTCGGTAGTTCAGTTCACCCAGCGACAGCCCGCTTTCAGACAGCCCCAGCACGCACTGATGGTGATGGGCGTGATAGGGCAAGGAAAACGGATACCACGTGGTGCTCAAGAGCTGGCAGGCTTTTTTCTGATCGCCCCCGGTGAGATTGTCGAGCAGCGTCTGGTTGATGATCGACAGCATGGGGCGTTGGCCGGACACGCTGTGGGGGTTGATCTGCAGGTCCTTGAGGTCGGGTCGACGTTGCTCCAGTGTGGTCACTGCCGTGCCGTGGGCGTTTTTTTCCAGTTGCAGGGCGAACAGATACAGCGCCCGCAGATACGCCACGGGTGAGTCCATCGCGGCAATGGAGGTGCTGGCGCAAAAGTGTTGCCAGTCCTCCTTGAACAGGGCGTTGTAGGTCACGCCGCTGGTGGCCTTTGCGGGGGAGGGTGGCGATACCTGTTGCTCGCGAAACAGCGTTTCCAGTTGCGCGGCAGCGCTGCGGGCCTTGAGGTGCAGGCTTGTGGCATCGTCATCGGTGTGCTGGGCCACTTGTCTGGAAAACTCGGTTTCGGGCAGTCGGACGATGTCGAATACCGAATTGATGCTCAGCAGTTGCAAGGTGTCTTTCATGTCGCGGCGGCCGGGTGCCGGCGCCGGCGGCAGCGATTCATCGATCAGCCGGGCGAGCAGCGGGCTGCGTTCATCTTCCATGTACATGCGTCTCCATCGGTCCCACCGGCGGGTCCGGTGAGTGACGAGGGACGCTATCACGCAGGTTGCGAGGGCCGGGGTCAGCCGACGCCGCGACGACAGTGAGGAAATATCAACAAGCGTGCCGATGCCATCGAGACCAGGGATTTGTTAGAATGCGTTACGCGCCGCCAGTCGGCGCATTTTTTTTGCATCCGGTTCACCCTTTGCGAGGGTAGCCACCTGGAGAGAACACCCATGACTCAACCGATTGTCGTGGCGGCACTGTATAAGTTCGTCACCCTCGAAGATTACGTCGCCCTGCGCGAGCCCTTGTTGCAGGCGATGGTCGACAACGGCATCAAAGGCACCTTGCTGATCGCCGAAGAAGGCATCAACGGCACCGTTTCCGGTAGCCGCGAAGGCATTGATGGCCTGATGGCCTGGCTCAAGAACGACCCGCGCATGATCGACATCGACCACAAAGAGTCGTACTGCGACGACCAGCCGTTCTACCGCACCAAGGTCAAACTCAAGAAAGAGATCGTGACCCTGGGCGTCGAAGGCGTCGACCCGAACAAAAAGGTCGGCACCTACGTCGACCCGAAGGATTGGAACGCCCTGATCAGCGATCCCGAAGTGCTGTTGATCGACACCCGGAATGACTACGAAGTGTCCATCGGCACCTTTGAAGGCGCAATCGACCCGAAAACCACCAGTTTTCGCGAATTTCCCGACTACATCAAAGCCAACTTCGACCCGGCCAGGCACAAGAAGGTCGCCATGTTCTGCACCGGCGGTATTCGTTGCGAGAAGGCGTCGAGCTACATGCTCAGCGAAGGCTACGGTGAGGTGTATCACCTCAAGGGCGGCATCCTGAAGTACCTTGAAGAGGTGCCCCAGGAAGAAACCAAATGGCAGGGCGACTGCTTTGTTTTCGATAATCGCGTGACCGTACGCCACGACTTGAGCGAAGGCGACTACGATCAGTGTCATGCCTGCCGTACACCGGTAAGTGTTGAAGACCGCGCCAGCGAGCACTACGTGGCTGGCATCAGTTGCCCGCATTGCTGGGATAAACTGCCGGAGAAAACCCGTCGCAGCGCAATCGACCGGCAAAAGCAGATTGAACTGGCCAAGGCCCGCAATATGCCGCACCCGATTGGCTTCAACTACAAGCAAACTCCATCCGAGGCCTGACCCATGTCCGCGCGCCTGCTCTATGTAATGGACCCGATGTGCTCCTGGTGCTGGGGCTTTGCCCCGGTGGCGCAGGCGCTGGTTGAGCAGGCCCACGCGGCCGGTGTGGACGTGCACCTGGTGGTGGGCGGCCTGCGCACCGGCAGCGGCGCGGCGCTGGAGCCGACCACGCGGCGCTACATCCTCGAACACTGGCAGGCCGTCACCGACGCCACCGGCCAGCCGTTCAAGCGCGAAGGCGCACTGCCCGACGGTTTTGTGTATGACACCGAACCTGCCTGCCGCGCCATCGTCACTGCCCGCAGCCTGGCGCCGGATTGTGCGTGGACACTGTTGGGCCTGATCCAGCGTGCGTTTTATGTCGAGGGCCGCGACGTGACCCTCGCCAGTGTGCTGGTGGAACTGGCCGAGCAGGCGGGCATCCCGCGTATCGAGTTTGCCGGCGAGTTTGACCGCTCCGAGCAGCACGCCGCCACGGCCGCTGATTTCACCTGGGTGCAGGACCTGGGGATCGCCGGTTTCCCGACGCTGTTGGCCGAGCGCAATGGTCAACTGGCGCTGCTGACCAACGGCTACCAGCCGCTGTCCGAGCTGTCGCCGTTGCTCGCCCGATGGCTGGAGCGAGCAACCTGTGCATGAGCAAGCCCCACGCACCGACCGCCTGACCTGGGCGGAAATTCGCCGCCTGGCCCTGCGTCACAAGAAATCTCTGTGGATCGCCAATGGCGTCGCCGTGCTGGCGACCCTGTGCAGTGTGCCCATCCCCTTGCTGTTGCCATTGTTGGTGGACGAAGTGCTGCTGGGCCACGGCGATGCCGCGCTCAAGGTGATGAATCACGCGCTGCCACTGGGTTGGCAGAAAGCTGCCGGTTATATCGGCCTGATGCTGCTGGTCACCCTGGCCCTGCGTTGTGGCGCACTGGTGTTCAACGTGGTGCAGGCGCGGCTGTTTGCGCGGTTGGCCAAGGACATCGTGTACCGCATCCGCGTGCGCCTGATCGAGCGGCTCAAGCGCATCTCCCTGGGCGAATACGAAAGCCTGGGCAGCGGCACGGTCACGACTCATCTGGTCACCGACCTGGATACCCTGGATAAATTCGTCGGCGAAACCCTCAGCCGCTTTCTGGTGGCGATGCTGACGCTGGTCGGCACCTCGGCGATCCTGGTGTGGATGCATTGGCAACTGGCGTTGCTGATATTGCTGTTCAACCCGCTGGTGATCTACGCCACCGTGCAGTTGGGCAAGCGCGTCAAACACCTCAAGAAGCTGGAAAACGACAGCACCTCGCGTTTCACCCAGGCCCTGACCGAAACCCTGGATGCCATCCAGGAAGTCCGCGCCGGCAACCGCCAGGGCTTTTTCCTTGGGCGCCTGGGCCAGCGCGCCCAGGAAGTGCGTGACTACGCGATCCATTCTCAATGGAAAACCGACGCGTCGAGCCGCGCCAGCGGGTTGCTGTTCCAGTTCGGCATCGACATCTTCCGCGCGGCGGCGATGCTCACCGTACTGTTTTCCGACCTGTCCATCGGCCAGATGCTCGCGGTGTTCAGCTACTTGTGGTTCATGATCGGCCCGGTGGAGCAGTTGCTGAACCTGCAATACGCCTACTACGCGGCGGGCGGCGCACTGACCCGTATCAATGAGTTGCTGGCACGTGCCGATGAGCCGCAATACGCGGGCGGCGAAGACCCGTTCAGCGGGCGTGAAACCGTCGGTATCGAAGTGCGCGGCCTGGACTTCGGTTATGGCGACGACCTGGTGCTCAATCAACTGAACCTGCAGATTGCGCCTGGCGAGAAAGTCGCGATTGTCGGCGCCAGCGGCGGCGGTAAAAGCACCCTGGTGCAACTGCTGCTCGGGCTGTACACGCCGCAGGCGGGCAGCATCCGATTTGGCGGTGCAACCCAGCAGGAGATCGGCCTGGAGACGATCCGCGAGCACGTCGCGGTGGTGCTGCAACACCCGGCGCTGTTCAACGATACCGTGCGCGCCAACCTGACCATGGGCCGCGAGCGCAGTGACCAGGCTTGCTGGCAGGCCCTTGAAATTGCCCAGTTGGAAGCTACGGTTAAAGCGCTGCCCCACGGCCTGGACAGTGTGGTGGGGCGCTCCGGCGTGCGTTTTTCCGGTGGTCAGCGTCAGCGCCTGGCGATCGCGCGGATGGTGTTGGCCGAACCCAAGGTGGTCATACTCGACGAAGCGACCTCCGCCCTGGACGCCGCCACCGAGTACAACCTGCACCAGGCATTGGCGCGGTTCCTCAGCGGGCGTACTACACTGATCATTGCGCACCGTCTGTCGGCGGTAAAACAAGCCGATCGGGTCTTAGTGTTTGACGGTGGTCATATCGCTGAGGATGGCGACCATCAGCAATTGATTGCCGATGGCGGTTTGTACGCGAAACTCTATGGGCATTTGCAACAAGTACGTTGATTTAGCCTAGGCTGTGCTATCGGAAGTGGGTGTTTGCGTGCGTATCCAGCAGTGCATATGCAAGGGACTTCATGAAGCAAAAGCGGACTCTCGGAACGCCTCGGCTGTTGGGCATTGTCTGGCCCTTTATCGCCGTGGTGCTGTTCCAGGCATTGTTGGGCTGCGGAAGTCTCTACATGCTTTCAGCGGTACGAGGCTATGTGGGCGGCGAGAGCTTATGGTCAAAGGGCCAGAAGGACGCTATCTATTACCTGACGCTGTACGCCGATGACCGCAACCAGGCCACCTATCTCAAATACCAGCAAGCCATCGCCGTGCCCCAGGGCGGCCATGAGTTGCGTATCGCCCTGGACCGTCCCACTCCCGACCTGGATGCCGCGCGTCTGGGCATCCTCAAGGGCGGCAACCACCCGGATGATGCCACCAGCCTGATCTGGCTGTACCTCAACTTTCGTCATTTCAGCTACCTGGAAAAAGCCATCGAACTGTGGACGGTGGGTGATCGCTATCTGGTTCAGCTGGACCAACTGGCCTGTGAAATGCACAGCGCGATCAGCGTCGACCAGGTCAACCCTAACGATGTGCGGCAGTGGAAGGCCCATATCACCGCGATCAACGAAGGCGTGACGCCGGCCGCCAAAGCCTTCAGCGATGCCCTGGGCGAAGGCTCGCGGATGATCCTGCGGTTGCTGCTGATCACCAACCTGGCGACGGCGCTGGGCCTGATCGTCCTGGCGCTGTTACGTACCCATAAGCTGCTGACCCAGCGCCATGCCTTCGCCGATGCCCTGCAGGCCGAGAAGGAGCGCGCGCAAATCACCCTGGAGTCGATTGGTGACGGGGTGATCACCACCGATGTCGACGGTGCCATTACCTATATGAACCCGGCAGCCGAGGCCATGACCCACTGGAATTCAACCCAGGCCCAGGGCCTGCCTCTGGCGGCGCTGTTCAACCTGCTGGATGACAACGCCCAACCCGACGGCTTTACCCTGATCGAACACATCGTCAACGGCCACTTCCGGGGCGGCAGCGAGCATTCAAAAACCATCCAGCGCCTGGACGGCAGCACGGTTTCGGTCACCTTGGTGGGGGCGCCGATTCGCAGCGCCGGCAAGATCAGCGGCGCAGTGCTGGTGCTGCATGACATGACCCAGGAGCGCCAATATATTGCCAACCTGTCGTGGCAGGCCACGCATGACGCCTTGACCGGCCTGGCCAACCGCCGCGAATTCGAATATCGCCTGGAACAGGTCCTGCACATGGCCGGGCAGCCTGAAGGCGGTCGGCATGCATTGATGTTCCTCGACCTCGACCAGTTCAAACTGGTCAACGACACCTGCGGCCATGCGGCAGGTGACGAGTTGCTGCGCCATATCTGCGCGCTGCTGCAATCTGCCTTGCGCGAAGGCGACACCTTGGCGCGCCTGGGCGGCGACGAATTCGGCATCCTGTTGGAACACTGCCCGGCGGCGGCGGCGGAAAAAATCGCCGAGAGCCTGCGGCATACGGTGCAGAGCCTGCATTTTGTATGGAAGGGCCGGCCGTTCATGACCACCGTGAGCATCGGGCTGGTGCATATCTCCCAGACCCCGACCACCCTGGAGACCTCGCTGCGCGCCGCCGACATGGCCTGCTATATGGCCAAGGAAAAAGGCCGCAACCGGGTGCAGGTGTACCACGCCGATGATTCGGAGTTGTCCCTGCGTTTTGGCGAAATGGCCTGGGTGCAACGATTGCACATGGCGCTGGAAGAGAACCGGTTCTGCCTGTACGCCCAGGAAATCTCGCCTCTGGGAAATACCGACGCGGGCAACGGGCATATTGAAATCCTGCTGCGCCTGCATGACGAGGCGGGTCGGATCATCCTGCCCGACAGCTTTATCCCGGCCGCCGAGCGTTACGGGTTGATGACGTCGCTGGATCGTTGGGTGGTGGAGAACGTGTTCAGGATCATCGCCCGTTGCATGCACGAGCGTCCGGGCCGACCTATGGCCATGTGTGCGATCAATCTGTCAGGAATAACCATTGGCGATGATGACTTTCTCGGGTTTTTGCATGAGAAATTCGACACTTACAGCATTCCGCCAGAAATGATTTGTTTTGAAATAACTGAAACCAGTGCTATCGCCAATTTAGGCAGTGCTATTCGCTTTATTAATGAACTCAAAGCCTTAGGTTGCCACTTTTCCCTGGACGACTTTTGCGCCGGAATGTCCTCGTTCGCGTATCTGAAACATTTACCTGTAGACTTCCTGAAGATCGATGGAAGTTTCGTAAAGGATATGCTGGACGACCCGATTAACCGCGCAATGGTCGAAGTGATCAATCACATCGGCCACGTCATGGGTAAGCGCACAATTGCCGAATTTGTTGAAACACCGCAAATCGAACAGGCATTGCTCGATATTGGTGTGGATTACGCTCAGGGCTACCTGATTGAACGACCGCAATTGTTTACCTTTGATAGCTTGCAGTGTCGACCTGTGCGGCCGCAGCCTCTGTTGTTCAGGGCGCCCGGCACATTCCGCTGAAACATTTGCTGGTCTGTAAATCACACTTAAAAAGGAGCCTTAACAGTGATCGACACCTTCAACAGAACCGGCCCGCTTATGGAAGCCTCAAGCTACCCCGTCTGGGCTCAGCAATTGATCCAGGACTGTAGCGAGAGCAAGCGCCGAGTTGTCGAGCACGAACTGTACCAACGCATGCGTGACAACACGCTCAGCGCCAAGACCGTGCGTCACTACCTGATCGGTGGCTGGCCCGTGGTGGAACAGTTTGCCTTGTACATGGCACAGAACCTCACCAAGACCAAATTTGCCCGTCATCCCGGCGAGGACATGGCGCGACGCTGGCTGATGCGCAATATCCGTGTGGAGCTGAACCACGCCGACTATTGGGTGCACTGGGCCCGCGCCCATGGCGTCAGCCTTGAGGAGTTGCAGGCCCAGAACGTGCCGCCGGAGCTGCATGCCCTGAGTCACTGGTGCTGGCACACCAGCTCCTCCGATGCGTTGATCGTAGCCGTAGCCGCGACCAACTACGCCATCGAGGGTGCGACAGGGGAATGGTCAGCCGTGGTGTGTTCCACGGGTGTGTATGCGGCGGCTTTCCCCGAGGAAGACCGCAAGCGTGCGATGAAATGGCTGAAGATGCACGCCCAGTACGACGATGCCCATCCTTGGGAAGCCCTGGAAATCATCTGCACCCTGGCTGGGATGAACCCGACCAAGGCTCTGCAGACAGAGCTTCGCCAGGCCGTGTGCAAGAGCTACGACTATATGTACCTGTTCCTGGAAAGCTGCATGCGCCTGGAAATGGACAAGCCGGCCAGTGTCGTGCGTGAACGCCCGCTGCGCGTCGCCAGCGAGGCATGAGGTAACGGCGATGGCGGGGGTTTTTACCCCGCCATTGCCAGGCGATTACGGCCTTCGCGCTTGGCTACGTACAAGGCGTTGTCCGCCCGGCGCAACAGGCTCTCGGCCGACTCGGCGGCCAGCAAAGTCGAACAGCCGAGGCTCACCGTCAACTCAATCCGTGTGCCATCGACCCAGTAATCCTGGGCCTGTGCCGCCTGGCGCAGCCGTTCGCCGACCATCGCTGACGCGTCCCGGCCCGTGTTGGACAGCAGGATCAGAAACTCTTCCCCGCCAAACCGAAACACCATGTCCACGTTCCGCAACTGGCCCTTGTTGGCCGACGCGACACTGCGCAGGACGCTATCGCCGGCGGCGTGGCCGTGGGTGTCGTTGATTACCTTGAAGTGGTCGATGTCGAGCATCAGCAAGGACAATGGGTTCAGGTGCCGGCGCGCCATGTCGATTTCCCGCTGCAGAGTCTGGTCCATGGCAATACGGTTGCCCGTATCGGTCAATGGGTCACGCAGGGCGCTGCGGGTCGCGGCGCGGTAGAGCAGGGCGTTGCGCATCGGATAGAGCAGGGTGGCCAGCAGGGATTCGAGTTGGCCGAGTTCGTCTTCGGCCAGGCGCTGGTTGCGACGGAAAATCAGCTCACCCAAGTGCTCGCCTTCATGGCTCAGGCTGTAGCTCACCGAGTGGTGGCCGCGCTGACCGAATTCCAGGCGCAGGTCACTGGCTTGGTGCCGGTAGTGCAGGGCGTCGAGGGGCACCAGGCGCTGGATCTCACGGAAGAACACCGCCAGGATGCGCTCCGGCTCCAGGCTGGTCTGCAACTGCATGCCCAGTTGCTGGCGAAGTTGCGCGACGGTCGTCGGGCGGTGGGGCAGGATCGATG
Source organism: Pseudomonas sp. PB105 (assembly GCF_009764655.1). Lineage (NCBI taxonomy): Bacteria > Pseudomonadati > Pseudomonadota > Gammaproteobacteria > Pseudomonadales > Pseudomonadaceae > Pseudomonas > Pseudomonas sp. PB105. The sequence continues at coordinate 54,462 of NZ_RWIO01000068.1, forward strand.
GCTGACCAAAGCCCAGGCGTTGCAATTTAGCGCTGTCAAAGTCAATTGCGTTGGTCTGGGTAGGTGTTTTCATAAGCGATCGGCCTCTAAGCACTTAGCTGTCTTACAGGCTCGATGAGAGTGGCGAGTGCCAAGCGTCTAACTGTTCCTTCAGTTCCGTAAAACATGAGTAACAGTCTAGACCGCTTTACAGAGGGTTATAACCCCTGGGTACCGCCGCACGTCTTGTCATCGCTTGACCTGCTTGAAGGTGGTTAGAGCTAGATTCATGCCACTTCGTTTACTTTAATAAAAAACCTTATAAATCAAAGGCCGTTTTCTAAGCAGAAAACGGCTGTTGGCGCATGACGTCAGTTATTTGGCTGATTGGACCAACGTGGAGTGGTCAATCTGGTCAATCGACGTGACGCCGGTCAGCGTCATCGCCACGCGCATTTCCTTGGCAAAGATGTCCAGCAGGTTTTCCACCCCCTGCTGGCCGTCGGCGGCCAATGCGTAAGCGGTGGCGCGGCCCAGCAGGCAGGCCTTGGCGCCCAGGGCCAACATGCGCACCACGTCGAGCCCGGAGCGGATGCCGGAGTCCACGAGCACCGTCAAGTCATCGCCCACGGCTTCGGCAATCGGTGGCAACGCTTTGGCAGTGGACAGCACGCCGTCCAGCTGGCGGCCACCATGGTTGGAGACCACGATGGCATCGGCGCCGAAACTCACGGCGTCCCTGGCGTCCTGGGGGTCGAGAATGCCTTTGATAATCATCGGGCCTTTCCAGAATTCGCGAATCCACTCCAGGTCTTTCCAACTGATGGAGGGGTCGAAATTGTTGGCCAGCCAGCCAATGTAGTCTTCCAGGTGAGTGGGTTTGCCGAGGTACTTGGAGATATTGCCCAGATCGTGGGGCCGGCCCATCAAGCCCACATCGAAGGCCCATTGCGGCTTGGTGACCGCCTGCAGCATGCGCCGCTGCGCCGCGAACGGCCCGGACATGCCGGAGTGGGCGTCGCGGTAACGTGCGCCCGGCGTCGGCATGTCCACGGTGAATACCAGCGTAGTGACCCCAGCCGCCTGGGCGCGCTCCAGCGCATTGCGCATAAAGCCGCGGTCCTTGAGCACATACAGCTGGAACCAGATCGACTGCGGGCTCTGGGAGGCCACCTCTTCGATCGGGCACACCGACACCGTCGACAGGCAGAACGGGATGCCCTTGTTGGCCGCCGCCTTCGCCGCCTGCACTTCGCCGCGCCGCGCATACATGCCGGTCAGGCCTACGGGGCTGAGGATCACCGGCAGGTCCAGCGGCTGGCCGAACAGCGTGGTCTTGAGGCTCAAGTTGTCGACATTACGCAGGATGCGCTGGCGCAGGCTGATCTCGGCCAGGTCCGAACTGTTCGCCCGCATCGTGTGCTCGGCGTAGGCGCCGCCGTCGATATAGTCGAACAGGAAGCGCGGCAGCTTGCGTTTGGCGGCTGCGCGGTAGTCAGAGGCGGACGAAATGATCATGCACGGAATCTCGGCAAGGCAAGGTGCCTCCAAGATAGGCAAACTTCTGTCATGATAAAAGCAACTTTTATCGCTAGTGGTCAGTCGAGAAAGGAATACTGATGAACCTGAGAACACTGCGTGCCTTTGTCGAAGTGGTGCGCCAAGGCGGTTTCTCCCAAGCCGCCGATGTGGTGGCGTTGACCCAGTCGAGCGTGAGCAAGGCGATCAAAACCCTGGAAGATGAATTGGGCATGCCACTGCTCAACCGCCTCGGCCACCGCAATGAACTCACCGCCGCTGGCGAAATCGCCTACAGCCGCGCCCTGATCCTGCTCGCCGAACACAGCGACCTGGTGGCCGAGATCAACGACCTGCGTGGCCTCAAGCGCGGCGTATTGCGCATCGGCCTGCCGCCGGTGGGTTGCGGCGTGCTGTTTGCGACAATGTTCGCCACCTATCGCCGCCGTTACCCGGACATCGACATCGAACTCACCGAATACGGCAGCAAACGGCTGCGCGAGTGCCTGGAGGCAGGCGAGGTCGACCTGGCTGCTCTCCTGTTGCCCATCGACGAAGGGTTCGACTACCAACCCGTACGTAACGAACCGCTGATGGCTGTCCTGCCGATCAGCCACCCGTTGGCCCAGCGCAAACGGATCGATTTCAGCGACCTGGCCGATTCGCCATTTATCCTGTTCGAAGCCGGCTTCGCCCTTAACGCCAAGATCCTTGCCGCTTGTGAGCGTAAAGGCGTGCAACCTCGCGTGGCGGCGCGCAGCGGCCAGATCGACTTCATTGTCGACCTGGTATCCGCCGGCCTCGGCGCGGCCTTCCTGCCGCGCATGCTGGCGCACAAGCACCAACACCCCGGCATCGCCCTGATCCCCCTGGACGAACCCCATACCGACTGGCACATCGCCCTGGCCTGGCGTGCCAGCGCCCACCTCCCACCCGCTGCCCGGGCCTGGTTGGAGTTGGCCAAGGAGTCGCAGCGTTCAACCGGCCATCCGGATTAATCGCCAGGATTGTCAGGGAAAGCTTGACTTCTCCTTTTCAATCAGTAACATACGGCGCATTCCGCGATAGCTCAGTTGGTAGAGCAAATGACTGTTAATCATTGGGTCCCTGGTTCGAGTCCAGGTCGTGGAGCCAGATAGGGAAAAGCCTGCAGCGATGCAGGCTTTTTTTTGCCTTGGATTTCTCCGGGGTGATCAAAGCGCACAGCGTGACCAGCATGATCGCTTCAGACACCGGTAATCTCAAACTGGATACAGGGACGCTTGGGTTCAACGACATCGCAGGAAAAGATAATGAGCATGGTTACTACCTGAGTGTTGGCGGCTCCTACAAAGAGGGTCAGAGCACCACACAAGACCCAAGCCAAGTGGGTAAGGGGAAGGCCGGCGATAGCGGTTGGAGTGTTTCGGGCTGGAAGTACGACAAGGAACGTGAACAGTCGGTCCGTGCGACGGTTGGCTCGGGAGAGATAATTGTTCGAGATGCTGCTGACGCGGCTTCGGCTGTCGCAGGCCTCAATCGTGATGTAAGTAAAGCTTACGAAGTCACCAAGGATAAAGAAAAGCGCACAGATCTTTACATAACTGACTCTTCATTGACGGCGGTGACAAACCCCACTGCAACGATTGCGCAATGGACAACTGACGCTAAGAAAATTGGAGACCGGGGTGAGGAAACCATTCACCAATTGCTGGATCTTTTGGGCGCGGGTGCAGAGATTACCGTAGGGATGAACCCTGATGACGTCTCCAAAGAGATGCTCGGCAAAGCTTTGGTTAGGCAGTTAGGTAGTCGTCATGCGGAAGATCGCGCAGCGCTGATCACTAAAGCGATAGGGGGAATCACCGGAAAAGAACAGGCACCTGAAAACCAAGCGCTGATTGATAAGCTCACTCAAATTGCGGGCGATGATCCCAATAAAGCTCTGATCGTTATGAGCTTGTTAATGACCTTGAACGGTCCTAAAACTGGCGCAAGCAATTTAGTGGCGATTCCTGTGGCGGCCGAAGCAGTCGTCGTGGCTGTCGGTGCTGTTCTGGTAGCGTCAGATGCGACATTTCAGGAAAAAGCGCGTATTGCTGCGAATTCGCTGGTGGAGTCAGGTGCGAAGGCTGGAAAGGATGCGGCCCAACAGATCAGGATTTCCGCCGCTGTTTGGGAGATTTTGCTTGGCACCTCCTTTCCGATTCATCAACTCGACCCTGAGCATTTGGCCTATATCACCCCTACTCTTGAGATTAACGGAGCAAATCCGAGCAGTGGTGGTTTCGCTAATGGCGGCGTTGTTAACCCTGCTACCAATACCGGTGGGACCCCGCTGGACGGGCAGCGGGACGATGGGAAATACGTAACGCCTGAGTATCGACTCGATCCTGGTAATATGTACAGTGATAGAGTGGAGCTAAAGGGCTTAGCACAAAATCGACCCCTACAAGATCTTACTCATCAGGAGTTGATGGGTATCTTCGGTAACGCAGGAATAGATTTGTCGAACCATGCTATTACTAGGCTAAAAGATTCCAGAACGAAAAATATCGGATTTGAAACACCCAATGATATTGCGCAGATATTCAACAATGAAATTAGGTTTGACGCAGGGGATGGTACCGTAGGGTATGGGTATAAAGGACTTGAGGCGATAGTCAATCCAGTGACTAATAAGATTATTACCTTTAGGCCGGCAAAAAATATGGAGTAATGTATGATCAGTCTATCCGACCGAGGTAATAAATTTTCGTGCGAAGTAAAAACATACGAGTTTCCTAACGCGAAAGATGACTTAGATGCTAATTGGTTGATAATTTGTATAAAGGCGGAGCAGGAAGTCGAGGGCTCTTGGACTGCGTGTGGACCTTATTTACGCACTCATGAGTTAGTAAGTTTGTCGAAATGGCTTAAAAGCTTGCAGGTTGAAATGCTGCCATCGAGGATTGAATTTATGGAGGGTGAATTAGCGTTCGAGTTTTCAGGTGATATGAAATTTGTAGTGATGCTCGATTTTAATTTCCATCCTAGAAGTGCAGTATACGATTACTCAAGTGATCGAGAATTTCCTTTGTATTTTAGTATTGATGAGAACACAATAACTGAATTGATCTGTTCTGTTGAAAAAGCTATAAGGGTGTTTCCGAAACGCTAAGGACGGTATAAAGCAGGCATATTGCCTTCGCTTTTTATGTTAGGGCGTCATGTTGCGTCCACCAAGGAAGACTCTGTGATGGAAGAAAGAGTGAATTACGCTGAAATTAGAGCTTGGTTTTTAGGCAGCTACTACAGCTACTGCAGACTAAAGCTTAGGCATCGAAGCGCTTGGGGTGACGGTGAAAGCGAAGTAGGCTTTGCCTATAGCGAACTTGAAAGTTCCTTCGACCTGCCAGTTGAGAAATTGATGCTTGAAGTTTCAGCCCTTATTCTTTCTGCGGGTCGATCTTCTGAGAGTGTCAAGAAATATCATATGGATGCTGCCTTAGAGCTGGTCGAGCAGATTGACCTTTCCTCTATGCTGAAAGAGCTGCCTCCGGAAGAGGCCGCAGATCTTGTTGAGGATCTTCGATTATTAGAGATTTGTTAGGCTCTGTACGAACAGTAATGTCGATAATACTGCATAGCGCAGGCCAGCGATCCAAATGTAAGGACTCGATTCTTTTTAATCGCCATACGTCAGCAATGAAGGGGGTGATTTTTGAGTGGCTCCATCCACGCCAGATCTTTAAAAGGCGATCGAAAAGATTTGAGTGCTACGCAGAAGCTTTGTCTGGCCTCGTGTAGCCGACAGTAATTGTCTCCTTTTCCTACAAGTCATTGATTTGTCTCGCTTTGACAAGCTAACCCAACCCGACTAACTTTCCTGGCGTGACGCATTTTTGCGATCCACGCTATGCAGCAATTCTATCCCTTCGCCACATTTCGCCGTGGCCCCGGTGCGCCTGACAGCTAGCAAATGACTGTTAATCATTGGGTCCCTGGTTCGAGTCCAGGTCGTGGAGCCAGATAGGAAAAGCCTGCAGCGATGCAGGCTTTTTTTTGCCTCGGATTTTTCCAGGGTGATCAAAGCGCACAGCGTGACCCAGCATGAACGCGTCTCTAATCCTACGATTCAGAGATTTGGCAAGGCCCCGTGCGCTCATCTGTCTAGTCCGCAATTGCTGTTTCGCGATGTGCCCTTCATGAATTGTTCCAGCTCAGGGTATCGCCCCCTCCCATCGTCGCGAATAAAATTTTTTGTGGGTCCCGCTTGAAATTTTCCCCCCTGATCCTACTTAGGGTTTACGCGATGCCGAATGCGGGTCGCGGATCAAATCACTTGGAGAAAACTCAGGAGATTTCGCAATGGCTACTACTCTCTCGTTGGCCCCACTGTTCCGTCATTCCGTTGGTTTTGACCGGTTCAACGACCTTTTTGAATCGGCGCTTCGCAGCGAGGCCGGTACCACCTATCCACCTCACAACGTCGAAAAGCACGGCGATGATCATTACCGGATCGTCATCGCGGCTGCAGGGCTGGTTGAGGATGACCTGGAGATCCAGGTGGAAAAAGGCGTGTTGACCGTCGCCGGTGGCAAGCGTGAACACGATGAGGGCATTACTTACCTGCACCAGGGCATCGCCCAGCGTGCGTTCCGGTTGTCGTTCCGCCTGGTTGACCACATTGAAGTGCAGGGCGCGCAGCTCGCCAACGGGTTGCTGAGCATTGACCTGCTGCGTGTGGTCCCGGAGGAAGCGAAACCCAAGCGCATTGCGATTGGCGGTGCAGCCAAGGCTGAGGTGAAATCCATCAGCGAGCAATAATGCCGCGATGAATAAAGGCGCTCTTCGGAGCGCCTTTATTATTTGTGCCACCGATGATTAACGGTGTTTGTTCCCGCCCGGTTACCAGCGGTAGGTCACCGAACTGACCAGCTGCCGCTCATCGCCATAGCGGCAAATCGCAAACTCGCAGTAGGTGTAGCGCTTATTGGTGACGTTATTGGCGTTAAGCGCGACCTCCCAATTGGGGTCGATTTCGTAACTGGCGCGGGCGTCGTACAGCGTGTAAGCCGGCATCGAAGACGGCACGCCGGATGCCTGCGTGGTGCCCTTGTAACGAGCACCGCCGCCGATGCGCAGTTGCGGCACGCCCAGCGCGGCCAGGCGGTAATCGGCCCAGAGGGCGGCCTGGTGATAGGGCGTGTCTTCGCTGCGTTGGCCGACTTCGCTGGCGATATCGCTTTTGGTGATGCGTGCGTCGATGTAGGCGTAGGACGCGATCAGACTGAGGTTGGGGGTGACTTCGCTCTTGGCTTCCAATTCGAAGCCTCGGGAGCGCACCTCGCCGACCTGCACCGAGAAATTGATATCGGTGCGGTCCTGGCTCAACACGTTGCGCTGTTCCAACTGGTACACCGCCGCACTCAGCAGCGTGGCGCTGCCCTCGGGCTGATAGCGGATACCGATTTCATACTGCTTGCCCTGGGTGGGCACAAAGCTTTCACCCGCCTTGTTGGTGCCGGCTACCGGGAAGAACGATTCGCTGTAGCTGATGTAGGGCGCCAGGCCATTGTCGGCCTTGTACACCAGGCCCGCGCGCCAGGTGGTGGCTTCATTGCTTTTGCCACTGTCGTCGCCATTGCGGAACAGTTCGGTGTGCTGGTCCGCCCAGTCATGACGGCCACCGAGTAGCAGGATCCAACGCTCGTCGAACTTGATCTGGTCCTGGAAGTAGATGCCTTTTTGCAGCGTGTCGATTTGCGAGCCACGGTCGGTCGCAGGGTTTTTATTCACCACCACCGGCTGGCCGTACTGGTAGGTCGCCAGGTTCAGCGGCTGCGCAGTGCCCCGGAAGTTATGGGAGTCGTAGCTGGTGTCATACCCATCAAAGCCCAGCAGGAAGGTGTGCTGCCAGTCGCCGAACTGCCATTTGCTTTCGATGTGGGTGTCGCTGGCCAGGCCCCGTGAGCGTTCTTCGCGGTCGCTGTACTGGCGACGCAGCAGGCCGGAGGTCTGAGCAGTGGCGATGTTGGTGCCGGAGGTGTTGACCTGCAGGTAGCGCCAGGTCACATCCGATTGGTAGTACCGCAACTTATGGCTGATGCGCGTGTGTTCATCGAAGCGATGCTCGAACTCGTAGCCCAGCGCCGACATCTCGCCGTTCATCTCGTCGTAGTCCGGTTCGCCGATAAAGTCGTGGCGGCCGATCTGGAAATTGCCGCTGCCCACACCTTTGGTCAATTGATAGGGCAGGGGCGCGGAGAAGCCGGTTTCGGTCTTCTGGTAGAACGACAGCAAGGTCAGCGAGGTGTCGTCATTCGGTCGCCAGGTCAGGGCCGGGGCGACATAGACCTTATCGTTCTGGATATGGTCGGCGGCGGTGTCGCTCTTGCGGTCGAGCAGGGTCAGGCGGTAGCTCAAGGTGTCGCTGTCGCCCAGGGGGCCGGTGAAGTCGGCGGACAGTTGCTTGCGGTTGTTCTGCCCGGCTTGCAGGTTGACCTCATGGTAAGGCGTCTGGCTCGGGCGTTTGCTCACGGTATTGATCAGGCCGCCCGGCGACAGTTGCCCGTACAGCACCGACGCCGCGCCGCGAATCACTTCGGCGCGTTCCAGGCCATAGGGTTCCTGCACGCCATCGTAGGAGTTGTTTTGCAGGCGCAGGCCATCGCGCAGGGAACCACCGGTGGCGGATTCCACATCGAAACCGCGAATGCGAAAGCGGTCCGAGGTGCGGTTGAAACTGGTGGGTTGGCTGGTGAAACCCGGCGTCAGGTCGAGGGTTTGCGACAGGGTTTCCGATTGCCGGTCGCGGATCTCGTCGCTGGTGACCACCGACAACGATTGCGGGGTTTCGATGATCGGTGTGTCGGTCTTGGTCGCGCTGAGGTTGCGCGTGGCCACGTAGCCCTTGACGTGCTCGGTGCTGCTTTCTTCGCTCAAACCGGTGATCGAGGTCGGCCCCAATTCCAGGGCGCCGCCGGTGTTGACCGGCACCAACACATACCCGTTGGCGCCTTGCACCGCTTGCAAGCCACTGCCGCGCAGCAACTGGGCAAAGCCCTGGTTGATCGGGAAATCGCCTTGCAAACCCGCGGTGCTCAAACCGGCAACGGTCGTGCTGTCGAACAGCAACGCCACATGCGCCTGCTGGGCGAACAGGTTCAGTGCCGGGCCCAGCGGGCCAGCGGCGATGGCATACCGCGCCGCTTCTTGCGCGACCACCGGGCTGCACAGGCCCACGCTCAGTGCGGTAAGGCTGGCCAGGTTGATCGCCAGGGCGAGAGGCAAGGGAGAACGCTTGAGGTGGCGCGGCATGGAAGAATTCCTGTTATTGAGGTGCTTTCTTCCTTGACGGGGCAGTGCTGAAAAGCGGAACCCGGCACGCGAAACTATTTTTCGTGACGCTCGATCTGCAACCACAGCGGACTGAACGAGCGCAGGCGCACCGGCAGACCATCGGCAATCAATTGCAGGGCGCGACGCGGGTTGTCCAGCGGCAACACGGCAGACACACGCAGGTCGGCCAATTGCTCGCGATTGAACTGCACATGGCCGCCGTACTGGCGTGCCAACTCATCCAATACTTCCGGCAACGGCCGGTCCTGTACCACCAACTGGTGGTGTTGCCAGGCGTCGTTCGTGGCGCGGGGATCGACCTTGCCCAGCAGCGTCACCGCGTCCGGCGTAATGCGTGCCTGTTCGCCGGCACTGACGTTCACAGCCGTGTGTTGACCGGCATCGGTGGCGGCGACGGTCGATTCGAGCATGGTCAGCAGCGTGCCCGGCGTTTCGCGCCTGACCGTGAAACGGGTGCCGAGGGCGCGCATCTGGCCGTCGTCAGTCACCACGCTGAACGGCCGCGTGGCATCGTGGGCCACCTGCACCAGTATTTCACCACGCAGCAAGCGCACCTGGCGTTGCTGGCCGTTGAAAGTCAGGTCCACGGCGCTGTTGCCGCTGAGGGTCAGTTGCGAACCGTCCTCCAGATTGATTCGCTGCCAGTGCGCCGGGGCGGTGCGTTGGTCGGCCAGCAGGTAACTGGGCGGATACGCCCGCAATGCCAGGGCCACCGGCAACGCCATCAGCAAGCCCAGCAGGACGCGGCCGGCCGGGTTGCGCCGGCGTACCCGGGCCGCTTCCAGTGCGGCTTGCACCGGTGCCTGTTGCGGGCGCAAGGCCTGCAAGCGCCCGACAAACCCCTGCAAGCGCTCAAAGGCCGCCGCGTGCTGTGGGTCGGCGATCTTCCAGCGTTCGAATTGCTGCTGCTCGCGCTCGCTGAGGTTGCCTTCATTCAGGCGAATCACCCAGTTGGCGGCCTGTTGGTCGAGGTCGGCGCTCATATGTCCAGCACGTGGTTGCAGTGCAGCAGGGCATTCATCAGGTGCTTGCGCACCATGCGCTCGGAAATCCCCAAGCGGCTGGCGATGTCGCTCTGGCGCAGGCCTTCGAGGAAGTACAGCAGGAACGCCTGTCGCGCATTCAGGGCCAGGCCGTCGAGCACAAAGGCGATCTGCTCCAGCGCTTCGAGGGTGACCAGGATCTGCTCCGGCGACTGCTGGCAGTGCTCCATCATGTCGATGGTCAGCGCCAGTTCGCGCAGGTAGGCGTCTTCCAGCTGACGGCGGCGCGCCCGGTCGATGATCAGGTGGCGCGCGGTGGTCGTGAGGAACGCCCGCGGTTCACGCAGGGCGCCGAGGGCGTCCCGGGACGTAAGGATGCGTACGAAGGTGTCGTGGGAAAGGTCCGCAGCGTTCTGTGGGCAACCGAGTTTTTTTCGCAGCCAGCCGAACAACCAGCCATGGTGCTCGGTGTAGAGCACATGGACAGCCTGATTCAAGGGAAGGTCGCTGGCCGACATGGGAGGCTACGTCTGCGGATAAGAATTATTCGCAAGATTAGCGGTGTGCCATCAGCGAAAGCAAGCGTGGCCAGCAGTGATTGTGTATTTAAGCCTTCGGTTTGGATAACGGGGGCGTGACAGACGCGGCGACATCCCATGTCAGCATAATCTGGCTGATCGCTGCATCGATGGCTGAATGCGCCATCCCATCGCGTGCCAGGATCGACACCCCCTGCAGGAAACTGTCAAACACCGTCGCCATCACCACCGGTTGGGTATGCGCCGGCAATTGCCCCTGGCGCACCGCCCGCTCTACACACGCCACGATCCCGGCCCGTGTGCGCAACCGCGATTGGGTCAAGCCATCTGCCACCCGTGCGTTCTCCGGGCTTGGCGCGCTCATCACGCCCAGCGCCACCATGCAGCCTTTGGGATGACCGTCTTCACACTGCATGCGCGCCGACTGGCGCAACGCGGTCTCGATCGCCCGACGCGGTTGCAGGGTTTCATCCCACAAGCATTCGGTGACTTGGGCGTAGGTTGTCAGGTAGCGCTGCACGCATTCGTCGAACAAGGCTTCCTTGGAGCCGAACGCGGCGTAAAAGCTCGGCGCGGAGATGCCGCCGCCCAGGCCCGCCTTGAGCTGAGCGAGAGAGGTGGCGTCGTAGCCGTGCTGCCAGAACAGGTGCAATGCCTGTTCCACAGCCTGTGCACGGTCGAAATTACGCGGGCGGCCCATTTGTGCCATATGAAGACTCCGGTGGAAAGCGAGATAAATACTAGTCGATACATAAGTTGTTGACAACGTGCGCCGGTCCCCTGCAACATTTGTATCGATCAGTATTTAAGTCTGTTTCCAAGGAGCTTCCCGTGACGCCTTCACTCACTCTACCGGCCTCGTCCGAACGCCTGCCCATTGGCGCCTTGCTCGCCCTGGCCATGACCGGCTTCATCTGCATCGTCACCGAAACCCTGCCCGCCGGCCTGTTGCCGTTGATCAGCGAAGGGCTGGCAATTTCGCCGTCCATGGCCGGGCAGATGGTCACGGCCTATGCATTGGGTTCGGTGCTGGCGGTGATTCCCATGACCATCGCTACCCGTGGCTGGCGGCGGCGCAATGTGTTGCTGCTGACCATCGTCGGTTTCCTGCTGTTCAACTCGATCACCGCGTTGTCATCTCACTACGGCGTGACACTGGTGGCGCGTTTCTTCGCCGGAGTCGCGGCGGGGTTGGCCTGGAGCCTGCTCGCCGGTTACGCCCGGCGCATGGTCGCGCCTCATCAACAGGGCAGGGCGCTGGCACTGGCCATGGTCGGCACGCCGATTGCGCTGTCGCTGGGTGTACCGCTGGGTACCTGGCTTGGCGGGCTGGTGGGATGGCGTACCGCCTTCGGCCTGATGTCTGGGCTCACCGTAGTGTTGATCGTCTGGGTGTTGGTGAAAGTGCCGGACTATGCGCCGCAACCCGCACACCAGCGACTGTCGCTGGGCCAAGTGCTGACCACGCCAGGCGTGCGCTCGGTGCTGGCGGTGGTGATCAGTTGGATGCTGGCGCACAACATTCTGTACACCTACATCGCCCCCTTCGTGGCGTCGGCGGGGTTGGCGGAGCGCGTCGACCTGGTCCTGCTGGTGTTCGGTAGTGCCGCGTTGGCGGGGATCTGGATCACGGCCAGGCTGGTCGAGCCGCTGTTGCGCAAGACCGTGCTGGTGAGCCTGGCTGCCTTTGCGCTGGTCTGTGTGGTGTTTGGCTGCCTGAGCTCAATGGCTGAGGTGATCTACTGCGGCGTGGCGGTGTGGGGCCTGAGCTTCGGCGGCGCCGCGACCTTGCTGCAAACCGCCCTGGCGGATGCGGCGGGCGAGGGCGCGGATGTGGCGTTGTCGTTGAATGTGGTGGCGTGGAACAGCGCGATTGCCGGCAGCGGCGTAGTGGGCGGGGTGCTGCTGGAGACGTGGGGAGTGGGGTCGTTTCCGTGGGCGATGCTGGGGTTGGTGGCCGTGGCGCTGTGCATTGCGTGGACGGCGCGGGTCCATGGGTTCAAACCGGGTAAGCGGTCCGCCGATGGGCCCGCAGCAGTGGGACATTGAGCCGGGCCTAAGCCAGCTTCACGTTCATGGTGATACGCGCGGTAAACACGTTGACGTCGCTTTCATCGAAGATGTCCACCGGCACAATAAGGAAGGGCTGGTGGCCGCTCTGTTTTTTGCCGCGCTTGAAGACCAGGCCGCCCTGCGTGATCGCTACCTGCAAGAGGCGAACACCGCACGCGAGGGCATCGTGGCGTTGGTGTACAGCTACGTGGAGTGGGTAGACGCACAGCCGGACTGGGCGCGCTTTGTCTTTCAGAGCCGCTTTGCGGTGTCCAACGGCCCGTTCAAGGACGAACTGGTGTCGCGCAACAAGCAGCGAAACAAGCAATTGAAGGACTGGATGAGCGCCGAGGGACGCCAGGAGTATTTCGGCCACTTGCCTGCCGAATTGATCCCCTCGTTGATCATCGGCGCGGCAGAAAACTACTCGCGGGCCTGGCTTTCGGGCAAGGTTAAAAAGAGCCCTCAGGCGTATCGAGAGCCGCTGGCCGAAGCCGCGTGGAATTCGATTCTTCAGGGTCGGCACTAAAGTGCAATGTGAGGGTCCATAGGTCCCGCTTGATCCTCACGAAAAGATTTAAAAACATGCACTTACGCAATATTGCAGCCGCGCTCTCGACCCTTTTGCTGCTGTCCACCGGGGCGCAGGCCCGTGGTGCGATGGACCTCTATTCCAGCCAGGAACAGCGCCTTTCGTTCGACAGTTGCGCCGATATTTTCCCCGCCGCGACACCCATCAAAACCGCCACCATTCCCGCCAGCATGAAACCCCTGGCGCTGTGCTCCGACCATTTTGCGGTGCTCTATTCGCAAACCAGCAAGACGCCGCTGGTGGTGGTCGAACGCCTCAACGCCCGCCAGCTCAAGGACGCCAAAGGCGAAGAGCGCACCAACCACTTCTACGCCGACCCGCGCATCCCCAAGGGCGCGCGCGCCGAGTTGAGTGACTACCGTGGCCAGCAACCGGCCATGGACCGTGGCCACCAATCTCCGGCCGCCGATGCACCGGACGCCAAGGCCATGGCCCAGTCGTTCGCGCTGTCGAACATGGTGCCCCAGGACCCCACCAACAACCGCAAGATCTGGAGCAAGGTCGAGGCCGACGTGCGCAAATTCGCCGTGCGCGCCGGTGGCGATGTGTTTGTGTTTACCGGGCCGTTGTTTGATTCGGGCTACAGCACCATGGGCGACAACCAGGTGTGGGTGCCGACGCGTCTGTTCAAGTTGGTGTACGACGCCTCGTCCCAGCGGGCCTGGGCGTATGTGTTGCCCAATGCTGAAACGCGGATTCAGCGGCCGATGGATTACGACACCTTTGTGAAGGCGACCGGGCTTAAATTGCTGGGCAATCTTCCGGTGTCGGGGTCGGTGGGGCGCGGCTGATTTGTAGTGAACGGGCCAGCCCGCTCACCACTGGGTTCTGGGTCTATACTCTGCGGCCTCGTATTCCATCCTCTTCAAATGAACTGAGATCCCGATGAGCACCTCTCTTTCCATAACCCCCACGCGCAAACCCGTCGCGCCGCTGGTGGCCTTTATCATCCTGGTGCTCGGCGCCTTGTTCCTGCAAAACAGCGTCGGCTCGCGCCAGGTAGTGTTGCTGGTGGTTGGCGCCGCATTGGGCCTGACGCTTTATCACGCGGCCTTCGGGTTCACTTCCGCCTGGCGCGTGTTCATCAACGAACGCCGTGGCGCCGGCTTGCGCGCGCAGATGGTGATGCTCACGCTGGCGGTGCTGCTGTTCTTCCCGGCATTGGGAGCGGGCACTTTGTTTGGGCAACCGGTGGTTGGGCTGGTGGCGCCGGCCGGGGTGTCGGTGGTGTTCGGTGCGTTTATTTTCGGCATCGGCATGCAGTTGGGCGGTGGCTGTGCTTCGGGCACGCTGTTTACCGTGGGCGGCGGCAATGCGCGCATGCTGGTGACGCTGTTGTTCTTTATCTGCGGCTCGTTGATCGCCACGCACCATGTGGATTGGTGGTTCGCCCTGCCGGCGTTCCCGGCGGTGTCCATCGTCAAGAGCTTTGGCGTAATGCCGGCCTTGCTCGCCAGCCTGGCGATGTTCGCCCTCATCGCGACCGTCACCGTACGCCTGGAAAAGCGCCGTCATGGCCAGCTTGAAGAAGGCGTGAAGAGTGAACACCAAGGCCTGCGCCGTTTCCTGCGCGGCCCGTGGCCCTTGGTGTGGGGCGCGATTGGTCTGGCGCTGCTCAACTACGCCACCCTGGCACTGGCCGGTCGGCCGTGGGGCATTACCTCGGCCTTCGCCCTGTGGGGCGCCAAGGTGGCGAGTGGTCTGGGTGTGGACGTAAGCGCCTGGGCGTTCTGGCAGATGCCGGGCAATGCCAAGGCCCTGGCGGCGCCGGTGTGGCAAGACATCACCAGCGTCATGGACATCGGCATCGTCCTCGGCGCGCTGTTGGCTGCCGGCCTGGCCGGGCGTTTCGCCCCCAGCCTGAAGATCCCGGCCCGCTCGCTGATCGCTGCGGTGATCGGCGGCCTGCTGCTCGGTTATGGCTCGCGACTGGCGTACGGCTGCAACATCGGCGCGTACTTCAGCGGCATCGCCTCGGGCAGCCTGCATGGCTGGGTGTGGTTGGTGGCGGCGTTTATCGGCAACAGCGTGGGCGTGCGCCTGCGGCCGTTTTTCTTTGCGGGCGAGCGCCGGCCGGTGGCGCTGAGCGGCTGCTGAGTCAGTCCTGCGGGGAAACGCCTGGCGCCTGATCGGCTTCAGCCGCCAGCTTTTCCCGCTCCGCCTTGCTGATGTATTTGTCCTTGGATTTGGGCGCCAATTTGGCGCTGGCCTTTTTGGCCTTGGCCTTGAACAACTGCTGCAGTTTTTTCTGGCGATTCATGGGTGTCTACCTGGGTTAAACGTGCCCGGATGATACCAGCTTAAAAACCGCAGCCAATGGCTAGCAAGGCTGCGCCGCCAAGCTGTTGCTGACGCTGCGACCCAACACCAGCACCGTCACAAACCCGCAAGCCACCAGCGCCGTGGCCAGGCTCAGCAGCACCGCGCTGCCCATCTGGTCGACGATCTGCCCGCCAAAGAACGAGCCCAGGGCAATAATCACCTGGAACAACGCCACGAACAGTGGCATGCCGCGCTCGACATCCTTGGGCGCCACCACGAACATCCAGATACTCGCGCATGCCGGGAACGCGCCAAAGGCAAAGCCCCACAGCGCGATCAGCATCGCGGCGCCGGTCATGCCAGTGGCGAAGTACGGGAACAGCGCGGTGCTGGTACCGATCATCAGCGCTACCAGCAGCAAGGTGTTACGCACGCTGCGGTTAGCGGCGAACCCGGCGAAAATATTGCCCATCACCCCTGCGACGCCATACAACAGCAACAGCGAACCAATGGTCGGCCCATCAAAACCGGAGCTGTGCTTGAAGAACGGTGCGACATAGGTGTAGGCCGCAAAGTGCGCCAAACCGATCAGCAACACCGCGATCAACCCGACCCGCGCTTGTGGGTTGATAAACAACGCAGGCAGATCACTGACGCGAATGGCCTTCTCCGGCGTGAGCTTCGGCAACAGGAACATCTGCGCCAACAACACCGGAATGCCCACCAGCGCCGTCACCAGGAACGTCATGCGCCAGCCCATCAAACCACTGAGCCAGGTGCCGACGGGCACGCCGAGTACCGTGGCCAGGGTCACACCCATCATGATGATCGAAGTGGCCTTCGCCACGCCCACACCCTTGGGCGCCAGGCGGCCACTGAGGGCAATCGCCGTCGCCCAGAAACCGCCGATGCTGATACCCAGCAACACACGGCCGAACAGCAGCAGGTTGAAGTCGCTGGCGAAGGCCACGACCGTGTTGGCGATGATCATGATCAACGTCAGGCCGATCAGCAGATACCGCCGATCCATGGTGCCAATGCTCACCGACAGAAACGGCGCCGCGAGGGCCGCCATGATGCCGGGCAGCGTCACCATCAAACCGGCGTGGCCGGCGCTGATACCGAGGTCGGCGGCGACGTCGTTGAGCACGCCCACCGGCAGGAATTCACTGGTCACCAGGGCAAAGGCACCCACGGCAACCGAAAGAATCGCCAGCCACTGCTGTTTGACGCTTTGTTGATTATGTTCGGGAAGGCCGCTAGGGGCCTGGCTCGCGCTTGGCATGTGAGGAGTTCCAAGAGGGGATGTGGCCTTAAGACAGGCGCAGGAAGACGTGGGAGGCGATTATAGGAACGGGGGTTGGTGAGCCTATAGGCGAGTGGTTCGATAGTAATCATCAGTGCTATCGATGTGACGGCACTGCGCTGGAGCTTTTATCAAGCAAACACAATCACTCCGGCTCAATACTCCTCGCCAGCCCCTTCGCCCATGCGGAGGTCATTTTTTCCCCCACGGCGTCAAACTCGTGATGGGCGATTCGATAATCAGAAAGTTCCCCCATGGCGCGGCTCATTCCACCGTGCACTCGTGCAAGCAATTCGTTGCAACGAGACTCCGTCAAATTGCATGAGCTGCGACCGAACTTGACCAGCATCTTACGTTTGGGCCAAGCCTTTGAACCGCCAAGCAAGAGGCCCATGATGTCCTGCTCCTGGTAGAGACACCTGAGTAGGCTGCATAAGTTTTCATCAGATCGGCGAATAGATCTTTCGCCCCGTCATAGACCAACAGCTCAGAGAGTTTGATCTCAGGCAGTGATTTGCCATCGCTGTCGTGGGAGACGCTGATGCGACCAAGCTGGTGTGGGCCGACAATCCCCAGCGTTCCCGCATCCACTCCTCCAGCACCGATATACAGCCTGTCATTTTGCCTAGTCATGGATATTTCCTGATTTCAGTTCATCGAGCGTCTTACGTCGGCGCTTGGGTGTCGCGGTCAATTCATACCCCAAACCCTCAAGGATTGCTGCGACCTTGCGAATCCCTACTTCAGGTATGGTGTTGTTCTCGATGCCTGAAATAGTTGCACGGCTCATTCCGTGCCGTTGCGCGAGTTGGCTTTGTGAAAGACCGGCTGCCTTGCGCAGATTTTTAATAAGGGTCCCCAAGTCATTCATTTTTTGCATCCTATACGGTGCATTTTTGATTTAACTAATTAAATGCATCGTATTCGATGCATTTTTGCTTGGGTAGCACTTTCTTTTAATTGTTGTCTGGTCGCCCCAAAAATCCAGTAATCAGCCCCACAATCTGCTGCTGAATTACCCCTCGCGCCCGAGCCCCTTCGCCATCCCGGCAAATCATGCCATCCCCCGGCGAGCTCTCTTCAATCAAGGCAATCGCCCCCGGCTTGCAGATCGACATGAAGCTGAAGTGGGTAGCGTCGGCAATCTCCACATACTGCGTTGAAGCTTTTGCCATGCGCCGGACCATATCGGCGGACTCCAATTCAGGCGCCATATCCTCCGTTGGCACACCCCCTGCAATTACCAGCGCCGGCACTGGCAAGGCGGCGAGGCTGGCGTCGGTGAAGCCGCGCGACAGGCCCAGGTCCAGCGACACAATGGCGGTGACGCGTTTGTCCCTCAAATCAGCCGCCAGCTTGGCCTTGCCCGCTGGCGTGGCGGCGGGGTTCATCTCGTGGTAACCGATGCAACCGCCCAGCTTGGGGTAGGTGCTGCACTCCCTCGCGAAGAGATCAGGATCGAAGCGCGCCCCGGCGATTGCCAGCACGGTCCAGCCGCCGAGGGAATGGCCCACGGCGGCGATCTGTTTGCTCGCTACCGCGCCAAATCGGGTTGGCTGATCCAATACCGCATCGATAGCCCGGCTCAGGTCCGCCGGGCGTTGCCATAACTGCGCGGCGGCTTGCGGGCTGCGGTCCTTGGTGGTAGTGCCGGGATGATTGACCGCCGCGACGATATAACCCTGATGGGCCAACGCACTGGCCAGCCACACCTGTTTACCCCAGTTGCCGCCGTAGCCGTGGGAGAGCACGACCAGGGGATGTTCACCGCTGGCCGGCGGCGCATCGGGCACGGCGAGGGCGCCGATGAAGACAGCATTGTCGGCGATCAGCTGCGGTTTTGCGGTGGTAGTGGCGGGGTACCAGACCGCCAACTCAAGTGGACGTTGGTTGTGAGGGTCGGGAAGCACGCTGGTTTTGAAGCCGATGGGGATTTCGTCAGCGAAGGCAGGAGCGGTCAGGCACAGCAGGAACAGGGCGCAGAAAGCCGTTCTCATTGTTTTTATCTTCCTTGATGGGGTCGAAGCTTCGTGGGTTTACGGTATTGCGTAAACCTCATGGGCGAGCGCGATCGTATCGTCTTTTGGGGCACGGGTCGCCGTGGCTTGTTGTGGTGAGCGGGCTTGCCCCGGTACAAACCGGGGACATCGTTTACATATCTAACCGGGGACATGGTTTACAGGTTAATGCGCTGTGAACCAGCTGGGGTGTAGCACAGGAAAATGTTCCTTCAGCCAATCCACGAATGCGTCGACCTGAGGCGCAAGATGCGTTCTGCTGGGAGGGACTGTCATAAATTTTGTGTTCGGGCATAACATGTTGATAGAGGTGCATGTATGCCGACCAAAAAGAAACCGGCCCGTGAGGCCCCGCGAGACCTTCCATCCATTCCCCAAGAGCTGATCGAC
>NZ_RWIO01000069.1:0-79377 GCF_009764655.1 Pseudomonas sp. PB105
TCGGCAACCTGATCGGTGAACGCAGAGGCAAAGGTCACCAACTGGTCACCCAGTACCGCTACGACTGCCAGCACCGCCTGATTGCCGTCACACAACCCAACGGGCAAACCGCCAGCTACCGCTACGACCCGTTTGGACGGCGTATCAGTAAAACCGTAGACGGCATCACCACGGAGTTCTTCTGGCAAGGCGACAAGCTGATTGCCGAGCACCATGCAGATCGCCACCGCAGCTACCTTTACGAACCCGACAGCTTTCGACCCTTGGCGCTGCTGGACGGCTTCGGCCCAACCGACACCCAGCCCTACCACTACCAACTCGACCACCTCGGCACGCCACAGGAACTCACCGACCCAGACGGCGAAATCGTCTGGTCCGCGCACTACCGCGCCTACGGCCAGATCAGTCGTCTCGACAAAGGTAAAATCGACAACCCGCTGCGCTTTCAGGGTCAGTACTTTGATCAGGAAAGCGGGCTGCACTACAACCGTCATCGCTACTACAATCCAGATATTGGGCGTTACCTGACACCTGACCCGGTGAAGTTGGCGGGCGGGATCAATGCGTACCAGTACGTGCCCAACCCTACCGGGTGGGTGGATGTGCTGGGTTTAAGCACGTGCCCAGGTGCGGATGCATGCAAGCCAAAATACACCGCTGAGGATCCGGCGAAAAACGCCAAGGTCAATGACGGCGAGGCAGAACTCCCCAAGGGCACGGATAGCAACCTATCGAGGAACGGAGCATTCAGGAGAGCCAAAGAAATCGGAGGGATTCCAAAAAACACTCAACCATTAGCAATTTACCGAGATAAAATTCGCGATCAGGATAAGCACATAATGGGACGGGTATATGTTTTTAGCTTAAAAGATGGCCACCTTACTACGATTTACGAACACTCTCTCGGACACTTAGAAGGAAATCATGGCCCACACTTCAATACCAAAAATACGATAAACGAAATTAAGACCCCACTAAAAATTGGTGACGACTCCCACACGTATTTTAAGAGATCAAAATGAAAACCGCTTATATAAACGAACTCGGCATCAGGCCTTGGACAGATGCGGACAGCATAAACAACAGTAAATTTACTACCACAACCTTGGTAGACCACAACTTTCCTGATTTATGGAAAAGTTGGTGCAGTGTCGTGGAGCACCTTTCTGAGACGTGGTGCTTTAAAAGAGAGTGGAAAGTAATTCGCGGGAAAAAGCCCAACTCAAAAACTGAGGAATACTTATTAAGGAAAGACTTAACCAGCCAGCTCAAAAGTGGAGATTTCTTGCAAAAAAACGAAAAAAGCAACACATACTCCATGATCAAAAACAGGCCAAACACGCCAATAAAAATAAACAGCTTAGCGCTAGAAGGGTCAAGTAGCGTTTTTTTAATAATAGAAAAAACAAAAAGCGAAATAGAGACACTCTGGAAAAACATGTTGATTTTTGAAAAAAATATTACCGCAAAAAACATTGGTTATTTTTTAGACTCGAATGACAGCTTATTACTCTGTAGATTCTATGAAGAAGAAACACATGCAGCAACGCAGTTTATATACCCAACAAAATTCAAAGACGAGATATCTTCAGCACTCAAAAAAAACAAAATACAGAAAATAAATATTCAAGACACCTACAATTTTATTCACCACAAACTATAAATATACAACCTTGGCAAGCAATATAAAAACCAAGCAACTAACAGCACTCTGATATTTATTGGAGACCCTACTGATATTTATTTTTATGAGGCAACCAACCTAAAACTCAAACACCAAAAACACAGATAAGTTATAAAAACAACCCAAAAAAACACAAAATAATTTAACCAATGAATAATTCAACAGATCACACAACCCATTACAAAACAGCTTTGGTTATAGCACTCAATGCCGACATAGAAGAAGACGTTATGCTACTTATCGATGAAGTACTCATTAATTGCTTTATCACCTACTGTCCTTATGAAATTGAAATAGGCAAGGGCTACTCCTATTTCCTTTACGGATAATTGCAAGACGAAAACTTTTTTCCTTCACGCTGCTCAATGACCAAGGCGTGCATTACGACCACCCCCACCTCAATGAGGGCCTCATCAAGTTAGAAGTCGAACGAATAGATGCAAGCTTTCACTAACATATAACTAAGCGACAATACTGCGCACTGCAGACCAACCCAAGCAAAATTCGAAAATCACATCGAGATTGACATGCCGGAGCGAATAAGATTACAAGCACAATCCATTAAGGTTGTCACGAGAAAAATCTTAATTCAAATAACACCAAGCTTGCGAAAAGCAATATTATTGCAAAGCTTATAACCCGAATTAGCGAGAGCAATAATCGCTGGATGACATCAACAAAAGCCAAACCTAAAACACCTGCACCGCCAAATCAAAACACATGGAACTAATGAAGACAAATTTTGATCATCTCGCATAACTATAAACCTCAACAATCCAAGTGGTGCAAAAACAAAAATTGTGACATTTAAACCATGGCGATACCATAGAGCTTCGGCAGCAAGGCGCACACGCACGCCAGTCACCATAAGATTGATCAAAGATTTAGATAGCCACAAAAGCTCATTCAGCAGCACCAAAGATGTGGTAGATGCTTCAAATGCAGTCGGGCTCGATAGATTGGAAAGGCCAAGAAGATGAAAACTCAGACCCTGGAAAACTTGATAACCGAATATTTATCACAGGTTAAAAAAGCAACAGACCTACTTGAGCGCACGTTCGGAACCAAAAATATTCTGGGGCTATGGCGCGCCAAAAAGATTCCGCAATGCGGGCTCCTTACCGAAGACATTACCTACGAGCTGCATGGTGTTGGTTGCAGTGTTTATCTATCTAACATTTGTGTCGATTTCGATTATGGCCCTGATGAGAGGATCGACGGCTTCGACCCTTGGCGGCTGTATATGTACGCATGTGAGGTGCCGAACAAATACAAGAAATACACAAACAAAGCGTCTTTGGAGAATGACTTCAACGAATATCTTAAGCTGGGAAAAGCCAAGAGAATTTCCGGCTCCATGTCGAACTTGTACTTCATTCAACCATGACCCAGGAACCTAAAAAAACGATCGGGCCTCACCCCCACGCCACCACCAACAACCCCACCCCCAACCCCAAACACAACGGCGAATAAACCCACGTATCCATCCTCGCAAACCGCGATCCGCCGACCTTCTTGAAAAACCCCACCAACTCCGAGTCCCCAATCGCCCTGGCAAACATCACCAAGGCAATCGCACTGATCCCCCACTGCAATGCTCCGTGGGATACCGGCGAGAAATACAGCCCGGCTCGCAGGCAGACGAGCAGTGCAATCGCGACCAAACCCATTGCCACCAGAAATGTGCCCAAAGCCGATGGTTTGAACGCAGGACGAGGCCCGCTGGCGAATTCGCCCGGGAGCTGCGGGATGGCCGCCAGGCTGCCGAGTTTGCCGCCCGCCGCCCAGTACAGGTGGACCATGCTGATGCAGGTAAAAATGCCGACGATCCACCGTGCGATGACAAAGCTCATGGCTGGCTCTCCTCAAAGGTGCGAGACAGGATAGTCGCCCAGGGATTTTTTGCAGGCATTTCGTCGGCGGCTGATGGTAAAGTGCCGCCCCATGAAACTTGCCCGTGCCGACCGCTCACTCATTGCCTGGATGCTGTATTGCTGCGTCCTGTTCAATGTGTTCGTCTGCAGTATTGGGCATGGGCAGATGGTCGGGATGCAGCTCAATGGCATCGGCGGTCAGTTCTGTACCGTGGACCCGCGTACCCAGGCGCCCAAGCCGTCCAACTCCACCGATGAAAACCTGCCCACGCTGTCCAAGGCATTTGGTTGCCCACTGTGTTCCACCGGTGGTATGGGGCCGGCGCTCAGCTCCAGCCTGAATGTGGAGGTGTTGCCACAACCTCACGCACCACCGCCAGCAATCGTCACCCGCGCTGACACCCCCGCCCGCGTCACCTGGCCCACGGCTAATCCGCGTGCCCCGCCTGCCTTCACCTGATCCCTGCGCTTTCCGATCTGCACCGGCCACCGTTTCCCCAAGGAAATACGCAAGGCTGTGCGTTGCTTTCAAGCCAAGTTTTTCAGGATTCAACCATGAAACATTTACCCCTGTTGGCGGGCCTGTTCGGCTGCCTGCCTGTCTGCACCTGGGCCATCGAGCTGGCCCCGACCACCATTGATGGCGAGTCAACAACCGAACCCGGCCTGAGCCTGGAGCAATCCAGCGGCGTGGCTTCGCGCTTGGGATTGAGCGTGCGGGAAACCCCGGCGTCAGTAGCCATTGCCAATCGCAACGATATTGAACGCCACGGCGCCAAGACCTTCCGTGATGCCGCCAACACCCTGCCTGGCGTCAATGCCAGCGCTCCGCCGGGATTTGGAGGTTTTGTGTCTTATCGTGGATTTACCAGCAGCCAGATCACCCAGATGTTCAATGGGATCAACGTTGCCACCGGCCTGGCACGGCCGGTGGATGCGTGGATCTATGATCGGGTGGAACTGGTCGGCGGCCCTTCCTCCCTGATCAACGGGGCCGGCTCCGTGGGCGGCTCGCTGAACTACGTGACCAAGTTGGCGACCCGTGAGGAACACGCTGCCGAAGGCCAACTGACCTATGGCAGCTACGACACGGCCGGCATGGCCTTCGGCGTGAACCATGCCCTGACCGAACCGGGCGCCGAGGTGCAGCACTATGCGCGCCTGGACGTCAGCCGCAACACCCATCACAGCTACATCGACCGCGCTCAACGCGATGCCTGGAGCCTGGCGTTTTCCCTGCTCAGCGACCTCACCCCCAACCTGTCCCACACCCTGGCCCTGGAATATCAGGATGAGCATGAAGACAGCCCGTATTGGGGCACGCCCGTGCTCAACCCCAAGGCCGGCGAGTTGAAAATCGACACACATAACCGTTTCAACAACTACAACGTCGCAGACGGTCGTTATGAGCAGCGCACGCTGTGGGCACGCTCGATCATCGACTACCGGATCAACGACAGCACCACTCTGAAAAACACCCTCTATCATCTCGACAGCCAACGCGACTACCGCAACCTGGAGACCTACCAGTACAACGCCAATAACAGCGCGGTGAACCGCTCCACCGCCTACCAGGTGCGCCATCAAGGTGAACAGAACGGCAACCAGTTCGAGCTGCGCCATGACGCCCGTGTCTTTGGCCTGTCGACCACGTGGTCCGGCGGCTTTGAGTACAAGGTCAACAGCACCACTAACACGCCCTGGAATGTGCCGGGCAACAGCACGGTGGATCCGAACGCCTTCAACCCCGGCCACTTCTACGACCTACCGCGAACCCAGGAGAAGTTCGGTGAGGACAAGACCAATGAAGTCACCACCAAAGCGCTGTTCGTGGAGAACCGACTGGGCCTCACCGACAAGCTCTCGTTGCTGACCGGCCTGCGTTATGACGCCATCGACCTGGATGTGACCAACCACCGCGCAGTCACGGCCACCAACCCGCGGCACTTCAAGCGCCGTTGGGAGCCGGTGACCGGCCGGGTGGGCCTGACCTATCAGTTTGTCCCATCAGCAAATGTTTACGTGCAGTACAGCACCGCCGCCGAGCAACCGAACACCACCACGCAGGTGTTCGATGTATCGACTGGCAAGCAGTGGGAAGTGGGCAGCAAGTTCGACTACCTGGACGGGCGTGGCTCAGCCACCGTGGCCGCCTACCGGATCGAGCGCAAGGATTTTGCCGTCACCGACCCGCAGGCCCCGACCAGCAGTATCCCGGTCGGCGCGCAGTCGTCCAGGGGCATCGAGCTGGCCACTTCGCTGCGCCTCACACCGAGGTTACTGGCAGAGGGCAACTTCGCCTGGGTGGATGCGGAGTACGACGAGTTCAACGAGAAGATCGCCAGCGGTGCGGTGGTTTCGCGCAAGGGCAATACACCGACCAACGTGCCCAAGCGCGTAGGTAACCTGTGGTTGACTTATGATTTCGCCGAGGACTGGCAAGGGGGCGTGGACGCACGTTATGTCGCCGAGGTTTATGCGGATAACGCCAATACGATGACCGTGCCCGCCTACACCCTGTTTGGCACGTTCCTGCGCTACAAGGTGGATGCTCACACCTCGGTCACTGGCCGGGTGCGTAACTTGACCAATGAGGTGTATGCCGAGTTTGCCCATGTGTCGCCGGCTTATTACCTGGGCTCGCCGAGAACCTTCGAGGTCGCGCTGCAAACCCGTTTCTAAACCTGGAATGCAATCAACTGTGGGAGCGGGCTTGCTCGCTCCCACAGTTTGACCTTCAGCAGCTAGCAAGACTCACTTCAAGCTTGCCTCCACCTTCCCCGCCACATCCTCCGGTAACCAGGCCTTCCACACTTCAGGGTGCTCTTTCAAGAACACCTGAGCCACCTCCCGTGGCGGTGTGTGCTTCTCGCTCATGCTCGCCAAGGCTTTATTCAGCGGCTCTATCGGAAATTCGACCTTCTCGAAAACTGCCGCAATCTGCGGATGTTCCTTCTGGAACGGGGTAGACACACCAATGCTCAATTTGGACGCCAGGGACCGCGTAGGCTTTGGATCGGGATTATCCGCATCCGTCAGCGTTTTCCAGGCTTCGGCATCGAACGGCGGCTCTTCCAACTGGATCAACTTATAGCGGCCCATCAAGGGCGTCGGCGACCAGTAGTAAAACAACACCGGCTTGCCCCGGCGGATCGACGAGGCAATTTCGGCATCCAGCGCCGCCCCCGAACCACTGCGGAAGTTCACGTAGCTGTCGTCAAGGCCATAAGCCTTGAGCTTCTGCTTGTTGACCACTTCCGAGGTCCAGCCGATGGGGCTGTTGAGAAAGCGCCCCTTGCCTGGGGATTCCGGGTCCTTGAACACATCCTTGTAACGGGCCAGGTCCTTCACGCTCTTGAGGTCCGGCGCCAGGGGCTTGATACCTTTGGCGGGATCGCCCTTGACCACGTATTCCGGCACCCACCACCCCTCGGTGGCACCTTTGACCGTATCGCCCAAGCCCGCAACCTTACCCTCGGCTTCGGCCTTGACCCACACCGGGCTGCGTCCCGCCCACTCTTCACCGATGACCTGGATGTCGTCCTTGGCCAGGGCGGTTTCCAGCGTAATGGTGGTGCCGGGCAAGGTGTCGGTGGGCAGGTCATAACCCTTCTCGACAATCACCCGCAGTATTTCGGTGATCAGGCTGCCGCTTTCCCAGTTCAGGTCGGCAAAGTGTACCGGCGCCTGTGCGGCCGACACTGACAGGCTCATGGCCGTCAACGACGCCGCCAACAGCGTTCTCAATCCTTTCATGCCCTTGCACCTCGCGATATCACAGCAAACAGCGGACGGCTTTGCTGACTAAGCGCGAAGCCTCTGAATAGTTAAGTCAACTCAACTGTAGTAGAGGTTCCGGGAGATAGGAGATGTTCGCTGTATTTGCTGGTTATTCGCTGGCCTTGAATGTCACCAGCTCACCCTTGCGCCATTTGGCGGCCTTGCCGGTCACGGCCTTGAGGGTTTTGGTCAGGCCTTCCTGCAGTTGTTCGTTGGCCGCAAATACCAGCATCACGCTGTGGCCTTCCTTGAAGACGATGCCGTAGCCATCGGCCGTCGACACAAAGGCGTAGTCGCCCAGGCCATACACCGTCAACTTGATATCGCGGAACTTGAGTTCGAACTTGCCACCTTCGCGACTGGGCAGTACCGCAGCACGAAAATGGTCACCCACCTTGAGCTCCAGGCGCGGTTTGTCATCCACGACCATCGCTGCCTCGGTGTCGATTTCGGCAACGTAGATGCCTTCTGGCGTCTGCTCAGTGATGTAAACGAAACGGGATTGAAACTGCTTGACCAACTTTGCGCGCAAATCACCCAGCACGAACAACGCGTGCATATCCAGATTACTGACTGCCAAGGAAACGCCCCCACATCGAAAAGAGCGCCGTCCGCCAGAGCGGGCAGCACAAAAAAACGGCCATCTCGGCACGATCACACAACACATTCATAGAAAAACTGAAGAAGATCTCGCGGCTGCGTCCGAAGACTAGTACCGACGTACACAATGAGCCTTGTGCAAGGTCATCAGCCATCACAGGAGATCACAGGTTCAATAACCAGAGAATACCGGTCGACCCGCTTCAGAGAATAACGCCCTTAAAAAACGTAGTTTCCGACAATTCAAACAAGCCAGGACAGCCTGGCATGGAACCAACGGCCGGCTGCCGACGACAATACTAAAACAGCAACGCGGGTTAAAACCACCTGTAACGCTGCTGCTGGGTCAACAAAGATCGATCGACAGGAGCCGACCATGCACCGACGCCCAAACGACGCTACGTCTTCCCTAACTCGCTCATCGTTTCAGGACGAACACCAATACTACTGCTTGCACAGTCCCAACGGGTACCCCAATTCTATTCTTTACCAGGTAGTACCGGCCGGAAGAAACTTCTTTCATATCCGCGAAGTCACCAGCGGCAGGATCAAAGGCTTTCGCAGCGACCATGTCCAGGCCTGCGAACTGGCCAAGCGGCTGGAGGCCTCCCTGCACGACGGGATCGTTTCGTCACCCGGATGACTTTACTGCGCCGCCGCCCCTCAACAACTGCCATACTGGCCCGTCCATTGAAATTGGCCCCGCTTGGGTCAGGTTTCATCAGTGCAGTTGGTTACCTCGAAGGGAAGGCTATACGTGACGGAATTTGATATTGGCGAATTTTTCATCCACGGCGACGCAAGGGAAGTAGACGGTGAGTTTCAAGCAGTGATCGTGATGCGCGCCAAGCCACCGTTGACCACCGTCACCACGCACCAGGTGGAAAAGGACCGTTGGTTCAAGACACTGGATACCGCTGCCATCGCTGGCAAAGAATCCGCCCTGGCGCTCAAGACCGCAGTGGATTCAGGGGCGCTGACCTCCTGACAATCCGATCGAACTCTACCGCGCCACAAGCCTCCCATGCGTAACGATCCTAAAACCCGCAGGGAGACTGATATGGACGCGCCACTACCTACACTCGAAACGTTATTTGAACAACTGGGCCTGGACTCGTCGCCGCAAGCCATCGACACTTTCATTGCCGCGCACCCGCTGAGTGACGACGTCAAATTGATCGACGCCCCGTTCTGGACGCCGCAACAGGCTCAGTTTCTCAAGGAAGAACTGCGTGAAGACGCCGAATGGGCCATCTGCGTGGATGAGCTCAACCAGCGCCTGCATCAACCTCGGTAACCGCGTCGCTGCAAAGCGCCTGCAGCTCGCAGGCGCTTGCACAAGCGCCTAACGCAGAGCCTTCGCGCCCTCAGGCTTATACCCCAGACGCAAGCCACCCCAATGCCGCCCCAGA
The DNA here is from genome assembly GCF_009764655.1 of Pseudomonas sp. PB105. Taxonomy (NCBI): domain Bacteria; kingdom Pseudomonadati; phylum Pseudomonadota; class Gammaproteobacteria; order Pseudomonadales; family Pseudomonadaceae; genus Pseudomonas; species Pseudomonas sp. PB105. The sequence continues at coordinate 9,351 of NZ_RWIO01000069.1, forward strand.
ACCATGATCGGCACCGACAGGTCATGCATCAGCTCGCCGGTATCACGGGTATAGGTCTGTAACAGCACCGCTTGCTGATGGCTGCCACAACGAATCCCTGTGCGGTCCTCGAACTTGCGCTTGGTGCGATTCTGCACCGCATCCACCTGGGCATCTCCGGTCAGCGCCTGGGAAAACGCCTTGTTGTGGGTCGGCACATAGCCTTGGGGCGTGCAGGCAATCGCAAACACCAGCCCTTCGTGACGCGGCAGCAGCGCCTCCTGAATCGCCGGCAACACCTGGTCGGTGTAACCGTCGAAGCGCGTGTGATACTTGCTCGGGCTGGTTTTGGGGATTGGCGTGTAGCTGCGGTCGAACAAGTCGTCCAGGCTGATGCGGCTTTGCTGCACGTCTGCCTCGAACTGCGCGGCAATGCGGCTGGCCCCTTCGCGCGCCAGGTCGTAGACACGCTGGTGATAGTCATCCAGCCCGACCTCCGCCAGGCGTTCGCTGATGGTTTCTGCCTGCCCCTCCATTTGCACGGCGGCGTCGGCCAGTTGGCGGGTTTGCTGGTCGCTCACGTCCAGGTCGCTGCGCATCTGCTCAACGGCGTGGAACAAGCTATCGAGTTGGGCGCGGTTGGTGTCGGTACCCTGGGCGATCTCACTGACCTGCCCTTCCACATCCGCCGCCAGGCTGGCGATGCTGTGCAGTTGCTCGCCGGCTTGCTCCACTTGCTCGACGCCGGTGTGCAGATCCGCCGACAACTGGCGAATCTGCTCCACCACCTGAGCCGTGCGTTGTTGGATGTCCGCCACCATCACCCCGACCTCATCGGTGGCCGTGGCGGTACGACCGGCCAGCCCGCGCACTTCGTCCGCCACCACGGCAAACCCGCGCCCATGCTCACCGGCCCGCGCCGCTTCAATCGCGGCGTTAAGCGCCAGCAAGTTGGTCTGGCTGGCGATGGACTGAATCACCAGGGTGACGCGCTGGATTTCTTCGCTGCGCTGACTCAAGGCTTCGATCAGCTCTCGGCTGGCGTTGGCGCGCTGGCTGAGCTGGTGCATGCGGATGATCGACTGGGCCAGCACTTCACGACCTTCAGTGCTGCGCTGATGGGCCTGGCTGGCGGCCGCCAAGGCCTCACGGCTGAGTTGGGAGGTGATCTTCTCGGTGCCGATCATCACTTCGGCATTGTTGACAATCTGCTTGGCCGCGCTCAATTGCGACTGCACACGCGCAGCCAGTTGCTTGACCGAATAGGCCACGCCGGCGGCGGACAATGCGTTATGGCTGGTGGTATAGGACAGATCGCGGGTCAGCTCGCCCATCGCATCGGCGGCATCGGCGGCATCAGACTGCGCAATCACAGGCTTGGGACTTTTGAGGCGGGGCAACCAGATGACCAGCAAGGTCAATGGCAGGCAGAGATACAGCGGCAGGCTGGCCAACGCAAGGCCCAGCAGGACCAGCACCAGGGCGGTGCTCTGCAAGAGCGGCATCAACCAGCCGGGCAACCCGCGCACCACCGCATCGGGTGGCACTGCTGCGCCCATCAGAGTTCCGTCTCCAGCCATCTTCGTTACCCCGCTGCTTGTCGTTATTGTGCCTGCATTAAACGCCACTATCGGGCCATTATCCATGGGCCTTTAGTGGGGTGGCTTGCAGCAGATCAATAGACGGGGTGTAACGGGTTTTTCTCTGGGGAGCCGCCTACACGGCCCCCAGCTTCACCGCATCAGGCTTGACGCTGGTGCTTGTCGATCTGCTCGTGGCGCTCTTGCGCTTCGATGCAGTACTTGGTGGTCGGGCTGATCAGCAGGCGCTTGAGGCCGATAGGCTCGCCGCTGTCATCGCACCAGCCAAAGGAATCTTCCTTGATGCGTTCCAGTGCACGCTCAAGTTGCGGCAGCATGCGCTGGTCGCGGTCGATGGCGTTTACCAACCAGGTGCGCTCTTCTTCCACGGAAGCAGCGTCGGCCGGGTCAGCCGGGGTGTCCAGGCTTTCAATGGCGATACGGTTCTGTTCAATGCGCTCGTGGTGCTCCACTTTCATGTCTTGCAGCAACTGCTCAAAAAAAGCGTGCTGTTCGGCATTCATGTAGTCATCCGCCGGCATGGCCAGCAACTTTTCCTTTGTCATTGATTTCTCTATAAAAAATACGTGCATTAAGGCGAATAAGGGAGCGTTCCGGCCGACCTCTGCAGGTCTCGGAAGGGCGCCATCCATTCCAAGCGCCACCCGGCACTCAATTTACGAGGGGCGGCAGTCTAAGGCCGACTTGAGGGCGCAGCAACTGAAAAGACAGGCATTTTTACCGACACAACCCCAAAAGGCACCAGAACGGGCTTGGCGAACGGTTATCGGAGTGCGTTTATAGCAAGAAATTCAAGTTTGTGGAGCTATATAGAAGACAAACGGTTAGATCTGCCTGGTGATTTTCAAATGTGGTAGGGGGCTTGCCTCCGATAGCGGTGGGTCAGTAAATAAATCTGCTGGCTGACACTCCGCTATCGGGGGCAAGCCCCCTCCCACATTTTGTACTGCGTCAGCGCTTGAGTTTGCGCTTGTTGCGGTATTGGTCGATGACCACCGCCACCACAATGATCAAGCCCTTGATGATGTCCTGGATATACGCATCCACACCCACAAACGTAAACCCGCTGGCCATCACCCCGAGGATCAGCGCGCCGATCACCGTGCCGGTGATGCGCCCTACCCCGCCCGCCAGGCTGGTGCCGCCGATGACCGCCGCAGCAATCGCGTCCAGCTCATAGGACATGCCCATGCCCGCCTGCCCGGTGGCAGCGCGTGCCGAGGCCACCACACCGGCCAGGCCAGCCAGCAGGCCCGCGATGCTGTAGACGATGATCAGGTGGCGCTTGACGTTGATCCCCGAGGTCCGCGCCGCCTGCATGTTGCCGCCGATGGCGTAGGTGTACTTGCCGTACTTGGTGTAGCGCAGGGCGATATGGAAGATCACCGCCACCACCAGGAAGATGATCACCGGCATCGCGCCATGACCGATGGCCGTGTACGAGTCAGAAAGCATGCTCACCGGCTGGCCTTCAGTGTAGTAACGCGCCAGGCCACGGGCCGACACCATCATGCCCAGTGTGGCGATAAACGGTGGGATACCGGTGACAGCAATGATGCTGCCGTTGATCGCCCCCGCCAGCAGTCCCACACCCAGCCCCATCGCTACCGGGATCCACACCGGCAAATCGGTCAGGCTTGGGAACACGGCTCGGGAAAAGTCGGAGGTCTGCGCCAAACTGGCGGCGATCATCGCCGACAGCGCCAAAACCGACCCGGACGACAAATCAATCCCCGTGGTAATGATTACCTGGGTCACCCCGATGGCCAGCAGGCCGATGATCGACACCTGCAGGATCATCAGCACCAGGCGCTGGGAGTTCATCAAAAAACTCTGGTCCCGCACGATCCAGCCGAACAACTCAAACACCAGGCCGATGCCGATCAGCACCAGGAAGATGCTCAGCTCGGTGGGCAGTCGACGCCGGTGCTTGACCGGTGCCGTGGCAGGCTTGTTGTCTGTTATTGCGTTCATAGCCAATCACCTTCTTATTCTGTGCAATTCTTCAGTGGACCACGGACATACCGGAGGCCAACTGCATGACTTTTTCCTGGGTCGCATCCGCACGGTCCAGGGTGCCCATCAGTTCACCTTCGTGCATCACCATCACCCGGTCGCTCATGCCCAGCACTTCAGGCAGCTCCGAGGAAATCATGATCACCGCCATGCCTTCGCTGGCCAGGAACGAGATCAAGCGATAGATCTCGGCCTTGGCGCCGACGTCGATACCGCGAGTCGGCTCATCCAGGATCAGTAAGCGTGGATTGGTCATCAGCCAACGGGCGAGCAAGGCTTTCTGCTGGTTGCCGCCGGACAAGGTGTCGATGCACTGCTCAAGCGAAGGGGTCTTCACCCGCAGCTTCTTGCACATCTCCTCACACAAGGCGCGCAGGGCTTTCTGCTGGATAAAACCGTTGCCCGAATAATGCGGCAGCACGGCCATCTCCATGTTTTCCAGCACCGACAGGCACGGGAACAGCCCACTGAGCTTGCGGTCCTCGGTCAGCAGCGCGAAGCCTTTCTCGATGGCCATGTGCGGGTCGGTAATGCGTACCGGTGCGCCGTCCAGGGTGATCTGGCCGCTGCTGCTGGGGGTGATGCCAAAGATGGTTTCCGCCACGTTGGTGCGGCCAGAGCCCATCAGCCCGGCAATACCGAGGATCTCGCCGGCATGCAGATCGAAGGAGACGTCCTTGAACACGCCGTCCAGGGTCAGGTCGCGCACCGACATCAGCAGCTCGCCGATAGGCGTTTCGCGTACCGGGAACAACTGGCTCAGTTCACGCCCGACCATCATCGAGATCAGGCTGTCGCTGTTCATGCTGTCAGCACGTTGCAGGCCGATGTAATGGCCGTCACGGAACACCGCCACTTCATCGGCGATCGCAAACACTTCGTTCATTTTATGGGTGATGTAGACGATGCCTTTGCCCTGTGACTTGAGGTCGGCAATGATCGAAAACAGGTGGGCCACTTCCTTCTCGGTAATGGCCGACGTCGGTTCGTCCATGATCAGGATGTCGGAGTCGTAGGACACCGCCTTGGCAATCTCGACCATCTGTCGCTCGGCGATGCTCAGGTTGCCGACGTGTTCTTCCGGGTCGAGGTTGATGCGCAGGCGCGCCAGCAACTCGGCGGTGCAGCGGTGCATTTCGCGGTGGTTGACCATGTGCAGGCTGTTGAGCTGCTCGCGGCCGATCCAGATGTTCTCGGCGATGCTCATGTGCGGCATCAGGTTGAGTTCCTGGTGGATCATCGCGATCCCGGCCTTCTGGGCCGCCAGGGGCGTTTCAAATACGATGGGCTTGCCGCGCAGGCGGATTTCACCGGCGTCTGGCTGATAGATGCCGGCGATGATTTTCATCAAGGTCGACTTACCTGCACCGTTCTCGCCCATCAGCGCCAGTACGGTGCCAGGGCGTACACGCAGTTGCACGTCGGCCAGGGCCACGACGCCGGGAAAGCCTTTGCTGATGTTGACGATTTCCAGCAGGTAGGGTTCTTCCAGCGCCAGCGGCTGGAGACCGGGGGGCTGCGAGACAGCGGCTTGAGCGAGCATAGGGAGGTACTCCATCAGCAGGGCGGGCACGACCGCCCTGCCGGTTTATTGTTGTTATGTCAGGGCTACTTGAAGTCTTTGACGTTGTCCGGGGTGATCAACTGGAACGGGATCACCACGTTCTGCTCGATGGGTTCGTTCTTGGCCATCTTGCGCGCCGTCTCCACCGATTTGTCCGCCTGGCCCTTGGCATCCTGGAAGGCCGACACGGTCATGTCGCCCTTGGTGATCGCGTTGAGGCCGTCCGGCGTGCCGTCGACACCCGCGATCAGCACGCCTTTCTTGCCTGCCGATTTCAGCGCCATGGACGCGCCAATCGCCATTTCATCGTTGTTGGCCAGCACCGCGTCGAAATCGCGGCCTTGAGTCAACCAGTCGTTGACCAGGGTCATGCCCCTGTCACGCAACCAGATGCCGGTCTGTTCCTGCTCGATCTTGATGCCTGGGTACTTGGTCAGGACTTCCTTCACGCCCTTGGTGCGGTTGGTGGTGGAGTTGTTTGCCAGGTCACCCAACAGGATCACGACGTTGCCCTTGCCGCCGAGTTTTTCGGCGATGTATTGCATTTGCAGTTTGCCGGCCTCGACGTCGTCGGACACCACTGCCGCGACGCCTGACGCCAACGTTGGGCTGTCGGGGCGGCGGTTGACGAACACCAGCGGAATTTTTGCGGTGGTAGCAGCCTTGATGATGTTCGCCGTAGAGGCAGTGTCCACCGGGTTGACGATGATGGCGTCGACCTTCTGGCTGATAAAGTTCTCGACCTGGCTCAGTTGCTTCACCACGTCGGCGCGGGCGTCTTCGAACTGCAGCTGCACGCCGTCACCTTTAGGGTAGGACTTGGCTTGCTTGTCCATGTCTTCACGCAGGTAGGTGAGGAAGGTGTCATCGAAGGCGGACATGCTCACGCCTATCTTCAGATCAGCAGCCGAGGCAACACCGCTGGCGAGCAGCACGGACAGGGCCAGCGCGGTAAAACGGATCGGGGTCTTCATGAACGGTCTGTCTCCACTTTCTTGTTGGTTTTTTGGACGTTGCGTTTATCAGAGCTCGGCGGGCAGTCGTACGACCGGTGCGCCAGGAATGCAGCAGACCAGCGCGCCTTTGTTTTCGACGCACAGCACATTAAGGAAGGAGAAGTAGAACGGCCGGGCGCGGGGCAGACCGCGTGGCGTGTGAGCAGGGCGTAAAACTCGCAGTACAGCGTTGAAGATTTTCATCTGACGGTACCTGGTTGTTTTTGATCTTGTTTTTGTTGAGTCGCCGGGGTCGAGCCCAAGACGTACTTTATGCAACCTGGAAAAGACTTTATTGGAAAATAATTTCCATATCAACCTGTTTTAGAATTTTATTCTATTTTTGTTGAAACCACCTGCTGGCGCTCGGCGCTCAGGCGTGCGGCGTCCAATATACGGGTGGTTTCCAGCGCCTCATAGGCGTCTACCGGTAAAGGTCCCTGCCCTTGCACGGCGGCTTGCAATTGACGATAGAACTGCGTCCAGCAGCCCTTTTCCGATGGCACCCGTTCACGCTCATCCCCTTGCTCGAACCAACCCCAGCGTCGGTGCTCCTCGGCGCCCCAGTGCTCGCCTTCGGTTTTCGGCGATTTGCCGGCCATCAGCGCTTCTTCCTGGCCATCGAGGCCCTCCACCGTGTAACAGCCCAAACTGCCACTGACGCGAAAACGCGGGGCCTGGCTGTTTTGCAGGGCGTTGCCCCAGAGGTGGGAAATCACCCCGTTGGCGTGGGTCAGGGAGACAAAAAAACCGTGGTCGACGCTGGGGTGTTCGGCGGTGTAGTGCAATTGCGCAAACACCCGCTCCACCGGGCCGAACAGTTGCAGTGCCTGGTCCACCAAATGGCTGCCCAAATCACGCAGCCAACCGCCGCCACTGGCATTGCCCACCGCTTGGGGGCTGTAGCGTTCCACGCGGGATTCGAAACGGGTGATGGTGCCCAGGGCGCCGGCGTCGATCAGTTTGCGCAAGGTCAGGTAGTCCGAGTCCCAGCGGCGGTTCTGGTAAACGCTCAGCAGCACCTCATGGCGCTCGGCGGCCGTGATCAGCGCCTGGGCCTGTTCGGCGTTGGCGGCAAAGGGCTTGTCGCTGACCACCGCGACACCGTGTTCAATGGCCTCCAGCACCAGGGCCGGGCGGCCTTTGAGGGTGGTGGAGATGACCAGCGCGTCGACACCGGCTTCGACAATCTGGCCGATGGAGTTGAAAGCCTGGACGCCTGGGTGGTCGGTATTCAACTGTAGGCGCCGCTCAGGAGAACGGGTGACGACGCCAACGAACGTGGCGCCGGGCAATGTGGCAATCAGCGGCGCATGAAAAAAGCGCCCTCCATGGCCGTAGCCGACTAGTCCGATTCGCATGATTCACTCCTTCTTTAAAGTGCAAACCCAATGAAATGTGGGAGGGGGGCAAGCCCCCGATGAGCATAGGTATCTACACAACTTCGAGTGGATGTTGAATCTATGGCAATGGGCTGTTGTGGTGAGCGGGCTTGCCCCGCGCTGGGCTGCGAAGCGGCCCCAATAAGGTCACTGCAGAGCGCCAGGACCAATCGAGGTGAAGGTTTTGGGGCCGCTTCGCAGCCCAGCGCGGGCAAGCCCGCTCACCACAGTGTTATGTGTAAGCCTTTGAGAATTGCGTAGATACCCATGCCCCCTCCAACCTCGACCGAGTGTCAGCCGTAGAAGTGCGGACGATCCGGCAAGCTCACCTTGACGATCTGCTCGCTGCTCTGCGCCTGGATGCACGCATCTGCCGCCACTGCCGCTGCAAACCCATCCCACGCCGACGGCCCGCCGACTTGCCCGGCGCGCACGCTGTCGATAAAGGCTTGCAACTCAACGTCATAGGCGCCGATAAACCGATCCTTCCAGTCCATCAGAATCGCGTTCGACAGCTTGGCGCCGCTGCGCATCTGCACTTGTGAAGGCTCCGGCAGTTTGGCGATGCCGGTCTCCCCTACCACTTCGCACTGGATGTCATAGCCGTACTGGCAGTTCACAAACACTTCCACGTCGATGCGCGTGCCCTTGGCGGTTTCCAGCAGAACGATCTGCGGGTCACGCAGGTGGGCCAGGGCCTTGCTGGTTTTGCGCGGGAACACCACTTGCACGGAAACGTAGTCGTCATTGAGCAACCAGCGCAGCACGTCCAGCTCGTGGATCAGCGTGTCGGTGATCGCCATGTCGGTCTTGTAGCTCTCGCCCACCGTCGGGTTGCGGTGCGCGCAGTGCAGCATCAACGGCTCGCCGATCTGGCCGCTGTCGATCACTGCCTTGAGGGCGCGATAACCTTCGTCGTACGGGCGCATGAAACCCACTTGTACCAGGCGCTTGCCGTGGGCCACTTCGGCCTCGACGATCTTGCGGCAGCCTTCGGCAGTCACCGCCAGGGGCTTTTCACAGAACACCGGCTTGCCGGCGGCAATGGCGGCGAGCACGAATTCTTCGTGGCTCGGGCCCCAGGAAGTCACGAGAACGGCCTCGACCTGCGGCGAGTTGATCAGCGCATGGCCGTCCGGATACACCTCGGCGTCCAGCTTCAAATCGGCAACCACCATGGCGGCTTGCTCAAGGTTGATATCGGTGACCGCCACCACCTGGCTGTTAAGCAGGGTCTGGCTGCAACGACGAATATGGTCACGGCCGATGGCACCGGTACCGATCACTCCAAGCTTCAACGACATACAAACACTCCTCTTGTTATTAGTACTGCCGGGCCTTCGCCAGGTGTTCATTGAGTTTTTTCGCTGCGGCATTCGTGCGTTCGCTGGTGGACACCTGCGCCACCCCCACCCGCCACCACGACAGATAGCCGTGGATCATGGTCTTGGGCAGCACTTTGATGTCGATCAGGGTCGACACGGTTTGCGTACGCGCATCGGCCAGGGCCGCTTCAAGCTGTTCCACGGTGCTGACCTTGTAGGTCTTGCAGCCATAGGCCGCCGCACTCATGGCGAAATCCACCGGCACCAACCCGCCGTCGAGCTTGCCGCTCTCGGGGTTGCGGTAGCGGAACTCGGTGCCGAAACTGTCCATGCCATTGCCGATCTGCAAGTTGTTGATGCAACCGAAGGCCATGTTGTCCAGCAGCACCACGTTGATCTTGCGCCGCTCCTGGATCGAGGTGGCCAGCTCCGAATGCAGCATCATGTAGGAGCCATCGCCGACCAGCGCGTAGACCTCTTTGGTCGGCTCGGCCAGCTTCACGCCGAGGGCCGCGTTGATCTCGTAGCCCATGCACGAGTAGCCATATTCGACGTGGTAGGTATTCACGCCCTTGCTGCGCCAGGCGCGTTGCAAATCGCCCGGCAGGCTGCCGGCGGCGGCAACGATGATCGCGTCGTCGGCCAGGGTTTCGTTGAGCACGCCAAGCACGCGGCTTTGGGTCAGGCAAGAGCCGGTCAACTCGATAAACTCACGCAGTACGGCGCGGTCCAGGTGGTCGTCGACCTCGGGGACGAAGCCGTCACCTTCGTATTCCACCTGGTGCACACGGTCCACTTCGGCGTCCAACTGCGCCTTGGCCTCGGCAACCTGCCCGCCCCAGCCAGAGCGGTAATCGCCGAGGGCATCGGCCAGCGCTTCCAGGGCCAGCTTGGCATCGGCCAACACCTGCACGCCGTCCAGCTTCAAGGCGTCGGCGGGGCTGATATTGAGGTTGAGGAACCTCACCTCGCCATGCTTGAACAGCGATTTCGACGAGGTGGTGAAGTCGGTGTAACGGGTGCCGATACCAATGATCAGGTCCGCCTCGGGCGCCAGCAGGTTGGCCGCCAGGCAGCCGGTTTCGCCGATGCCGCCGACATTCAGCGGATGGCTGGAGACCACCGCGCTCTTGCCCGCCTGGGTTTCCGCGAACGGAATATCAAAACGCTCGGCAAACGCCTGCAACGCCGCATTCGCGCCGGAGTACTTCACGCCGCCGCCGCAGATGATCAACGGTTTGCGCTTGCCCCTGAAAGCCGCCAGTGCATCGCCGATCATCGCGGCAGTGGCCGGACGACGGTCGAGTCGGTGCACACGTTTTTGCAGGAAATAGTCGGGATAGTCCCAGGCTTCGGCCTGCACGTCCTGAGGCAGCGCCAGGGTCACGGCGCCGGTTTCCGCAGGGTCGGTGAGCACGCGCATCGCATGGATCGCAGCGGTCATCAGTTGCTCGGGACGGTTGATACGGTCCCAGTATTTGCTCACCGAACGGAATGCATCGTTGGTGCTGATGCTCAGGTCATGGAACTGCTCGATCTGTTGCAGCACGGGGTCCGGCTGACGGCTGGCGTACACGTCGCCGGGCAGCAGCAGCAACGGAATACGGTTGGCCGTGGCGGTCGCGGCAGCGGTCAACATATTGGCGGCGCCGGGCCCGACGGAGGCGGTGCACGCATAGATCTTGCGGCGCAGATGCTGCTTGGCAAACCCGATGGCGGCGTGGGCCATGCCCTGCTCGTTGCGGCCCTGATGCACCACCAGGTCGCCGCTGTCCTGCTCCAGCGCCTGGCCCAGGCCCAGCACATTGCCGTGACCGAAAATGGTGAACACGCCGGCGACAAATTTGCTCTGCACGCCATCGACTTCGATGTATTGGTTATCCAGGAACTTCACCAGGGCCTGGGCCATGGTCAGTCGGGTGGTGGTCATGTCGCGCCCCTTAACGATTTTGCAGGTGGGCAATGCTTGCCCCCAACGCCTGCTGGATATCCGCCAACTCATGCACGCTGGTCGCAAACGGCTCGAACGACAGGTAGCCGCTGTAACCGGTGCTGAGCAAGGTGTCGATCTGCGCGGCATTGCCGAGGATGTCGCCCTCACCCACCAGCACACGGTGGCCGTCGCGAATCGAGTTGAGCGGCGCGTCGGCATCTTCCACACCGGAGATATGCACCAGGCCGGTCAGCTCCGGGAAGAACTCGTGCTCATTGGCCAGGTGATGGTGGAAGGTGTCATGCACCACACGGAACACATCCAGGCCGCCGATGGACTTGATCGCATCCACCGCCACACGCTTGCGGCGCAGGGCGGATTCTTCGAAGCCCAGGGGTTCGACGAAACCGAGAATCCCGTACTCGCGCAGGATCGGCGCCAACTCGCTCAACGCGGTGCGCAAACCGGCGGCGCGCTGGGCATCGTTGCGCGTGTCGCCGGGCTCATTGAGCGGGCACATCACCAGCCCTTGGGCGCCGCATTCACGGGCGTAGGTGGCGAGTTTGATCGCCTGGGCGCGGCGCTCGTCGTTCCACACATCAAAGGGGTACAGCGCGTTGATCGACAGCACGGTAATGCCCTGCACCGCGCACAACTCACGCACGCGGCTGGCCGGGGTGCCGTACTCGATTTCACGGTTTTTCAGGTCATTGCGAATTTCGATGGCATCGCACTTGAGCGCGGCCGCCAACTGGATGAAATCCGGCAGGGACAGGTTGGGTGCGACCATGCGGTTCAGGGCAAAGCGTAGAGGCGACTTCATTGTTGTTCTCCGTCCAAAACCGCTTAAAGGTCCAGCAGCCAACTGTGCTGCGGGTCGTTGTGGAAATGCCAGGCGCGCTTGGGCCCCGCCATCACGTTCAGGTAATAAGATTCGTAGCCGTACGGCACGCTGACCGGGTGGTAACCCTTGGGCACCACCACCAGGTCGCTGTTTTCCACGGCCATGGCCTGGTCAATGCTGCGGTCGTCGGTATAGACCCGCTGGAACACAAAACCCTGGGGCGGGTTGATCTGGTGGTAGTAGGTTTCTTCCAGGAAGCTCTGGTGCGGCAGGTCGTCGGTGTCGTGCTTGTGCGGCGGGTAACTCGACGAATGCCCCGACGGCGTGCGCACTTCCACCACCAGCAGCGAATGGGCCGGCGAAGTGTCGGGCAGGATGTCGCACACATAGCGCGTGTTGGCACCTTTGCCACGCACGCTGCGCTTGCAGTCTTCGGGGCGGATCAGGCGTGGTTCGTAACCGCCGGCACCGGGGGCGGCGCAGACGGCAATCTGCACATCGCTCAAGGCGGTCACCTGGGCGTCGGCGCCCGGCGGCAGGTAGGCGGCGAACGGGGACTTGTCCTCGAACACCGACTGGCGATCGCCGAGGTTCTGCCAGTTGAAGCCCTCGCCTTCGATGTTCACCCGACCGCTGAGCAGCACCAGGCACAGCTCTTTATCGCCAGCGCTGACCGGCAGGGTTTCGCCCAGGCTCAGGCGGTAGGCTTTGAACCCGACGTATTCCAGCCGGCCCTCTTCCAGGGCAACCATGGTTTGCCCGCGTTTGCTGCTTTTGACCAACAGGCTCATCACTGGGTCCTCTCTGTGAGCAGAGCGCGCAGGGTGTCATAACCCTTTTTCGCGTAGATATAGCTGGGCGCCACTGCCGGATCCTGCTCGGCTTCCACCACCAGCCAACCCTCGTATTTCGCCGCGAGCAGCACATCGAGCAACTCGGCAAAGTCGATATCGCCATCGCCGGGCACGGTAAACGTGCCGTTGACGATGCAGTCCGGGAAGCTCCACATCTGGTTGCGCGCCAGTTGCACCACCGGTTTGCGCACGTCCTTGAAATGCACGTGGCAGACGCGGTCGATGTGCTTGCGCAGCACCTCCAGCGGTTCGCCGCCGCCCATATAGCAGTGACCCGAATCAAACAGCAGGCCGACTTCCGGGCCGGTTCTTTTCATCAACTGGTCGATGTCTTCCGGGGATTCGACGTAGGCGCCCATATGATGGTGATAGGCAAGACGTACGCCTTGGGACAGGGTGAAGCGCGCCAACTCGGTGAGCTTGTCGGCGTACGCCTGCCAGGCCTGCTCGCTATGGAAACGCGGGCGTTCGATCAGGCGAATGCGCGAGCCCTGGATCGAATCGGCCACCTCACCGTAAACCAGCACGTTGGCGCCATTCTGTTTCAGTAATTCGACGTGAGCGGTGATGGCTTCGATTTCTTCGGCCACCGAGCGGCGGGCCAGGCGGCTGGAATACCAGCCGGAGACCAGCGCCAGGTCATAAGGGCGCAGTACGTCGCCGACGCCTTTGGCGTCCTTGGGGAATTTACCGTTGAGTTCAAAACCTTCGTAGCCGATTTCCTTGCCCTCGCTCAAGGCGGTGCTCAGCGGCGTTTCACCGCCCAGGGCTGGCAGGTCGTCGTTGCTCCAGGAGATCGGGTTGATGCCAATTCGGATTGCGGGCATGGCTGCACCTTTATTATTTTCAGGTATCACTGAGATCTGCTTTATGTGGGAAGGGGCTTGCCCCTCCCACATTGGATTGCCTTTCAAATCAGGAACTGGGTTCAGGTTCGGGCACTGCGCCAGGCATTGATCAGTTGCTCGAACGTCGCCTGTACCTGCTGGATCAGGGTTTCATCATCAATCTCCCCCGCCATCCACGCCTTGCTCGGCTCCTGGAAAATCGTGCGACCCACGGCAAACCCACGGCAGGTGGTGCTCAGGCGTGCTTGCTGGAAGCCGTCTGCGAGAAACTGTGCCGAGGCATTCAGGCCCAGCAACACCACGCCACGGCAGTACGGGTCGCGCTCCTGGATCAGCGCATCGAGCTTTTTCCAGTCCTCGGCCGACTGCGCTTCGATCTTCCACCACGCCGGGTAGATGCCCAGGTTGTACAGGCGCTTGAGGCTGCGATAGAGCGCGTCCGGGTAGGTGGACGGGTGATCCTTGGGCGGGATGACTTCCAGCAGCAGTTCATGGCCGCTGACCAGGGACGCGTCATACACGGCCTTGAGTTGGGCTTCCTGTTCCAGGCGCAACAAGGGTTCGTCATCCGGGTGGAATTGCACCAGGCACTTGATGATCTGTTCCTGGGGCCAGGCGATCAGGTTGCTGCCAATCGAACGCCCATGCTCGAAGGCCAGGGGCCGCGAGTTCTGCACTTCCACCGGGCGCGCGATCCACCAGCCGCGACCGCTGGCGGCGTTGAGCGCGTCCTGGCCGAAGCGCTGGTCGGCCAACAGGCCCACATCGGCGGCAACACCCTGCTCGGCGAGCTTTTTTTCCACCCGTTCGATGGCCTGGATAAACAGTTGCTTGATGTCGCTGATACGCGCCGGATCCTGGCCGCCGCGCTGCGCCAGGTCGACCAATTGCCAGCGGTGGTCGAAGGCAAAAATGAACAATTGCTTCCATTGCTTGCGCGGCACGCTGACGCGGTGCAGGCGTTGCAGGGTCACGTCCTGGTCCGGCCGCGTGATCGGCACTGGGCTGTTGAACAGGTAATCCAACTCGGCCGGCGTCGGCATGGCCGGGGCGCAGGCGTGGCGCGAGACCACCAGGCCGCCACAGGCATTGGCCAGTTGGCTGCAACGTTCATCGCTGGCGTCGTTGATCCAGCCGCTGAGAAAGCCCGACATAAACGCATCGCCGGCGCCCAGCACATTGAGCACTTCGACGCGCACGCCGGGGTAGATCGCGCCGTCTTCCAGGCGCGCAGGAATCGCACCGTGAATCACCGTGCAACCCTGCGGGCCGAGCTTGACTACCAAGGTGGCGGGCGTGAGTTCGCGCACGGTGCGCAGTGCGGTGAGCAGGTCTTCACTGCCACCGGCGATCAGGAATTCTTCCTCGGTGCCGACGATCAGGTCGAAACGCGGCAGGATTTTCTGCACATGCTGGCTGACATTCTGGTCGGCGACAAACCGCGTCTCGCCATCCGCCTTGCCTGCCAGGCCCCACAGCACGGGCCGGTAGTCGATATCCAGCACGCGCTTGACGTTGTGCTTGGCCGCATAGTCCAGCGCCTGGATGCTGGCCTTGTACACGCCATCGGTGGAGAAATGCGTGCCGGTGATCAGCAGCGCCTTGCTGGAGGCAATAAAGGCTTCGCTGATGTCTTCGGCGCGCAGGGCCATGTCGGCGCAGTTTTCGCGGTAGAACACCAACGGGAAGGTTTCGCGGTCCTTGAGGCCCAGCAGCACCAGGGCGGTGAGCCGTTCCGGGTCGACCTTGATGCCGCTGACATCACAGCCTTCGCGGGCCAGGGATTCCACCAGGAAGCGACCCATATGGTCGTCCCCCACGCGGCTCAGCATCGCCGACTTGAGGCCCAGTCGGGCAGTGCCGAAGGCGATGTTGGCGGAGGAACCGCCGAGGTACTTGGCGAAGCTGGACACGTCCTCAAGCCGCGCACCTACTTGCTGTGCGTAGAGGTCGACGCCCAGGCGCCCGAGGCAAATCAGATCCAATTGACGCCCACTGGCAAAACGAGTCTGGCCCATGCTGGCTCCTGTTATTTTTATCAGCCTGCGTGGTGCCGCCGTGGTGACGGCACACGCTCTTGGTGAGAGCAGACTAGAACGTCCGGCGGCCGCAATCAATATTTATTCCAGAATTATTTTTAGTGGAATATTTTTTCCAATAAGCCAGCATAATGGCACCCCAGCCCGCGTGCATCGTTTCAGCAGCCCACGGGCGCCGTGATGCCGGGGTATTTTTTTGCGCCTACCCTGTAGACTTGCGCCACCCATCAGCGCATCAGACGAACACGCCAGAAGGATTGCCCATGTCCCGCACCGATCCCGAGACCACCCTGGAAGTCCCACTCGCCAGCACTCCGGTCAATGCCGAACGCCTGTTGCAGCTGATCACCGACGAATACGAAAGCCTGCCGCGCCAGCTCAAGCGCATCGCCAGCTACATGAGCCAGCAGAGCGACCGGATCATGGTCGACCGCATCAGCGACATTGCCCGTGAATGCGAAGTGCATCCGTCGGCCATCGTGCGGTTCTCCCAGCGTTTCGGCTTCAGTGGTTTCAGTGAGATGCAGGCGCTGTTTCGCGAGGCCTACACCCACAAGACCACGCCGGTACAGAACTACCAGCAGCGCATTCGCAGCATGATTGCCAACAAGTCGCAGAAGGCCAGCGGCGGCGACCTGGCGCGCGAATGCGTGAACGCCACGCTATCGGGCATCGAGCGTCTGGGGCTGGAACTGGATGACGTTGCGTTCGACAAGGCCGTGGACCTGGTGGTCAACGCCGACAATATCTACGTGGTGGGTGTGCGCCGTTCGTTCGCGGTGGCCGACTACCTGGTCTACAACCTGCAGCACACCAACAAGCGCATCCATTTGATTTCCGGCCTGGGCGGCAGCTACCGCGAGCAGATGCGCAGCGTACGCGCCAATGACCTGGTGATCGCCATCAGCTTCACGCCGTATGGCAAGGAGACCCAACACTGCTTGCGCATCGCCCAGCACCATCAGGCCAAGACCCTGATCATCACCGACAGCAACCTGTCGCCCCTGGCCAAGCGGGCGAACGCGGTGTTGTTGGTGAATGAAGGTTCGTCGTTTGCTTTCCGCTCGCTGAGCGCCACCTTGTGCCTGTGCCAGGCGCTGTTTATCGCGGTAGCGTATCGGTTGGAATTGAAGGTGGATGAGATTCACGAGCAGGTCGGGTTCGACGACTGACTTCCTGACACTGCAGACCAAATGTGGGAGGGGGCTTGCCCCCTCCCACACTGGACCGGCATCAGTGCATGAAGATTGCGATCAGGATGATCACCGGAATTGGCACGCCGAGGAACCACAGAAGTAATGAGCGCATGGTGTTCTCCTTGAATTAACGAACGTAGTTTTCGGTTTCGACGTACACCACCGCATCGCGACGACGACCACCAAAGGTCGCAGCGAAGCTGGCAAAGAACGCACCGATCAACAGGGCAACAAACGTCCACAGCGACGTGTAGGCAGCCACTTTGGCGGCCGTGTCAGCGGCCTGCCTGGCTTTGAGCTTGGCGTCTTCGACAGCTTTACGGGCATCGCCATAGACCTTGTCGATGCGCGCTTCGGCCTCGGCCTGGCTGAGGTTGGTGCGCTGGCTGATCAACTGCGCCAGGTAGGCACGGTCTTCAGCGGCCAGTTGGCCATCGTTGCTCAGGGTGCGAGTGAAGATGCGCGCTACCACGCCGTGGGCCGCGTCATCGCTGACGGCAACCGGGCGGTCGTCACGGAACAGGCTGTCGACGTAATAGTCGAACTCGCCGCCGTTGACGCCTTTGGCCGCACTGCCCGCTGCTTGGGTGATTCCGCTGGCGGCGCCCGCTGCGACACTCGCGCCGGCTTTCACACCACCGCTCACGACACTGCTGACCGAGCCGACCACCAGCACTGCGGTAATCAACGTCGCGACCGCCCAGGCCAGGAAGCCATGGGCCGTGTCACGAAAGTACACCTCGTCGCCATGCATTCCGGACCACTTCACTCGCAAGCGTCCGGCGATATAACCGCCCAACCCGGATGCGACGATCTGGGTAAACGCCAGCCAGACAATAGTGGAAATGCCAAGCCCCTTGGCGCTGATACCGCTATCGGCCCACGGCGACACCGCCGAAAAACCCAGGCCGAAACCCAGCAGTACCAGGATCAACGACAGTGCAGCCGCCGCAGCGGCCCCGGCAAAGATCGCTCCCCAGGAAACCCCGGAGTGCGTGCTCGACGCTTGCAGCGTGGATGAGGATGTGATCATTGTTGTTGTGCTCCCGGCAGGAAAAATAGTGTTACAAGTCTCAAAAGGGACAGTGCAGGCACCATGCCAGTCGGCATAAAAATAAATACCTATATATTTCAATAATTTAAATAAGTTGAACTTACTCAAGCCATGCAAGTTGCAAGAGCGGCGGCAGGGAGGCGTGCGTTATGCATTCCCCTGGAAAAAGTATCGGTTTTGCCAACATGAAGTTTTATTTAGGAAGCGTTCAGCCATTTCTTGGCAAAATGCCCCCACTTCTAGTGTGAATCGCTCACCAGGTAATCCTATGACCCGCATTTTGACCATCGAGGATGACGCCGTAACGGCCCGCGAGATCGTCGCCGAGCTGAGTAGCCATGGACTGGACGTAGACTGGGTGGACAACGGCCGCGAAGGCCTGGTCCGCGCCGTGAGTGGTGATTACGATCTGATCACCCTCGACCGCATGCTGCCCGAACTGGATGGGCTGGCCATCGTCACCACCTTGCGCACCATCGGGGTGTCGACGCCGATCCTGATGATCAGCGCCCTATCCGACGTGGACGAGCGCGTGCGCGGCCTGCGCGCCGGCGGTGATGACTACCTGACCAAGCCATTCGCCTCCGATGAAATGGCCGCCCGCGTCGAAGTGCTGCTGCGGCGCAAAAGCACGGTCAAGGAATTCGAAACCGCCCTGCGCGTGGCCGACCTCGAACTCAACCTGATCAGCCGCGAAGCCAGCCGCGCCGATCAGCCTCTGAGCCTGTTGCCCACGGAGTACAAACTGCTGGAGTTCCTGATGCGCAACACCGGGCAGATCCTGTCGCGGATGATGATCTTCGAGGAAGTCTGGGGCTATCACTTCGACCCGGGCACCAACCTGATCGACGTGCACATCGGTCGCCTGCGCAAGAAAATCGATCCACCGGGCCTCACGCCGTTGATCCGCACGGTACGAGGTTCGGGTTATGTCATTGCTGAACCCCTCTAAAGGCTGGCGTTCTTCCAGCAGCCGTTTGCTGGCGCTGTACAGCTCGCTGTTCGTAGCCTGGAGCTGCATCCTCATGGGGGTGCTGTATTACGAAGTGTCCGGTTACCTGAGCGACCTGTCGCGCCATTCGCTGATGCAGCGCCAGCATCTGTTCCAGCGCTTTGACGGCGAAGAGCTGGTGGAAGCGTTGACCACCAGCATGACCTTCGACATGAAGGGCGTGGACGCCTACGGCTTGTTCGACGAGCAATTTCGCCCTTTGAGCGGGCCGATCCGTGCGATCCCGCCGGACCTGCCGCTGGACGGCAAGATCCACGCCCTGTCCAACTGCGTCGACTCCGACGACCCCAAACTGCCCAAGGACAGCTGCGACGCCGTGGCCACCCACACCGACGACGGCCGCTGGCTGGTGCTGGTGCGCGCCAATGGCTCGTTGTTTGGTGTGACGCGGATCATCTGGCATGCCTTGCTGTGGGCGCTGTCACTGACGATCATCCCCGGCGCTGCTGGCTGGCATTTACTACGCCGACGTCCGCTGCGGCGGATTCGCGGGATCCAGGCCAGTGCCGAAGCGATCGTCGCCGGCGACCTCACCCATCGCTTGCCGCTGTCCAACCGGCGTGACGAGCTCGACATGCTCGCGGCCATCGTCAACGCCATGCTCGACCGCATCGAGAAGCTGATGAACGAGGTCAAGGGCGTGTGCGACAACATCGCCCACGACCTGCGCACCCCGCTCACCCGTCTGCGGGCTCAGTTGTACCGCATCAAGCAGCAGGCCGAAGCCGAGTCGGCCCATGCGCTGCAACTGGACGACGCCATTGCTGAAACCGACACCCTGATGGCGCGTTTTCGCGGGCTGTTGCGTATCTCGGAACTGGAAGATCACCAACGTCGCTCAGGCTTTCTGGTGATGGACCCGCTGCCATTGCTGCGCGAGTTGCACGACTTCTACCTGCCCCTGGCCGAAGAAGGCGAGTTGCAGCTTTTACTGCAAGTACCAGACTCCCTGCCGTGGATCACCGGCGACCGCGCGTTGCTGTTTGAAGCCCTGGCCAACCTGCTGAGCAACTCGATCAAGTTCTCCCCGGCGGGCGGCGAAGTGATTTTGCGCGGGGTCAACGACGGCGGCAGCACACGCATCGAAGTCCATGACTCCGGGCCAGGCATACCGGCGGCGGAACGCAAAGCGGTGTTCCAGCGGTTTTATCGCGTGGATGAGAGCGACCAGCAAGGTGGGTTCGGCTTGGGCTTGTCGATTGTGGCGGCGATTATCAATTTGCACGGGTTCAAGTTGGACGTCGGCACCAGCGAGCAAGGCGGTGCGAGGCTAGTGCTGGAATGTCGCCAGCAACTGATGCCCGAAGCCTAAGGCGACTGGGTTCCAAATGTGGGAGGGGGCTTGCCCCCGATGGCAGTGTGTCAGTCACCTGATCAATAACTGAAAAACTGCCATCGGGGGCAAGCCCCCTCCCACATTGGCCCTGCGGTGCGTAATAGATCTGATCAGCTCAGAAATTCGCCCGCAGCGCCTCAACCCCTCCCTTGTATAACCCAGCGAACAGCTCTTCCACCGCTGCATCCGTAGTGCCGGCCGACGGCGTAAACACACCGGACCATGTCACCTTCGCCGACGATTCGCTCAACGCCTCAACCTGCAACGTCGCCAGGTAGGCCGTCACCGGAAATGGCGATGCCCCCTCAATGGTGTAGCTGTAGGTGCGCGCCACGTTATCAAAGGTCTGCAAACGCTCGACGATCGAACCACCGTCGGCGGTGGTCAGGTGGCGCAAGCGGCCGCCTTCGCCCGGTTCGCTCTTGGCGATCAGCGGCAACCAGTCCGGCAGGCTGTTGAAGCCGCCTACCCATTGCCAGACCGTGTCGGCCGATACCGGGATTTCAATCACTGCAGATGCTGTTGGCACGGTAAATCTCCAAAAGTCGTAGGAAAACGTCGTTCAGCCTGCCACGCAAAGCCGGTCAATGCATCAATTCCCGCAGTCGATACCACAACATCCCCAACGCCAGCAGCGGCGAACGCAGCGCCTTGCCGCCGGGAAAGGTCATATGCGGCACCTGGCTGAAAACATCCAGACCCTGACTGTGACCTGCATGAATCGCCTCGGCCAGCAGTCGCGCGCACCAGTGGGTCACATTCAGCCCGTGGCCGGAATAGCCTTGGGCGTAGAACACATTCGGGTACTGCTGCAACCGCCCGACCTGAGGGAAACGGTTGGCGGTGATGCCGATCTTGCCGCCCCACTGAAACGCGATGGCGGTGTCAGCCAGTTGCGGGAACACCTTGAGCAACTTGGGCTGCATATACGCGGCAATGTCCGCCGGGTCGCGCCCGGAATAATGGCAGGCACCGCCGAACAGCAGGCGACGGTCGGCCGACAACCGGTAGTAATCCAGGCCGACTTTCTGGTCGCACAGCGCCAGGTTCTGCGGGATGAGTTGGTTGGCCAGCGCCTGCGACAGCGGCTCGGTGGCGATGATGTAGCTGCCCGCCGGCAACACCTTGCCGCTCAGGCGCGGTTCCAGTTCTTCGAGGTGCGCATTGCAGGCCAGCACCAGGCTGGCGGCGCGCACCGTGCCAGCGGCGCAGCGCACGTGCACGGTGTCGCCGTGGATCAGCTCCAGCACTTCGGTGTGCTCGAAGATTTTCACGCCGAGGGACTCAGCCATCTGCGCTTCACCCAGCACCAGGTTCAATGGATGCAAATGCCCGGAGCCCATGTCCACCAGGCCGCCGGCATACACGGTCGAGCCCACTACCTGCGGCATATCCTGCGGCCCAACCAGGCGGGTTTCATGGGTATAACCCAATCGCCCAAGGCCCTCCTGCTCCGCCTTGAACGCCGCGAACTGCGCCGGGGTGTTGGCCAGCTCGCAGAAACCCCAGCGCAGATCACAGTCGATGCCATGCTCACGAATGCGCTCGCCCACCAGCGCCACCGAGTCGATGCCGGCGCGCTGCAGGTAACGCACACCCTCCTCCCCCACGTATTTGGCGAACCCCGACACATCGTGGCCGATCCCGCGGATCAACTGCCCGCCATTGCGCCCGCTGGCGCCCCAACCGACGCGCCGGGCCTCCAGCACAATCACCGAGAGCCCGCGCTGAGCCAGTTCGATGGCGGTGTTGATGCCAGTAAAACCGGCGCCGATTACGCACACATCGGCACTCAGGTCGGCGTCCAGGCTCGGCCGCTCAGGCATGGCATTGGCCGTGGCCCGGTAATAGGAGCGGGCGTGGTCGTTGGACTGGATCATTTATGGGCCTTCACTTTGCTCCAGGCGCGGTCATCAGGCGCATGGTTGCCGGGGTCGGTGGAATCGCCAGCAGCTCGAACCACAGGTTGGAGCCTTCCTTGGGAATCGAATAGGCGATATTCAAGGGCCAGCGGGAGAAGCTTGTTCACAAGACGCATTGAGGTCTATCTTGGGCCAGCCTTCGAACGGCATCTATCCACTTTGCACGCAGCACAACGCACCAATAGAGTGCGCACGGATTCTTCATGACACTGGCAACCGCTTCGCGCGTACAGGCCTTCGCCACTGGTGATGTGGCCGCCCAATGCAATGCAACACCTGGCTGGGTGCAGCAGTACCAGCAGATGTCCCCGGGGCACTTTGCCGGGCGCATCCGCTACCTCGATCTGCAGGGCGTGCAGGTGTACGAAGAGTGCATGAATACTCGCGTCGAGCAGCATTTCAATGCGCCCCCGGGCTCGCTGACGTTCTGTTTCGATGGCAGTGACGACGCGCTGTACCTGCTCAATGGCGAAAGCCGCAATACCTGGATCACCCCGGAAAACTACCGCGAAGTGGCGGTGGTGTTCGGCCCGCAATTCGTGCAGCGCCATGGCTTGGATGTGACGAAGCTGGAAGGCCTGTTCATGGCCCCGCTGACCTCCCAGCAGAACGCGCTGTTCAGCCGCTGGCTCAGTGGCACGCTGACGCGCTTGTCCACAGTCGTCGACCCGGTCTCCCTCACCCGGCAACTGCTTGACGACTGCCTGTTCATCCTCGACAACGCCTGTGTCTGCCTGGATCGCAGCTCATTGCGAAGACGCAGTGAAGAACGCCAGTTGATGGCGCGCATCGGTGAGTGGGCGGCGGATGCGCCGGATGCAACCGTCAACCTGCTGGAACTGGCACAGATCGCCGGCGTGTCCTTGCGCCAGCTGCAGCAAGGCTTCAAGACCTACACCGGGATGAGCCCGGCGCAGTGGATGAGGCTGCGCCGCTTGAATGGCGCACGGCGGGACTTGCTGACCGCAGTCGACCGCACCGTGGCTGAAGTGGCGATGAACTGGTCGTTCTGGCATTTGGGGCGGTTCTCGCACAGCTACCGTGCGCTGTTCAACGAGCTGCCAAGCGAGACCCTCAAGCGCTCCTGAGGACATCAGGTTTTTATGGTGAGCGGACTTCTGTGATGTCTGTGCGGCCATTCTCAATAACTTGTAAAACCGCGCCGTTATGCCTAGCTTATGCGCCCCCCGCCCTGCGCTTTAAGGCCTTGCCCCCATGGTTTTGCGTTTTCGTCCCGTCGTCACTTCCCGTTTCGCCCTCGGCCTGCTGCTCAGCGGCGGTATCGGCAACAGCCTCGCGGCAGAGATCGAACTGCCGGCGGTGAAGGTCCAGGGCCAGGATGAGGCCGGTTATCGCGCCGATACCGCCTCGGTCGGTGGCTTCAGCGAAACACCGCTGCTGGACACCCCAGCCTCGATCACCGTGCTCAACGCCGCCCTGATCAAGGACCAGCAAGCGCGCCTGCTCAGTGAAGTGCTGCGCAACGACGCCTCGGTGGGCGACAGCTATGCGCCGATTGGCTACTACGAAAACTTTGTGGTGCGCGGCTTTTCGCTGAACGCGGCCAGCAGCTACAAGATCAACGGGCGCACCATCACCGGCGAGCAGAACGTCGCCCTGGAAAACAAGCAGCAGGTCGAAGTGCTCAAGGGCCTGGCGGGCCTGCAAAGCGGGATTTCCGAACCCAGCGGCGTGATCAACTACGTGACCAAGCGCCCGGAGGATGTACGTTCGGTCACGGTCTCCACCGATGATCGTGGCAGCGGCTACATCGCCACCGATGTCGGCGGTTGGTTTGGCACTGAGCAGCAATTCGGCCTGCGCGCGAACGTGGCCCACGAAGACCTCAACTCCTATGTCGAGCACGCCAATGGTCAGCGCGACTTTGTGTCCCTGGCCTTCGACTGGAACATCAGCCCCGACGCCGTGCTGCAACTCGACGCCGAGTACCAGAACAAGCAACAACGTTCGGTACCGGGTTATCAATTGCTCGGCGGCACCGAACTGCCCCACGACGCCTCGCCGAAAAAACTGCTCGGCCATCAGAGCGGTTCCAGGCAGGTCGGCATCGACTCGCTGAACCTCAACGGCAAGTTTGAATACCGCTTCAGCGACCAGTGGCAAGGCAGCGTCAGCGCGGCGCGCAGCAAGGTGGTGATCGACGACTACAGTTCGTTTGCCTATGGTTGCTTCTACGTGACCGATTGCGGCACCGCAACCTTTGGTCCAACCGGCGACTACGACGTCTACGACTACCGCAGCCCTGACGACACCCGCCGTGACGATGAAGCGCAAGCGGCGATGACAGGGCTGTTCGACACCGGCCGCCTGAGCCATGAATTGACCTTTGGCACCAGCGCGTTTCGCAGGGTGGTCGACAAGCGCAAGTCCGTAAACGAACAAATAGGCAGCACAAATCTTGACGCCGACGTACCGACCTTCACCCCCACCAACGTGCCGTTGAACGACAAGCACCGACGTCTCGACAGCCGACAGTACGGACTGTTCGTCACCGACCGCATACGCTTCAATGAGCAATGGCAAGCCATTATCGGGGGCCGTGAAGTGCGCCTGGATGAAAAAGCCTTCGATGAAAACGGCGGTCAGGAACGCCACACTCAGAAATACGAATTCCTGCCCCAGGCATCGTTGATTTACAAACCAGTGGCCAACCTTTCGCTATACACCAGCTACAGCAAGGGCTTGTCCTTGGGCGGTGAAGCGCCATGGACAACAACCAACGACGGCGAAACCCTCGCCCCCACCACCTCCCGCCAGATCGAAGCCGGCGTGAAATACGACTGGCGCCGCATCAGCTTCGCCGCCGCCGTGTTCCAGACCCGCCAGGCCTATCAGTACGCCAAGCCCGACGCTGCCGGCGACTTCACCTATGTGCAGCAGGGCGAGCAGAAAAACACCGGCGTGGAACTCTCGGCCAACGGCTGGGCCACTGAGCGCCTGCAAATCTCCAGCAGCGTGGCAGCCATTCGCGCGCGGGTGACCGGCAGCGGCACGCCGGAATACGAAGCGCACCAGGCGATCAACGTGCCGAAGCTGCGCGCCAGTGTCTACGCGGACTATGCGTTGCCGTGGGTGAATGGGTTGGCGGTGCTGGGCGGTGTGCAATACAGCGCCAAGAAGTACGCCAACCGCAGCGGCAATGTGGAGGTGGGGGATTACGCGGTGGTCAACGTCGGCAGCCGCTACACCACCAAGGTGGACGGCTATGAAACGGTGTTTCGCCTGAGCGTCGACAACCTGTTCGACAAGCGCTACTGGCGCGACGCGGGCGAGTACATGGGCGATGACTATCTGTTCCAGGGCGCGCCTCTGACGGCGCGGCTGAGTGCGTCGGTCAACTTCTGAGGCTTACTTGGGCATCTTGCGAAAACCCACTGCCAACCGGTTCCAGCTGTTGATGGTGGCAATCGCGACGCTCAGGTCGATCTGTTCCTGGGCGCTGAACTCGGCCGCCAGTGCATTGAAATCTTCATCCGGGGCGTGGGTCTGGCTGATCAGCGTCAGGCTTTCGGCCCAGGCCAGCGCCGCACGTTCGCGCGGGGTGAAGAACGGCGTTTCACGCCAGGCCGACAGGGTGTACAGGCGCCGCTCGGTCTCGCCGCCCTTGCGGGCATCGGCGGTGTGCATGTCGAGGCAGAAGGCACAGCCGTTGATCTGCGACACGCGCAGGCGGATCAGCTCCAGCAACGGCAACTCGATGGAGAGTTTGCCGACCGCCGCTTCCAGGGCAAGCATGGCTTTCATGGCGTCTGGGGATGCGGTGTAGAAATCGGTACGGGCTTGCATGGTGGAACTCCAGGACGGTGGGATTGGTGGCTAGGTTAGTCACCGTCGCAGCCGCGAGAAATATCCAATTGTGGAGAAGATCAGGTAGCCAATGCGTCAGCCCGGCAATGGAATCACCCGCAACGGCCGCACCGACTTATAGGAAAAACTCGAATAGATCTCCTTGACGCACGGCAGCGTCTGCAACACCTCCCGCGCAAACTCGCCAAAGGACTCCAGGTCCTTGGCCACCACTTCGAGCAAAAAGTCATAGCGCCCGGACACGTTGTGACACGCCACGATTTCCGGAATCTCCAACAAGCGCTGCTCGAACGCCCGGGCGATGTCCTGGGTGTGGCTCTCCATCATGATGCTGACAAACGCCGTCACCCCATACCCCAGCGCCTTGGGCGAAAGAATCGCCTGGTAACCGCTGATCACCCCGCTCTCTTCCAAGTTACGTACGCGACGCCAGCACGGTGAGGTGGTCAGGGACACGCGGTCGGCCAGTTCGGCCACGGTGAGACGGGCGTTGCCTTGCAGGGCGTTTAACAACGCCTTGTCGGTGCGATCCAGGGTGACGGGCATGATGTGCCTCTGTTTGTTGTTTTTAGGGGTTTTTCATCCCTTAACGCGGGATTTGTCGGCAAAGTTTGCAAAATCCATCTGTGGTTATGAGCATAGCATTGTAGGAAATAAGGAGCGCCCGACATGAACAATAAACACCTTGCATTCGGCTTTTCCACCCGCGCCATCCACCACGGCTACGACCCCAAGGACCACCATGGCGCGCTCGTGCCACCGGTCTACCTCTCGGCGACCTTTGCCTTCCCGACTGCCGAATACGGCGCCGCGTGTTTTGCCGGCGAAGCCAGCGGCCACTTCTACACACGCATTTCCAACCCGACCCTGGCGCTGCTGGAGTCGCGCATGGCCACCCTGGAAAACGGCGAGGCGGCGGTAGCGTTCAGTTCCGGCATGGGCGCGATTGCCGCGACATTCTGGACCTTGCTGCGGCCAGGCGATGAAGTGATCGTCAGCCAGACCCTCTACGGCTGCACCTTCGCCCTGTTGCACCACGGCATCGGCGAGTTCGGCATCAAAGTGCGCCATGTGGACCTCACCGACCTGGCCGCCCTGCAAGCGGCGCTCAGCCCCGCCACCCGCATGATCTACTGTGAAACCCCGGCCAACCCCACCCTGCAATTGGTGGACATCGCCGCCGTGGCCGCCCTCGCCCATCAACAGCCGAATGTCACGGTCGTGATCGACAACACTTACTGCACGCCGTACCTGCAACGCCCGCTGGAACTGGGCGCAGATGTGGTGGTGCACTCGGCCACCAAATACCTCAGCGGCCACGGCGATATCACCGCCGGCATCGCCGTGAGCAACCTGGCCACGGCCCAGCGCATTCGCTTGCAAGGCCTCAAGGATCTGACCGGCGCGGTGATGTCGCCCCAGGACGCCGCGCTGCTGATGCGCGGCCTCAAGACCCTGGCCCTGCGCATGGACCGCCATTGCAGCAACGCCCAGGCGGTGGCCGAAGCCTTGCAGGCGCACCCGGCGGTGGAGTGGGTCACGTATCCGGGGCTGCGCGCTTTCGCGCAGTACGAGCTGGCAGCGCGGCAAATGAGCCAGGCGGGCGGCATGATTGCGTTCGAACTCAAGGGGGGGATCGACAGCGGTCGGCGCTTTATGAACGCCCTCAAGCTGTTCACCCGTGCGGTCAGCCTCGGGGACGCCGAATCCCTGGCCCAGCACCCGGCGAGCATGACCCACTCCACCTACACCCCCGAAGAGCGTGCGCACCATGGCATCAGCGAGGGGTTGGTGCGTTTATCGGTCGGGCTGGAGGATGTGGCCGACCTGCTGGCGGATGTGCAACAAGCGCTGGCCAAATGTGCTCGCGCCGTGCCACGCCAAACGCTGATGGCGGCGCATGCCGTGAGATAAGCGCCGTGCTCCCCTCGCGGCGGTCGGACAGTTCCGGCCGCCGTTGGCCGTGGTTAATCTGGTTTTTTTGGCAATTGGATCCCCATGCCGCCGCCAGGCTGTACTAGCATACGTCCTGCACTCGACATTCATGGACGAACTGATGAACTCACACCTGTTCCCACATATAGGCAAGGTCATCGCCAGCACCGGCAGTCGCCATTTCCCACGCATGCTGCATGACCTGATCCTCACCCAACTGGCAGTGGACGCCACCCATATCACCCAATTGCACGTGAGCCCCGACGGGCACACCCGCCGCAAGATCAGCCCGGTCTACACCGACTCGGTGGCGGCCCTGGGCGAAGCACAGCCCGCCGCACAACTGCACCTCACGCGCCGCAAAGACGACGTGCGCTATGTGCTGTCGGTGTACCGCTCGCACCAGTCCGAAAGCTTTTCGCCCCAGGAACGCAGCATGCTGCAGGACTTCTCCACCCTGCTGCTGCCCATGGTGGAAAAACACATCACCGCGATTCAACCCTGCAGCCCGGACAGCGACCCGAAGGCGCCGCAAAACCAGGGCATCGACACCCTGCGCCGGCGCATTGAAGAGCGCCTGGTGCAATCGGGCCTGACCCTGTCCAACCGCGAGCTGGAAGTGTGCGTGGGCCTGCTGGCCGGGCGCACCGCGCCAGAGTTGGCGGAGCAACTGGCGTTGAAGGTCAACACGATTGAAAGCTACCTCAAGCGAGCGGCGATCAAGTTGGGGATCAGCGGGCGGCATTCGCTGTTGCGGTGGATGTACGCCACGGACGACATCACCAGTTAAGCAGGTGTGAGGGGGCCTCTGTGGTGAGCGGGCTCACCACAACACCTGTGCCCCGATAGCGGGGTGCCAATACGGTATCCACGAGGAGGGTCAATCCCTCGCCAGTGCCTCGATCGGGTCCAGCCGCGCGGCGTTCCGCGCCGGCACAAAGCCAAACACAATGCCGATCAGCGTCGAACAGGCAAAGGCCGTGACGATTGAGCCGACCGAAAACACCATCTCCCATTCCTTCACAAACAGCGAAAACAGAAACCCCAGCGCGTAGGACAGTGAGATACCAATCAAACCGCCGATCAGGCACACCATCACCGCTTCCACCAGAAACTGCTGGCGAATGTCCGACTGCCGCGCGCCCACCGCCATGCGGATGCCAATCTCGCGGGTACGCTCGGTGACCGACACCAGCATGATATTCATCACCCCAATCCCCCCCACCAGCAATGAAATCACGGCAATCAACGACAACAGCAGCGCCAGGGAGCGGCTGGTTTTCTGCACCGTCTGCATGATGCTGTCGAGGTTGTTGGTGAAAAAATCCTTGGTGCCGTGGCGTTGCAGCATGAGTTTGTTGACGTTGTCTTCGACCACCTTGCTCGGCTGGCCGTCCTTGATGCGCACGGTGATGCTGTCCAGATGACGCTGGCCCAACAGGCGCCCCGCCGCTGTTTCGTAAGGCACCCACACGTTGAGCGCCTTACTGGCGGCGAACATGTTTTTGTTGTCGGCCGTCACGCCGATCACCGTGCACGGCAGGTTGCCCACCAGGATCACCTGGCCCAGCGGGTCCACGTTCGGGCCGAACAGGCGGTGGCGGGTGTTGTGGTCGATCACCACCACCTGGGCCTGGCGCCGGGCATCGCTTTCGCTGAAGGCAATACCGGCTTCGAGCTTCAGGCCCTTGACCTTGAAATAGCGGTCGCTGACACCGTTGACCTGGGCGTCCAGGTCGATATTGCCGTAGCGCAGCAACAGACTGCGGCCCACCACCGGCGTGGCGCTGTCCACGTAGTACAGCTGGTTCAGCGCGTCCACATCCGATGGCATCAGGGTTTCGATGGCCGAGGCGCGGCTGTCGCCGAAACTGGTGCCGGAAAAGATATCGATGGTGTTGCTGCCGATCGCCTGGATGTCCTTGAGCACATAGCGCTTGGCGCCTTCGCCAATTGCCGAGATCGACACCACCGAGGTGATGCCGATGACGATGCCAAGCATGGTCAGCAAGGTACGCATGCGATGGGACACCAGCGCGACCCAGGCCATGTTGAACGCTTCCTTGAACAGCCCCAGGCTCGCCACCAGCCGCCGTGCGCCGCTGCGCCGCGGCTCTATCGGCGTCTCGGCCGGCACGTCCAGGCCACTGCTGGCGTTGGCCTTGTCACTGATGATCTCGCCGTCGCAGACCTCGACAATGCGCTGGGCATTCGCCGCCACTTTCGGGTCG
The DNA here is from genome assembly GCF_009764655.1 of Pseudomonas sp. PB105. Taxonomy (NCBI): domain Bacteria; kingdom Pseudomonadati; phylum Pseudomonadota; class Gammaproteobacteria; order Pseudomonadales; family Pseudomonadaceae; genus Pseudomonas; species Pseudomonas sp. PB105. Next base: position 39,245 of record NZ_RWIO01000069.1, read on the forward strand.
TGGGTGACGATGATCACCGTGTGCCCCGCCGCGTGCAGTTCAGCGAGGATGCGCATCACCTCCTTACCGCTGTGGGTGTCGAGGGCGCCGGTGGGTTCGTCGGCGAGGATCACTTCACCGCCGTTCATCAAGGCCCGCGCGATACTCACCCGCTGCTGCTGGCCGCCGGAGAGCTGGCTGGGCCGGTGCGTGGTGTGGCTGGCCAGGCCCAGCCGTTCGAGCAATTCCCGTGCGCGACTGTGGCGTTGGGTCTCAGGAGTGCCGGCATAGATCGCCGGCATTTCCACGTTGTGCAAGGCGCTGAGGTGCGCCAGCAAGTGGTAGCGCTGGAAGATGAACCCGAAGTAATCGCGACGCAGCTCCGCCAGTTGCTCATCGCCCAACGAGCGGGTTTCGATGCCATTGATTTTGTAGCTGCCGGCGGTGGCGTAATCCAGGCCGCCGAGGATGTTCATCAAGGTGGATTTGCCGGACCCGGACGCACCGATAATCGCGACCATTTCCCCGGCCTGAATCGTCAGGTCGATACCCTTGAGCGCAATGAATTCGCGCTCGCCGGCCATGAAACCGCGGGTGATGCCCTTGAGTTCCAACAGTGGCTGGCTCATCCGTCAGTTCCCCGCCACGGCAGGCGACGCATCGCCGATCACCACTTTATCGCCCTCGGCCAGGCCGTCCAGGATCTGCACCTTGACGTTGTTGTTGATGCCGGTCTTCACATCCCGCGACACCGCCTTGCCCTTGGCGTCCAGCACCCGCAGCGCGTAACTGCCGTCCTGGTTGCGCGCCCCGAGTGCGGCCACCGGCACCATCAACGCGGCCTCGGCGGTGTCGAGCACGATGCGCACCTGGGCGGTCATGGCGATGCGCAGGCGGTGGTCGGGGTTGGGCACATCGAACAACGCGTTGTAGAACACCGCCGTGTTCTGCTTGGGCGTGCCGGCGGTCTGGGTTTCGAGGAAGTTCTGCGGCGCCGGCTCGGTACCGCGCAGCTTGGCGTAGTAGCGTTTGTCAGCCTCACCGAGGATGGTGAAATACACCTGCTGGCCGGGGCTGATATGAATCACATCCGCCTCCGACACCTGGGCCTTGACCGTCATTGTGTCGAGGTCCGCCAACTTGAGCAGTACCGGTGCCAACTGGCTGGCGATCACCGTCTGGCCTTCCTGGGTGACGATGCCCACCACATCGCCGTCGATAGGCGCATTGATGCGGGTGTAGTCCAGGTTGATCTTGGCGGTGTCGATCTGGATATGCGCGCTTTTGATCTGCGCATCCAGGGCCAACAGGTTGGCCTGCTGTACCTGATAGCTCGATTCGGCGTCTTCGAAATCCTGGCGTGAGACCGACTCGTCATTCTGCAAGCCTTTGTAGCGCTCATACACCGACTTGGCCTGCCTGAGCTGCGCCGCCGTGGCCCGGCGCTGGGCCTGGAGGTTTTCCTCATCCACCTGGGCCTTGCGCAGGGTGTTCTGCAGGATCAGCGGGTCGATTTCCGCCAGCCACTGGCCCTTCTTGACCTTGTCGCCGACCTTGACCTTGAGCGACTTCAACTGCCCAGAGACCTGGGCGCCGACGTCGACCTGCTTGATGCCTTCGAGCAGGCCGGTGGCCAGGACGGCGTTTTCGATATCGCCGCGTTCGGCGGTTGCGGTGAGGTACAGCGGTGCGTCGGCTGGGGCCTGGACGGTGTAGATGATCAGGCTTATGGCGACGGCCAGTACGGTGAATATGCCGATTTTGCGAAATTTAGAGTTTTGCATAGGTGACCATATGAAGATGATGAGGTTTGATCGGGTACATATCCGTTTCTGCGGTAATGGCGGCTGTTGGTTCCGCCCTTACGGCGGGTCACTTTGGAAAAGCCCCCCACACTCGGTGCCTCGCCTAGGCTCGGCATGCCCTCACTCCGGCTTGAATCCGTGGGCCGCCGCGATGGGCCATCCTTGGCCCACCTGATGTATGGAGATCAAAATGTGGGAGGGGGCTTGCCCCCGATAACGGTGGCTCAGCCAAAGTTGCATCAACTGACACCCCCTCATCGGGAGCAAGCTCCCTCGCCCCAACAAGCCTTCCCGTCACGACACCACCTCCGCCGCAACGCCTTCCAACCACCACACAGCCAACCCCTGAACATTCGGCGCCTTGAGCAAAGTGAAATGATTCCCCCCGCCATACCAAACCTCCAAGCCACTGCCCTGGCGCTTCCAGCCCTCGACCATCCCGCCTTGCTCGCGCTGATTGCCCGCCGCATCCAACGCCGGATCCTCGGCCAACACCAACCGCACCACCCCGCGATAGCGCTGTGCCGGGCGATACACCGTGCGCAATGCGACCGCGTAAGTGCGCGCCGGCCCCGCCATCGCGTCAACACTGGCACGGGCCGGCAACAACCCCGCCCCCGCCATCCCGGCATGCAGGCTCTGGCGCTGCGCCACTTCATCGCCAGCCGCGAAGTCCTCACGGTCAATTCCGAGGGGTTTACCCGCCGCCAGCTTCATCGCTTCGATCAACCGCAACAACGCCGCCGTCGTCGTATAAGCCCGACCCGCAACCCCCGGCGCCTCGCTGTCGATCACCGTCAACGACGCCACTTCCCGCCCCGCCGCCTGCAACCGCAGCGCCATCTCCAGCGCGACCCAACCGCCAAACGAATGCCCCACCAGATGCACCGGCCCATGGGGATACTCATGCTCCAGCGCGAGCAGATAACAACGCGCCGCCGCTTCCACCTGGCTATGGGGCACCGCCTCGCCGTCCAGCCCGCGCGGCTGCAAGCCGAACAACGGCCAGTCTCGCCCAAGCGCTTCGCCAAGGCCAACGAACCCGGTAACGCTGTCCCCTGCCCCCGGTACACAGAACACCGGCGCATAGCCGGCCCGTCCGCCCTGGATCCGCAGCATCGGTTGATGCGCGGTTTCCAGCACCGGTGAGCACCCCGCCAAGGCCTCTGTCATCGCCGCGCCCAATGCACGGATGTGCGGCGCCTGCATCATGCTCTGGTGATCACCCGGCACGTCCACTTGGCGCAATTGCCCAGGCGCCAGGGCGTCCTCCCAACCGAGCGATACACTGCGCCGCGACAACTCGGTCGGCCGCTCCACAGCGCTGAACAGATGCACCGGTATCGGCAACGGGAACAGGCTGTAATGCGCCAGCGCATGCCCGTGACCGACTTCGCGCTCGATAAAGCTCAAGAGGTCCGCATCCGCAGCCGCCGCCATTTGCGCGTATAGCAAACCTTGATCGCGACAGCGTTGCAGCAGACCTGCAAAGTCCAGCTGTCCAATCTGCGCGTCCAGCTGTTCAATCCTCGCCAGCTCATCCACACCTCCCTGTGCGTTCCAATAGGCGCGGCACTGCAACAGCAAATGCCGCTTGAGCGCATCCGGCCCGCTCCAGCGCGCCTTGCCCTGGTCGGTCAGGCGCGGCACGTAGCTGTCGATCAGGCCGAGGAACGCCACCGGTTCATCCAGCCCCAGCAATTGCATCGCCACTTCATAGGCCAGCACCCCGCCAAATGACCACCCCGCGATGCGATACGGCCCATGGGGTTGCAGGCCGCGAATCAGGCCGACCATGCGTGCCGCCAGGCCTTCCAGGGTGTTGAGGTGCGACTCGCCGAGCGCCAGTCCCGGCAGGCCATAGATCGGGTAGTCACCCGGCAGATGCTGGCCCAGCGCCGGGAAGTACACGTCCATGCCGCTGAATTCATGCACCAGGAACAACGGCGCTTGCTTGCCGCTGCTGCGCACCGTGATCACCGAAGCGTCGCGCACCGGCTCGTCGGTGCGCTGGCGCAGCATGACGGCCACCGAGGCGACGCTGGCGTGTTGGAACAACTCGGCCAGGCTCACCGCCAGCCCTGCGGTTTCCATCAGGTTGACCAGGCGAATCGCCAACAGCGAATGCCCGCCCAACTCAAAGAAACTGTCATGCCGGCCAACCTGTTCCAGCTTCAGCACCTCGGCCCATAACTGCGCCAGGGTCTGTTCCAGAGCATCGATCGGTGCTTCGAACTCGCGACTGACCTGCGCGTCCAGGGCCGGCACCGGCAGGGCTTTGCGGTCAACCTTGCCATTGGCAGTCAACGGCAGCTGGTCCAGCGGCACATAGGCCGAAGGCAGCATGTAGTCCGGCAGCTGCCCTTGCAGATGGGCGCGGATGCCGTCGATACCAACGGGCTGCGCCGCCCAGGTGAAATACGCCACCAGACGCTTATCCCCCGGCGCGTCTTCACGGGCCAACACCACCGCGTCCTGAATGCCCACGCAAGTCATCAGGCGCGCTTCGATCTCGCCCAACTCGATGCGGAAACCCCGGATCTTCACCTGATCGTCATTGCGTCCGATGCATTCGAGCAGGCCATCCACGGTCCAGCGGCCGAGGTCGCCGGTGCGGTACATCAAGGCCTGCGGATTGAAGGGATCCTGCACAAACTTTTCAGCGGTGAGCTCCGGTCGATTCAAATAACCCAGGGCCACGCCGTCACCACCGATGCAGATTTCACCGGTCACGCCCTGGGGCACCGGCTGCAAGTACGCATCCAGCACATGCACCTGGGTGTTGGAGATCGGTCGCCCCACCGGCACGCTGTCGGCGTCGTCGGCAATCGTGCGCACTTCATGGGTGGTGGCGTAGGTGGTGGTTTCCGTCGGGCCGTAGCAATGCACCAGGCGTAACGCCGGCGCCTGGGCCAACAGGCTGCGAAACGCCGCAGGATCGGCACGCTCGCCGCCGCACAGCAGGATGCGCAAACCGGCCAATGCGTCGGGAATCAGCTGCACGTACTGGTTGAACAACGCCGTGGTGACAAACAGCACCGTCGCGCCACGCAGCGCCGCGCCGAATGCCGCAGGGTCAAGCAAGGTGGCGTGATCGATGACCTGCACCTGCCCACCGTTGAGCGACGGCCCCCAGACATCCATGGTGCTGGCGTCGAACGCCGGGTTGGAGGCGAAGGCCACGCGGTCGCTGGAGTTGAAGTCCGCGTAGCCGTTGTTGAGCACCAACCGCGTGATGCCGCGATGGGGCACCCGCACGCCCTTGGGAATGCCGGTGGAGCCGGAGGTGTACATGATGTACGCCACGCTGTCCGAGGCTTGCGACAGGTCCGGGTTATGGCTCGGCTGTGGATCGAGGACCAGGGTGTCCAGGTCCAGGCGCTGCGCCGCGTAGTCGATCAGCGCATCACTGCGGGTCAACAACCAGCGCGCATCGCTGTCCTGCACCATGAACGCCTGGCGTTCGGCGGGTGCGTTGATGTCCAGCGGCACATAGGCGGCCGCGCACTTCAACACGGCCAGTTGACCGACCAGCAGCGCGACAGAACGCGGCAGCAGGATCGCCACGTTGTCGCCCGGTTTTACGCCCAGGCCCACCAGGTGATGGGCCAGGCGGTTGGCGCTGGCATTCAGCTCGCCGTAGCTCACGCGCTGCTCGCCCTGCACCACGGCCACTGCGTCGGGACGTGCCTGGGCCTGGGCTTGGAACAGGCGCTGCACCGTGTGCTCACGGGGGAAGTCGCGGGTGCTGGCGTTGAACGCCAGCCGCAGTTGGTGCTGTTCGGCGACGGGCAGGATCGGCAAGCGGCTGATGGCGGTATCGCTGCCCTGTTCCAGCGCCTGCACCAACTGCTCCAGAGCCACACTCAGGTAATCACACAGCCGCCGGGCGCCCTGCCCCGAGGCTTTGAAGGTGAAGCCATCGCCCAGGTCATCCACGCTCATCGACACGCCGTAGTTGCTGTGTTCCTCGGCCTTGAGCAGCTCAATGCCCTGCCACGCCTCAGCCACTCCAGCGACCTGCGGCGCGCTGTGCCGATAGTTGAACAGCACGCTGAACAGCGGCGTGCTCACCGGCACCCCACTGCAACGCTGGGCCACTGTCAGCGGTGCGTGTTCATGGCTGAGCAGTTGGCTCAGCCGCGCATGGGTGGCGCGAGCGGCGCTGCGTACCGAGTGCTCGCCGAGGTCGACCCGCAACGGCAATGTGTTGATGAACACGCCCATTGCCCGCTCGGCGCCTTCGCCGCCTTGCATGCGGCCGAGCATCACGGTGCCGAACACCACCTGCTCACGGCCCGACACCTTGCCCAGCACCTGGGCCCACCCCAGGTGCATCAGGCTGGCGGCGCTGACGCCGCACTGGCGCGCCTGAGTGCGCAGGCGCTGGCTTAATTGAGGAGCAATCGCCAGGCGTACCTGTTCATCGATGCCCAGGTTGGCCACCTCCGTGGGCTCGTCGATCTGACCAAGCATGTCGCGGAAAAACTCTTCGTGATCGTCCACGCGCGTCTGCGCCACCGTCTGTGCCACCGTCTGTGCCACATAGTTGCGATACGGCACAGGCGTGCCCAAGGTGTGTTGCGTGCCCAGCAGGAACGCCTGCAGCTCGTGTTGCAGGATCTCCAGGGCGATGTGGTCCATGACCAGGTGATGGAACAGCAAGGTGGCGACCACACGCGGGGTTTCTTCGCTGCACACCAGGCGCATCAATGGCGCCTCGGACAGGTCCAGGCGCGGGGGCAACGGACCGCTTTCAACCCGCAGCGATGCCTTGCGCCAGACCACCTGCACCGGTTCTTCCAGGCCGTCCCAGTGGAACGACGAGCGCAGGATGTCATGGCGCTCGATCACCGCCTGCAACGCCAGGGCAAACGCATCCAGGCGCTGGCGGCTGTCAAAGGCAAACTGCGCCTGCAGCACATAGGCATCGCCGGCCTGCACGGCGCGATGGTGATAGAGCATGCCGGCCTGCAACGGCGCCAGCGGGTAGATGTCCTGCACATTCGCCGCGCCACCGGGGATACACGCGACGAGGCGGTCGATGGCGGCCTGCTCCAGCGCGATCAGCGGCAACATCGCTGGGGTGATCGAGGTGCAGCCGGCGACGATGCCATTGGCCGGCACCGACACTTCGCGGCCACCGCCCAACGCCGCCGCCAAGGCCGACAGGGTGGGCTGACCGAACAGGACTTTTACGTCCGCCGACAAACCCAGGCCGCGCATGCGCCCCATCAGGCTCACCGCCAGCAACGAATGCCCGCCCAGTTCGAAGAAGTTGTCGTGACGCCCCACACGCTCCACCTTGAGCAACTCGGCCCACAGGCTGGCCAGGGCGATTTCCGTGTCGCCCTCGGGCGCTTCGTATTCGCGCACCACCATCGACTCCAGGCCCGGCGCGGGCAGCGCCTTGCGGTCGAGCTTGCCGTTGGGGCTCAAGGGCAACGCGCCGAGGTGGACGAAGACCGCCGGCACCATGAACTCAGGCAGGTGATGCAGCAGCTGACTGCGCAGCACATCGATGTCGGCAAAGGCGCCGGTGTAGTACGCCACCAGGCGGTCTTCACGGGCGATCACGGCGGCCTCGTTGACCGCCGGGCACTCGGTCAGGCGCGCCTGGATCTCGCCCAGTTCGATGCGCAAGCCACGGATTTTCACCTGGTCGTCGTTGCGGCCCAGGTACTCAATATTCCCATCGGGCAGGTAGCGTCCGACGTCGCCGGTGCGGTACATCCGCCCATGGGTAAAGGGATCCTGGAGAAAGCGTTCGGCGGTCAGTTCCGGGCGGTTCAGGTAACCCCGCGCCACTTGCACGCCGCCAATAAACAGCTCGCCGACCACGCCCAGCGGCACCGGCTGCAATTGCCCGTCCAGCAGGTACATGCGGGTGTTGGCGATGGGCTTGCCGATGGGGGTGTTGTCCGGCGTCACCGGGCCTGCGCAGTTCCACGCCGTCACGTCGACAGCAGCTTCGGTCGGGCCATACAGGTTATGCAGCCCGCTGCCTGGCAACTGCTGCTTGAAACGCCGCACCAGGCTGCCCGGCAAGGCTTCGCCGCTGCACATTACGCGCACCAGCCCGGCGGCCTGGCTGACATCGCCATGGGCCAGGAACACGTCGAGCATCGACGGCACAAAGTGCAGCGTGGTGATGTGTTCGGCCTCGATCACCTCACACAGGTACGCCGGGTCTTTATGCCCGCCGGGACGCGCCATCACCAGGCAAGCGCCGGTGAACAACGGCCAGAAGAATTCCCAGACCGACACATCGAAGCTGAACGGGGTTTTCTGCAAGACCCGGTCCTGGGCCGTGAGCCCATATTCGTCCTGCATCCACAGCAGGCGATTGACCACGCCGCTATGATCATTGATCACGCCCTTGGGCTGGCCGGTGGAGCCGGAGGTGTAGATCACGTAGGCACTCACGCCTGCTAAACCGGGGTTCTCCACGGATTGCCGGTGCCAGCTCGGCTGGTCCAGATCAACCACCGGCACCGCGCCCACCAGCGCACGGGTAGCGTCCTGGATCAGCACGACGGCGGGCGCGCTGTCTTCCAGCATGTAGGCGATGCGCTCCAGCGGGTATGCCGGGTCCAGCGGCACATAGGCGGCGCCGGCCTTGAGGATCGCGTACAGGCCGATGACCATGTCCAGGCCACGTTCCACGCAGATCGCCACCCGCGAATCGGGCTGTACGCCCCGTTCCAGCAGGTGATGGGCCAGTTGGTTGGCCCGTGTATTCAGTTCGGCATACGTGAGTTGCTGTTCCCCGGCTTTAAGCGCAATCGCGTCGGGCGTGCGTGCCACCTGGGCCTCGAACATCCCGTGCAAGGTCTGGTCGAGGTTGTAATCCACCTGTGTCGCATTGAAGTCGAACAGCAGGTGCTGGCGCTCGCGCTCGTCCAGCAGCGGCGCGTGCTCCAGCACCGCCTGGTCGTTATCGACCATGGCCTGCAACACGCGGGTGAAGTAGCCGACGTAACGCTGCACCGTCGCTTCATCGAACAGCGCCACGGCGTATTCCAGCGCGCCGAGAATCGTGCCCTGCACTTCGCCCAGGTTCAGCGACAGGTCGAACTTGGCAAAGTGGCTGTTCTCGACGATGCCTTCCAGAGCCAGGTCGCCCAGGGCCAGGGTCGGCGCGCTGCTGTCCTGCCAGGCCAGCAGCGTCTGGAACAACGGGCTGTGGGCCAGGCTGCGCACCGGCCGGGTGAGTTCCACCACTTGCTCGAAGGGCAGGTCCTGATGGGCCTGGGCTGCCAGGGTCAGCGCCTTGACCCGCGCCAGCAGCGCTTCGGTACTCAGCCCACCCGAGGTGTCGATGCGCACGGCCAGGGTGTTGACGAACAGGCCGATCAGGCCTTCGACTTCACTGCGCGTACGGTTGGCCACCGGCGAGCCGATCACCACATCCGCCTGCCCCGACAGCCGTGCGAGCAAGGAGGCCCAGGCGCTCATCACGGTCATGTACAGCGTGCTGCCATGGCGCTGGCTCAAGGCCTTGAGCCCGGCGGTAAGGCGCTCGTCGAGGCGGATGTCCACGCTGCTGCCGGCGTAGTCCTGCTGCGCCGGGCGCGGGCGGTCGGTGGGCAGGCTGAGCAACGCCGGCGCCCCGGCCAGGGCCTGTTGCCAATAGCTGCTCTGGCGCTGCAGGACGTCGCCGCTGAGCCACAAGCGTTGCCACACGGCGAAGTCGCCGTACTGGATCGGCAATGGCGGCAACGGGTCGGGCTGGCCCTGGCTGAAGGCCTGGTACAGCGCCATCAGCTCGCGGGTGAGCACGCCCATGGACCAGCCGTCGGAGACGATGTGGTGCAGGGTCAGCAACAGCACATGGTGTTCGTGCCCCATCACCACCAGGCGCCCGCGCAGCAGCGGGCCGCGCTCCAGGTCGAACGGCGCCGAGGCTTCGCCGTGGATCAACGCATCCAGCGCCTGTTGCGGTTGCGGGTGGCGGCGCAAGTCCTGCACCTGCAGCGGCAGCACATCGTCGGCCGCGACGATCAGCACCTGGGCGTCATCGCCGTGCTGGGCGAAGCGGCTGCGCAGGGTTTCATGCCGCGCCACGATCCGCGCCAGCGCCCGTTGCAAGGCCTGCACATGCAACTGCCCACGCAAGCGCAAGCCGATGGGGATGTTGTAGGCGGTGTTGGCGCCTTCCATCAATGCCAGGAACCACAGGCGCTGCTGGGCAAACGACAGCGGCACCGGCTCATCGCGGTTGGCCGGCAGGATCGCCGGCAAGGTGCTGCGACCGGCCTGGGCCAGCACCTCGGCGACGGCGGCCAGTTCGGCGTTGGCAAACAGGTCGCCGAGCAACAGTTCCACACCCAGGCGCTGACGCACTTGGGACACCATGCGCATGGCGAGCAGCGAGTGCCCACCCAGCTCAAAGAAGTGATCGTGACGGCCGACGCGCTCCACCTGCAACACATCGGCCCAGATCTGCGCCAGGCTGTTTTCGATCTCGCCCTCGGGCGCGGCGTATTCGCGGGTAAACAGCGCGGCCATATCCGGCGCCGGCAAGGCCTTGCGGTCGAGTTTGCCGTTGGCGGTCAAGGGCAACGTGTCGAGCTTCATGAAGGCGACCGGCACCATGTAGTCCGGCAGGTGTGCCACCAGATGGGCACGGATATCGCCCACCGCCAGCGCGTCGAGTTGCGGATTTTCGGTGTAATACGCCACCAGGCGCTCTTCGCGCACCAGCACCACAGCCTCCTGAACGCTTGGCAGGTGGTTGAGCTGGGTTTCGATTTCCCCCAGTTCGATGCGCACGCCACGGATTTTTACCTGATCGTCATTGCGGCCCAGGTAGTCGAGATTGCCATCGGGCAACCAGCGCGCCAGATCGCCGGTGCGGTACATGCGACCGGCGTTGAACGGGTCTTGCAGGAAACGCTCGGCCGTCAGTTCCGCACGGTTCAGGTAACCCCGCGCCACGCCCTGGCCGCCGACATACACCTCACCCGCAACGCCCAGCGGCACCGGGCGTTGTTGCTCGTCCAGCAGGTACACCGTGGCATTGGCGATGGGCTTGCCGATATGCAACGGCTGCCCGGCCTCGACCTTGCCGGAGGTGGCGACCACCGTAGCCTCGGTGGGGCCATAGTTGTTGATCAGTTCAAAACGCTGCGCCCGCCCGAATTGCCGCAGGCGGTCGCCGCCGATCAGCAAGGTGCGCAGGGTTGGGTGCTCGATGTGCTGGCTGAAGGCGTACTCGGCCACGGGCGTGGGCAGGAAACACACATCCAGCGGCTGCGCGCACCACCAGGCCAGCAGTGCGTCGATGTCTTCGGGGCCGTCATGGGCCGGCGGCAGGTGCAGGGTCGCGCCAACACACAGCGCCGGCCACACTTCCCAGGCCATGGCATCAAAGCCGAACCCGGCGACGCTGGCGGTGTGGCGCCCGGCGCACAGGTCGAAGGCGCGGCAATGCCAGTCCACCAGGTTGGTCACGGTGTGGTGCTCCACCATCACGCCCTTGGGCAGGCCGGTGGAGCCGGAGGTGTAGATCACATAGGCGAGGTTCGCCGGGGTTACGGCGACGCTGGGATTGCTCGCCGCGTGGTGGTGCCAGGTGTAGCGGTCCAGGTTGATCACCGGCACGTCCAGCTCGGGCAGGCGTTCGAGCAAGGCGTGCTGGGTCAGCACCGCCACCGGGGCGCTGTCGCTGAGCAGGTAGGCCAGGCGCTCGGCCGGGTGGGACGGGTCCACCGGCACGTAGCAGGCGCCGGCTTTAAGGATCGCCAGCAACCCGGCCAGGGTGTCCAGGCCACGACGGGCGACGATGGCCACGCGGTCGTCAGGTTTGACGCCCAGCGCCAGCAGGTGATGGGCCAGCAGGTTGGCTTGCCCGTTGAGTTCGGCGTAGGTCAGTGAGTGCCCCAGTTGCACCGCCGCAATGGCATGCGGCGTAAGCGCGGCCTGGGCTTCGATGCGCCCGTGCACGGTGCTGCCCTGGGGGAAATCGGCCTGGGTGGCGTTGAACTGTTCCAGCAGCAACCGCTGCTCGACGGCGGGCACCACCGGCACGCGATTGAGCGCAGTGTCGGGCGCCTGCTCCAGGGCCGTCACCAGGTTTTCCAGGGCGGTGTGCAGGTAGGCGCAGACCCGCTGCGGGTCCACCTGGGTGCTGGCCAGCAGGCTCAGGCCAAAGCCGTCGCCGAGGTCATCGATGCTCAGGGTCAGCGGGTAGTTGGTGCGCTCTTCGGCACTGAGGGCGGCGATGCCCTGCCACGCCGAGACGGCTTCGGCGCTGGCGGCAGGCGCGCTGTGGCGATAGTTGAGCAGCGCACTGAACAACGGCGTCGGCGCAATCACGCCGCTGCAGCGCTGGGCCAGGGCCAACGGCGCGTGCTCGTGGCGCAGCAACGTGGTGAGTCGGGCATGGGTGGCCTTGACCCCGGCGCGCACGTCCTGGCTATCGACGTCCACGCGAAACGGCAAGGTGTTGATAAAGATGCCCAAGGCGCGATCCGTGGCATGGCTGCCTTGCATGCGGCCCATCAACACCGTGCCGAACACCACCTGTTGCTTGCCCGCCAAGACCCCCAGCACCTGCGCCCAGCCCAGGTGAAACAGGCTCGCCGCGCTCACCCCCAACTGCCGCGCCTGGGTGCGCAAGCGCAAGCTCAACGGCGCCGCCAACGGCAGGCTGAGTTCGCTGATGCCGCGCGCATCGCCCTGCACATCCTGCAAGCCAAACGGCAAGGTCGGCTCGCTGATATCGCCGAGCATCTGGCGGAAGAAACTTTCGTGCTCCTGTTCACTGATGCCCAACCGCGCCTGGGCCACGTAGTTGCGAAACGGCACCGCCTGACCCAACGCCGCGCCCTGCCCCAGCAGGCACGCCTGCATTTCATGGCACACCACTTCCAGGGCGCTGTGGTCCAGGGCCATGTGGTGGAACAACAACGTGGCGACGATGCGCCCATTGGCCGGGTCGTCGGCACGCACCAGGCGCAGCAGCGGCGCCTGGGTCACGTCGAGGCGATAGTGGCGGGCATCGAACAGGGCGTGCAGTTGGGCGGCGATCTCGCCATCCGCCGGATCGAGTTGCAGGGCCTGCACCGGCAGGCGCGCAGTGCGCCACACCACTTGCGACGGCTCCTGCAGGCCATCCCAGACCACGCCGGTGCGCAGGATGTCATGGCGGTCCATCACCGTTTGCAGTGCTTGGGCAAATGCGTCGAAACGCGCCAGGCTGTCGAACGCGAACTGCGACTGCATCACGTACGGGTCGCCCTGCTCGGCGCTGACATGGTGGAACAGGATGCCTTCCTGCAACGGCGCCAGCGGGTAGATGTCCTGGATATTCGCCACGCCGCCGTCGACCGTGGCGACGACGCGATCAATCTCGTCCTGGCTCAGGCTTGAAAGGGTCAGCATGGCCGGTGTGATGCGCTCGGCGCCAGGCGGGATGCCATTGGCCGGCACGTCGACTTCACCGGCCTTGGTCGCGCAATACTCGCCGGCCTTGATCAACTCGATCAGCCCCGGTTTGTGCTCGCGCAAGGCGGCCAGGATTGCAGGGTCGCTCAAGGCCTGCTTGTTGCCTTGCACCGACAACTGCTCGCCCTTGAGCGCCAGTTGGATGTCCTTGGTTTTCAGGGTTGCCAGCAGCTCAATGAGGCTCACAGGACGATCTCCATTCGTTCGGTCATTGCGGCGTAGCCGGCCAGGGTCGGCTGTTCGAACAGCCCCCGGACGTCGGCTTCCATGCCTTCCTGGCGCAAGCGCCCAATCAAGCTCACGGCAAGCAGCGAGTGCCCGCCCAGTTCAAAGAAATTGTCCTGGCGCCCGACCCGCTCGACGTTGAGCAACTCGGCCCACAAGCGCGCCAGCAGGATTTCGGTATCGCCTTGCGGTGCCTCGTATTCACGCAGGTTCAGGGCTTGCAGGCCGGGCGCCGGCAAGGCCTTGCGGTCGAGTTTGCCGTTGGGGCTCAGGGGCAGCGCGTCGAGGTGCACAAACAGCGCGGGCACCATGAAGTCCGGCAGGTGGCACAGCAGGTGGGCGCGCAGGTGCTCGATATCGGTGTGCGTACCGGTGTAGTAGGCGACAAGGCGATCTTCACGGGCGACCACCGCCGCTTCGCTGACCTGGGGATGCTCAAGCAGCCGCGCCTGGATCTCTCCCAACTCGATACGCAGGCCACGGATCTTGACCTGGTCGTCATTGCGGCCCAGGTATTCAATGTTGCCGTCGGGCAGGTAGCGGCCAAGGTCGCCGGTGCGGTACATCCGCCCGGCGCGGAACGGGTCCTCAAGGAAACGCTCGGCGGTCAGTTCAGGACGGTTGAGGTAACCCCGCGCCACTTGCACGCCGCCGATAAACAATTCGCCGACCACGCCCAGCGGCACCGGCTGCAACTGCGCATCCAACACGTACATGCGCGTATTGGCGATGGGCTTGCCGATGGGCGTGTTGTCCGGCACATCGGGGCGTGCGCAATTCCAGGCCGTCACGTCCACCGCCGCTTCGGTGGGGCCGTACAGGTTGTACAGACCGATCCCCGGCAACTGCGTCTTGAAGCGGCGCACCAGACTGCCCGGCAGTGCTTCGCCGCTGCACATCACCCGCAGCAGCCCCGCCGCCTGGCTCACGTCGCCATGGGCCAGGAACACATCCAGCATCGACGGTACAAAGTGCAGCGTGGTGATCTGTTCCTCTTCGATGACCTCGCACAGGTAGGCCGGGTCTTTATGCCCGCCGGGGCGCGCCATTACCAGGCGTGCGCCGGTGAACAACGGCCAGAAGAACTCCCACACCGACACGTCGAAGCTGAACGGGGTTTTCTGCAACACCGCATCCTCGGCCGTGAGGCCATAGGCGTCCTGCATCCACAGCAGCCGGTTGACCACCCCGGCGTGCTCGTTGATCACGCCTTTGGGCTGGCCGGTGGAGCCGGAGGTGTAGATCACGTAGGCCTGGTGCCGGGCGGTCAGGCCCGCGACCTCGGGGTTGCTCGGCGGCTGATGCTGCCAGGTGACCTGGTCCAGATTGAGCAGCGGCACGTCGCCCAGCAATGCCACGGTGGCGTCCTGGGCCAGCACCACCACGGGGGCGCTGTCTTGCAGCATGTAGGCGATCCGCTCCAGCGGGTACGCCGGGTCCAGCGGCACATAACCGCCGCCGGCCTTGAGGATGGCGAACAGGCCGATGACCATGTCCAGGCCACGTTCCAGGCAAATCCCCACCCGCGCATCGGGTTGCACGCCCAGCCCGCGCAGATGATGGGCCAGGCGGTTGGCCCGCTCGTTGAGGTGTTGGTAGGTAAGGTGCTGCTCGCCCGCCTTCACCGCGATAGCGTGGGGCGTGCGCTGGACTTGGGCTTCGAACATCCCGTGCAGGGTCTGGTCGAGGTTGTAGTTCACCTCGGTGGCGTTGAACGCCACCAGCAATTGTTGACGCTCCTCGGCGCTGAGGATGGGCAGGCGATTGAGCGCCTGGTTCGGTGCCTGTTCCAGGGCCTCGACCAAGCCGGCCAGGGCCACATGCATGTACCCGCAGACGCGTTGCGCATCGACCTGGGCCAACGCGGTCACATCGTAGCCATCGCCCAGGTCGTCCACGTTCAGGGTCAGCGGGTAGTTGGTGCGCCCGTCGTTGACCAGGGTCTGCATGCCTTCCCAGGCGTGTTGCGCCTCCTGGGAACGGGTGGCGGCGCCGCGATGGCGATAATTGAGCATCGCGCTGAACAATGGCGCTGGTGCGGCCACACCGCTGCAACGCTGGGCCAGGGCCAGGGAGGCGTGTTCATGGCCGAGCAACGCGGTGAGTCGGGCATGGGTGGCGCGCACCGCCGAGCGGGCGCCCTGAGCGTCGATATCCAGGCGCAGCGGCAAGGTATTGATGAATACACCCAGCGCCCGGTCGGCACCTTCGCCGCCTTGCAGACGGCCCACCAGCACGGTGCCGAACACCACGCTGTGGCGCCCGGAGGTGGCCGCCAGCACTTGGCCCCAGGCCAGGTGGAACAGGCTCGCGGTGCTCACGCCAAGCACGCGGGCCTGGGCACGCAGGCGGCGGTTGAGGTCGCTGTCCAGGTGCAGGCGGTGCTCCTGGATCGCGGTGCCGTCGCCGCGTACGTCTTGCAGACCGAATGGCAGGGTCGGTTCGTCGACATCACCGAGCATTTCGCGGAAGAACACCTCGTGCTCCTGCTCGCTGATACCCAAGCGCGCCTGGGCCACGTAGTTGCGGTACGGCATCGGCGCAGCCGTCGGCGCCGGATGACCCAGCAGGTAACCCTGCATTTCCCGCAGCACCACGTCGAAGGCGGTGTGGTCGAGGGCGATATGGTGATAGAGCAGCACCACGACCACGCGCTGGTTGGCCGGATCTTCGGCATAGGCCAGGCGAATCAACGGCGCCTGACTGATGTCCAGGCGGTAGCGCCGCGCATCAAAACGTTGATGCAGGCCGGCGAGTACATCGCCTTCAAGGTGCAGCTGTTCAAGGGGCAACCGGGCCTTGCGCCACACCACTTGCAGTGGTTGCACCAACCCTTGCCACACCACGCCGGTGCGCAGGATATCGTGGCGATCGATCACCTGTTGCAGCGCCTGGGCAAAGGCGCGCAGGCGCTCGATGCTGTCGAACGCCAGGTGCGATTGCAGCAAATACGGGTCGCCCTGCTCGGCGGTGAGGTAGTGGTAGAGAATGCCTTCCTGCAACGGCGCCAGCGGGTAGATGTCCTGCACATTGGCCGCACCGCCGGGCACTTGGGCAACCACTTGATCCAGGGTGGATTGGTCGAGTTGCACCAGTGACAACAGGTCCGGGGTCAGGCGCTGGCAGTCGACCGGGATGCGGTTGACGGGCACCTGCACTTCACGCCCGCTGCCCACCGCTGCCGCCAGGGCGGCCAGGGTCGGCTGGCTGAACAGCACTCGCACATCGGCACTGAGGCCGACCTGGCGCATGCGCTCGATCAGGCTGACCGCCAGCAACGAATGGCCGCCCAGTTCGAAGAAATGGTCGTGACGCCCCACCTGCTCGACCAGCAACACCTCGGCCCAGATGCCGGCCAGGGTGGTTTCCACTTCACCCTGCGGCGCTTCGTAGTCACGGGTCAGCAGCGCGGCCTGATCCGGTGCCGGCAAGGCCCGGCGGTCGAGCTTGCCGTTGGCGGTCAGGGGCAATGCGTCGAGCTTCACGTAGGCCACCGGCACCAAGGCCTCCGGCAAGTGCGCCTGCAACTGCTCGCGCAGGCTTTCGATCAGCAGCGGCTGTTGTTCGGTGAACCACGCGATCAGGCGGCCCTCGCGCACCAACACCACCGCTTCGCCGACGCCGTGCAACGCCGCCAGCCGGCTTTCGATTTCGCCCAGTTCGACGCGCACGCCACGGATTTTCACCTGGTCATCGTTACGCCCCAGGTACTCGATATTGCCCTCGGGCAACCAGCGCACCCGGTCGCCGGTGCGGTACATGCGCCCTGCATTGAACGGGTCTTGCAGGAAGCGTTCGGCAGTCAAGTCCGGGCGCTTGAGGTAACCCCGCGCCACGCCACTGCCGCCTACATACAGCTCACCGGCCACGCCCACCGGTACTGGACGCAACTGCGCGTCCAGCACGTAGACGCTGGCATTGGCGACAGGCCGGCCGATATGCAGCGCCTGCCCGACACGCACGCGGCCCGAGGTGGCGACCACCGTGGCTTCGGTGGGGCCGTAGTTGTTGATCACCGCAAAGCGCCGCTCCTGGCTGAACTGGCGCAGGCGGTCGCCGCCGATCAGCAGGATGCGCAAGGTGGGGTGCTGCAACTCCTGGCTGAATGCGTATTCGGCCACCGGCGTGGGCAGGAAGCTCACGTCCAGGGGCTGCGCCAGCCACCAGGCGAGCAATGCGTCAATGTTGTCGTTGCCCACATCGACAGGCGGCAGGTGCAGGGTGGCGCCCACGCACAGCGCCGGCCAGACCTCCCAGGCCATGGCATCAAAACCGAAACCGGCGACGCTGCTGGTGTGGCTGACGGCGCTCAGGCCAAAGGCTTCGCAATGCCAATGCACCAGGTTTTCCACGCTGCGGTGTTCCACCATCACGCCCTTGGGCTGGCCGGTGGAGCCGGAGGTGTAGATCACGTAGGCCAGGTGCGCCGGGGTCAGGGCGGCGAGTTGTGGATTGCTGACGGGGTGGCGCCAGGTGGCGTGCACATCGATGCTGGTGACGGCGCCCAGCAGGTCGCGGGTGCTCGCTTCGGCCAGCACCGCCGCTGGCGCGCTGTCTTGCAACAAGTAGGCAATGCGCTCGGCGGGATACGCCGGGTCAATCGGCACGTAGCCGGCGCCGGCCTTGAGAATCCCCAGCATCCCCACCACCATCTGCGGGCCACGGCGGCAGCACAGGGCGACGCGGTCGTCTGGCTGCACACCCTGTGCAATCAGTTGATGGGCCAATTGGTTGGCGCGTTGGTTGAGTTGCTGATAGGTCAGTGATTCGCCGTCCTGCACCAGCGCAATGGCGTGGGGCTGGCGGTCGGCGCGGATCTCGAAAGCGCCGTGAAGCGTGTGACCGCTGGGGAAATCCGCGACGGTGGCGTTGAACTCGCGCAGCAGGGTTTCACGTTCGCCGGCTGGGAGAATGTCGAGCTGATTGAGCGCGGTGTGCACGCTGTGTTCCAGGCTATCGACCAACCGTTCGATGGCATTTGCCATGTACGCACACAGGCGCTGGGCGCCGATGCGAGGCAAGGCCAGCACCGTCAGGCCGAAGCCATCGCCCAGGTCATCCACGCTCAGGGTCAGTGGGTAGTTGCTGCGCTCGTCACCGCCCAGCAGTTGCACGCCTTCCCAGATGCCGTAGCCGTCGCGGGCGAGGGTTTCGGGGCTGCTGTGGCGATAGTTGAGCAGCGCGCTGAACAGTGGCGTCGAGGCCGCCACGCCACTGCAACGCTGGGCCAGGGCCAGGGACGCGTGTTCATGGCCGAGCAAGGCGCTCAAGCGTGCATGGGTGGCCTTGACGGCGGCGACCGCGCTGACGGCGGTATCCACCCGCAGCGGCAAGGTATTGATGAACATGCCCAAGGCCCGATCCGCGCCGTCACCGGCCTGCATACGGCCCATCAGTACGGTGCCGAACACCACCTCGTCACGCCCGCTGACCAGCCCCAGCACCTGGGCCCAGGCCAGGTGCATCAGGCTCGCTGCGCTGACGCCCAGGCGCCGTGCCTGTTCACGTACGCGCTGGGCCAGCAGCGTGTCCAGGGCCTGCTCGGCCTCTTCGATCTCGCGGCCGTCGCCCTGCACGTCCTGTACGCCGAAGGGCAAGGTGGGCTCATCGATATCGGCCAGCATCTCGCGGAAGAACCGCTCGTGCTCGTCGACGCTCACACCCAGGCGCGCCTGGGCCACGTAGTTGCGAAATGGCGCGGCCGCCGGCAAGTCATGAGCCTGGCCGAACAGAAATGCGCCCATCTCCTGGCCGACCACGTCCATGGCAGTGTGGTCCAGTGCCAAATGGTGGAACAGCAGGATCGCCGCCACCTGCCCATTCACGGGGTCCTGGGCGTAGACCATGCGCAGCAGCGGCGCCTGGGTGATGTCCAGGCGGTAATGGCGCGCATCGAACCGGGCGTGCAGTTGCCCGATGAGGTCACCGTCGGCCGGATCAAGGTTCACCGCCTGCACCACCAGCTGCGCCTCGCGCCAGACCACCTGCACCGGGCTGTCCAGGCCTTCCCAGACCACACCGGTGCGCAGGATGTCATGACGGGCGGCGACCTGTTGCAGCGCGCCCATAAAACCATGCAACCGCTCCAGGCTGTCGAAGGCCATGCGCGATTGCAGCAGGTACGGGTCACCCTGCTCGGCACTGATGTGGTGGTACAGAATGCCCTCCTGCAACGGCGCCAGCGGGTAGATGTCCTGCACATTCGCCGCGCCGCCGGGGACGTTGGCGACGATGCGGTCGATGGCGCTTTGGTCAAGGTCCACCAGCGTCAGCATCGGCGGCACAATCCGCGTGCAGCCCGATGGAATGCCATTGGCCGGCACCACAATCTCCCGGCCACTGCCCACCGCCGCCGCCAACGCCGCCAGGCTTGGCTGGTTGAACAGCACCCGCACATCCGCGCTCAAGCCCGCCTGGCGCATGCGTTCGATCAAACTGACCGCCAGTAACGAATGCCCGCCCAACTCAAAGAAATGGTCATGCCGGCCCACGCGGTCGAGCTTGAGCAGGTCCTGCCAGATCTGCGCCAACTGGCGTTCCACCTCACCTTCCGGCGCTTCATAACCGCGGCTGAGCAGCGCGCCTGCATCCGGCACCGGCAGGCCTTTGCGGTCCAGCTTGCCGTTGGCGGTGAGCGGCAGCAGCGCCAGCCAGACATAGGCCGACGGCACCATGTAATCGGGCAACTGGCCTTGCAGATGGGCACGCAGCGCGTCGATCGGCAGCGGCGCGGCGGCGGTGTAGTACGCCACCAGGCGCTTGTCGCCGGGTTCGTCTTCGCGCACCAGCACCACGGCGTCGTTCACGCCGGCGAAGGCGCCCAGGCAGGCTTCGATTTCACCCGGCTCGATGCGGAACCCGCGAATTTTCACTTGCAGGTCATTGCGTCCCTGGTAGAGCAAAGTGCCGTCGGCCTGCCAGCACGCCAGGTCGCCCGTGCGGTACAGCACGCCTTCGCCAAACGGGTTCGGGATAAATTTTTCGGCGGTCAGTTGCGGCTGGTTCAAATACCCCGTGGCCACGCCCGCGCCACCGATATACAGCTCGCCGACTGCGCCCAATGGCAACAGTTGCTGGCGCACATCCAACACATAGACCTGGGCGTTCGCGATTGGCCGGCCAATCGGGATACCGCCCTCGCCCACCTGGATGATTTCATGGGTGGTGGAGAAGGTCGTGGCTTCGGTTGGTCCGTAACCATTGAGCAGGTGCTGGGGCTTGCCATGCTTGAGCACACGGCCGATCACCTGTGGGTCGAGCACATCGCCGCCGACAATCAGGTAACGCAACTGCGCGAACACCGGCAGCAGCGCATCGGCGTACTGGTGGAACAGCCCGGCGGTCATCCACAACACGCTGACGGATTGCTCCTGCAACAGTGCGGCAAACGCGGCCTGGGACAAAAGCACAGCATGCTCGACCACCACCACACAGCCGCCATTGAGCAACGGCGCCCACACGTCGAGGGTGCTGGCGTCGAACGCCGGGTTGGAGGCAAAGGCCACGCGGTCCTGCGGGTTGAACTCGGCATAGCCGTTGTTGAGCACCAGGCGCGAGATCGCACGGTGCGGCACTTGCACGCCTTTGGGCGCGCCCGTGGAGCCGGAGGTGTAAAGGATGTACGCCACGCTTTGCGACGAAAGCTCCACGTCAGGGTTGCGCGGGGACAGCGCGTCCAGGTTCAGGTCGGCCAGGCTGTTGAGCACCCGCTGCGCGCCACTGTCCTGCACGATAAACGCTTGACGCTCCACCGGCGCATTGATGTCCAGCGGCACATACACGGCGCCGCATTTGAGAATCGCCAGTTGGCAGATCAGCAGGTCGAGGCTGCGCGGCAACGCAATCGCCACGCTTTCCCCCGGCTGCACGCCCTGGTTGATCAGGTGATGGGCCAGGCGGTTGGCGCGGCGGTTGAGGTCGCGGTAGCTCAAGGACAGTTGGCCGTGCACGGCCGCCACGGCTTCGGGACGCGCCAGGGCCTGGGCCTCGAATAACTGGTGCACGGTCAGGTGCGATGGGTAATCGCGGGCAGTGGCGTTGAAATCCACCAGCAATTGGTTGCGCTCGGCAGGCGGCACAATCGACACGCCGTGCACCGGCGTGGTCGGTGCCTGTTGCAGCGCAGTCACGAGGTGGCGCAAGGCGGTGAGCATGTAGTCGCCGACGCGCTGCACGTCCAGCGACGCCACGCCTTGCACGGTCAGCGCGAAGCCTGAGCCCAGGTCATCGACATTGAGCACCAGCGGGTAATTGCTGCGCTCTTCGGAACTCAGGATCCGGATGCCGGAGGCGGCAAACGGGCTGTAGCCCGGCGCGTCATCCGGCGCGCTGTGGCGATAGTTGAGCAGCGTGCTGAACAACGGCAACGAACCCGGTACCCCGCTGCAACGCTGGGCCAGGGACAGCGATGCGTGCTCATGCCCAAGCAACTGCGCCAGGCGCGCATGGGTGGCGCGCACGGCGGCCTGTACGCCGACCGCGCCAACGCTGACCCGCAGCGGCAAGGTGTTGATAAACATGCCGAGGGCGCGGTCGGCGCCCTCGCCGCCCTGCATGCGGCCCAGCAGCACGGTGCCGAACACCACGTCCTGTTGACCGGAGACTTGCCCCAGCACCTGGGCCCAGGCCAGGTGCACCAGGCTTGCGGTGCTCACGCCCAATTGCCGCGCCTGTTCGCGCAGGCCCTGGCTCAGGGCCGGTTCCAGCGGCAGGTGCGCCTCGACAATGCCGCTGCCGTCGCCATGCACGTCCTGCAACCCGAAGGCCAGGGTCGGCTCGTCGATATCGCCCAGCATCTCGCTGAAGAACGCTTCATGCTGCGCCTGGCTCACGCCAAGGCGCGCCTGGGCCACGTAGTTGCGGTACTGCACCGCGTCGGGCAACTGCGCGCCGCGCCCGGACAGGCTGGCGCTCATCTCCTGCACCAGCACGTGCAGGGCGGTGTGGTCGAGCAGGATATGGTGCAGCAACAAGATGCCGACGAAGCCGCCCGGCGCTTCGGCGTAAGCCAGGCGCATCAGCGAGGCACGGGACAAGTCGAGGCGGTAGTGGCGTGGGTCGAAGCGGTGTTGCAGGTCGGCCATGGGCAGGTCGATGCGCTCGACCACCAGCGGCGCCTCGCGCAGTACGACTTGCACCGGTTCGTCCAGGCCTTCCCAGAGGATCGCGGTGCGCAGGATGTCATTGCGCTGGATCACGCTGTGCAGCGCCTGGATAAAGGCGTCCACCGCTGCTTGATCATCAAAGCCCAACTGCACTTGCAACACATAGGGATCGCCCTCGACGGTTGCCAGGTGGTGATACAGGATGCCGGCCTGCAACGGCGCGAGGCCGTAGATGTCCTGCACATTGCCAATGCCGCCGGGCACCTGTTGCAGGATATGGTCGATGGCGGCCTGATCGAGCTCAATCAGCGCCAGCATGTCCGGCGTGATGACGGCGCTGTCTGCGTGGATCCGGTTGACCGGCACCTGCACTTCCCGCTGCCCGCCCACTGCGGCGGCGAGCGCGGCCAGGGTGGGTTGGCCGAACAACACGCGCACATCGGCGCTGAGGTCGGCCTGGCGCATGCGCTCGATCAGCTTGACCGCCAACAGGGAATGGCCGCCCAGTTCGAAGAAGTTGTCGTCGCGGCCAATGCGGTCGAGTTTGAGCAGGTCTTGCCAGATCGTCGCGATAGTTGTTTCGACGGGGCCGTGTGGCGCCTCGTAGCCACGCCGGGCCAGCGCGTCGGCATCCGGCGCGGGCAAGGCCTTGCGGTCGAGTTTGCCGTTGGCGGTCAGCGGGAAGGCGTCCAGCACTACGAAGGCGCTGGGCACCATGTGGTCGGCCAGGCTAAGGCGCAAGTGATCGCGCAGCACCGCGACGCTGACGTCGCCCTCGGCGATCACATAGGCCACCAGGCGCTGGTCACCCGGCGCGTCTTCACGGGCGATGACCACCGCGTCGCGCACACCTTGAGCGGTGGCGAGGCGCGCCTGGATTTCGCCGAGTTCGATACGAAACCCACGGATTTTTACCTGGTCGTCGTTGCGTCCCAGGTAGTCCACACTGCCATCGGCCAACAGGCGGCCGAGGTCGCCGGTCTTGTACAGGCGCTGGCCGGTGGTTGGGTCGGTCAGGAAGCGCTCGGCAGTCAGTTCGGCGCGGTTCAGATACCCTCGCGCCACCCCGGCGCCGCCGACGTACAACTCGCCGACCACACCCAATGGCAGCGGCTCGCGGTGCGCGTCCAGCACATACAGTTGCAGGTCGGGAATGCGCACGCCAATCGGGCTCACGCCCACCAACTGCGCTTCCGCCGCTTCCAACGGGCGATAGGTCACGTGCACGGTGGTTTCGGTGATGCCATACATGTTCACCAGTTGCGTGCCGGCATTGATCGCACGGGCGTACCACGGCTTGAGCATCCCCGGTTCCAGGGCTTCGCCGCCAAAAATCACCTGGCGCAGCGAGTGGGCCTGGGGGCTGTTGCCCTGGGCCGCAATCAACTGGCGGAAGGCGCTGGGCGTCTGGTTGAGGATGCTCACACCGGCTTCGCACAGCAGCGTGTAGCACTCGTCCGGCGAGCGGCTGACCAGTTGCGGCACGATCAGCAACTGACCGCCGTGCATCAACGCACCCCAGATTTCCCACACCGAGAAGTCGAACGCAAAGGAATGAAACAGTGCCCACACATCCGTGTGATTGAAGCCGAACCACTGCTCGGTGGCGCTGAACAGTCGCGCCACCTGGCGATGCTCGATCATCACACCCTTGGGCTGGCCGGTGGAGCCGGAGGTGTAGATCACATAGGCCAGGTGCTGCGGGCTGACCACGACACGCGGATTGACCAGGGACTCGCCGCGCAGGCCATTGAGGTCGACCTGCGCCAGTTCGCCCACCAAGTGACGGGTGTTGGCTTGCACCAGCACCGCCAGCGGTTGACTGTCGTGCAGGGTGTAGGCGATGCGCTCCAGCGGATACGCCGGGTCGATCGGCACATACCCCGCGCCGGCCTTGAGGATGCCCAGCAGGCCGATGATCATCTCCGGGCCGCGCTCCACGCAGATCGCCACGCGGTCATCGGGGCGCACGCCCTGGGCCAGCAGGCGATGGGCGACCTGGTTGGCGCGTTCGTTGAGTTGGCGATAGGTGAGGCGTTGTTGCTCATAGCGCAGGGCGATGGCTTCGGGGCGGGCGGCGGCGTGGGCTTCGACCTGCTGGTGGATCAGCGCGGTGTCGGCGTAGGTATGCGGGGTGTGGTTGAGGCTGTGCAGCAGGTGATGACGCTCGGTCTCAGGCAGGATATTCAGGCCGCTCAGCGGCATCTCCGGTCGCTGCTCAAGGGCGTCGGCCAGGCTGTGGAGCGCCGTGTGCAGGTAGTTCGCCACGCGCGCGGCGCCGATGGAGGCGTCGACCATCACCGTCAGCGCGAAGCCTTCGCCCAGGTCATCCACATTCACCGTCAGCGGATAGTTGGTGCGCTCCTCGGCGCCCAGCACCTGGATGCCTTCGGCGACCTCGATCACCTCGGCCATATCCGTGGCGGCACTGTGGCGATAGTTGAGCATTGCGCTGAACAGCGGCGTCGGCGCGGCAACCCCGCTGCACCGCTGGGCCAGCGCCAGGGAGGCATGCTCATGGTTGAGCAACGTGGTGAGCCGCGCGTGGGTGGCCTTGACCCCGGCGCGCACGCCCTGCTCGCCCACGTCCACGCGCAACGGCAAGGTGTTGATGAACATCCCGAGCGCCCGCTCACCGCCCGCGCCCGCGCCCATGCGGCCGAGCATCACCGTGCCGAACACCACCGCCTCGCGGCCCGAGACCACGCCCAATACCCGAGCCAGCGCCAGGTGCATCATGCTTGCCACGCTCACCCCCAATGGCCGCGCCAGGCTGCGCAGGCGGCGGCTCAGCTCAGCGTCGACCGGCAGGCGCGCCTCGTCGATCCCCTGGCCATCGCCCTGCACGTCCTGCAAGCCAAATGGCAGGGTCGGCTCATCGATATCCGCGAGCATCTCGCGGAAAAACCCTTCATGAACCTGCTCGCTGACGCCATGGCGCACCTGGGCGATATAGCTGCGAAACGCCACCGGCTCAGCGGCCTGGGCTTGCTGGCCGGCCAGATACAGCTGGATCTCATGACGCACCACATCCAGGGCGGTGTGGTCGAGGATGGTGTGGTGGAACAACAGCATGGCGACGACACGCTGGTTGGCGCGATCGTCGGCAAACACCAGGCGCAACAGCGGCGCCTGGCCCAGGTCCATGCGATAGGTGCGGGCGTCGTAGCGTTGTTGCAACTGTGCAAGTACGTCGCCACCGTCAAAGTGCGCTTCCTCACAGGCCAGGCTTGCCTTGCGCCACACCACTTGCAGCGGCTCATCCAGGCGCTCCCAGACCATGGACGTGCGCAGAATATCGTGACGGTCGATCACCCATTGCAGCGCCTCGGCAAAGGCATGCAGGCGCACGCGGCTGTCGAACGCAAACTGCGCATGCAGCACGTAGGGATCGCCCTGCCCGGCCGAGAGGTGGTGATACAGCATGCCCTCCTGCAACGGCGCCAACGGGTAAATGTCCTGCACATTCGCCGCACCACCGGGGATGGCCGCGACAATGCGGTCGATGGCCGCCTGGTCGAGGCTCACCAACGGCAACATCTCAGGCGTGATGCGGTAGGCCGGGCTGAGCCAGTCACCGCCATGCTCCGCCACCAGTGCCAGCAGTCGGGGCTTGTGGGCGATCAACTGATCCCACAGCCGATCATCCAATGCCTCATCGTCACCGAGGATGATCAGGTCGCCCTCCTCCAGTTGCAGACGGATCGCATGGGTGGAAATCGCTGCCAATAATTCGCTGAACTGCATGGGGGTAACCTGCCTGGTAAGTCACGGTGAAGGAGAAAAGTCCGTTTTCAGCTGCCGTTTGCATCGGATGCGCTGGGCGCCTCGCCTTGAAAAAAGCGGGCACAGCCGGGGGCCTGAAGAGGCTTCCGGTAGGGGTGGGAAATTAAGGGATTTGGCGGGTGGGGGGTGACATGGGAAGCGGGGACAAGGGGAATCGACGAGGGTTCAGTTTATTCCAGCGCCAACGTGACATCTTCACAGGCCCCCCTCTGCGGCACCAGATGAATATCGACACGCCGGTTGGCAGCACGCCCGACCTCGGTGCCGTTGCTGGCGATTGGCTGACTGGCCCCAACGCCCTGCACGGCAAAGCAGCTGTCGGCAATGCTCCCCATGCGTTGCATCCAGTCACGCACAGCGGATGCGCGCGCCTGGGACAGGGCCTGGTTCTGCTCGACAGAACCGGTTGCATCGGTGTGCCCGGCAATCACGATCAGCCAGCCCGGCCGGGCTTTGATGCCGACCAAGGCGTTGATCAACACGTTGGTGGAATCCGGTTTCAGCGTTGCACTGCCGGCATCGAACAGCGCCAGGCTGTCCAGTCGCACCGGTTCGGGCAGGTGGGTTTCAGGCTCAGGCACCACCAGCCACGTCCGCCAGGCGAACATCGAAAACAAGGCAAGGATAAGCCCCGATACCAATAGCCAGGGCAGTAGTGGGTGGCGCCGCAGCGGCGCTTCAGGAGGCGGCAGGATCACGACAGGTGTCATCAATGCCGGACTTATCACCCTCAATGGCACCGGTAGCGCTTCACTGGATGAGCCGAGCTGTTCCAAGCGCTGGCCGACCTGTTGACGCAGCGCCTGGAGCGACGGCAACGTGCCGTGGGGCAAAAAGCGTGGCTGCAACCGGCCCAGCTCGGCGTGCAAGTGGGCCAGGACAGGCACGCTGTACGACGTAATTGTCGCGCGGCGCAGCAGTACGTGCAGTTGATCGAACAGCCACCCCAACAGGTCGAGCCGGGAGGACTCCATTGGCGGCCATACATGTGGCCACTCGCTGACCAACGCCTGGATAATTGCAATGCCGTGGGCCATCCCCTCCATACCCTGACGCTGGGCGCACGCCAGGGTGTAGTTGCACGCGGTTTGCAGGTCTGCGCCGTTGCGCTCGAACAGCCTCATGCACCACCGCTCGACCTTCACCCAATCCACATCCGGACAGGCGGGATGGCCGAGCTTGGCCAGCTCATCGCGCACGTCCGTGAATTCGCTGAAACTGCGCGGATCACCGCCCACTTGAATACCCATCCCAAACACTGTCGTCATCGAGTTTCCCTTGCGTTATCGCTTCAAGACCTGGACAGGTACTGCTCGCGCTTCAAGTGACGCACCAGCACTTTGCCCTCGGGGCCCAGGGTGGTGCCGAAGCTCACGCGGTGCCCGTCTTTCAATTGCAGGTCCAGGGCATATTCAAGATGCCCCGGCAACGTCTGGGGCAGCAGTTCGACCGCCACCGCCGCCAGACGCGGTTCGTACTTCAGCAAAGTGGCGGTCATGGTGCTGATCAATCCATGGGCGGTGGCGGGCAACCCTTGCAGGATCAGGCCCATGTCCGGCAACCCGTAATCCGGCAGATGGCTGAGCGCACCCGCGCGGCTGTTTAGGATGCGTTGCACGTTATCCAGTACGGACAGGGTGTGCTGGTCCTGCTCGCTCACGCGATGCAGTTCAAGTTCACCCTCGAAATTTTGCAGCAGCAGTTCGTAAAGCGAAGGGTTGGGCTCGGTCATGGCTCAGTCCTTCCCCAGGGGCCGCAGCGTCAGGCGGTTGTCTCCCAGCTCGATCACCCGCGCCCGATCCGGGTCCAGGTCGTCGCGCGCCAAGGTCAGGCGCCACGTGTTGAGCCGGGTATCGGGGTCTCGGAACAAGGCCACTACCGTGACGAACCGTGTGTCCGCATCCATAGGCACATTCAGTTGCGTCCCCTCCTCCGGCCTCAGCACTACCGAGCGTTTGTCCAGCAACGCGCTCGCCAGAAGTTGATCATCATCGGCCAGCAAACCTTCGTAGGTGGCCAGCTCCACCGCCTTGTTGTCGCGCAGTTGGTACACCCGTATCAGAGTCGGCACCGACAACCCACTTATGTCGCGGGTCTGGGTGTTCAACGCGGTGCGCGCGCTGAAATCCAGGTGCAGGGTTTTGACCTGCTTGTAGAAGATCGCCCTGGCAGTCGACGCCGTGCCGTCCGACACCGTCTGCGCCAGGCCACACCCCGCGAGCGCCAGCGCAGTCGCCGCCAGCATCAATGACTTAGAAACGGTACGCGACATGCTGCGTCTCCCTATTGCACGGGTTAATCGAAAGGCCCTGGTAGCGGCCAAGGTTGATCGAAAGGCTGTCATCAACCGGCGCCTGCCAGGCATCGCCGCGCCACCCGAGCACACCGGTCATGCCTAGCCGGATCGGCGCGTGCCCCAGCACCGGTAAAGGCAGGCTGCGCACCGGCAGTGACAACTGCAATTTCACCGTGCATCGCCAACCCAGGTAGACACGTAGCAGTACCAGCAAATCGCGATACAACTCGCCATCCGGCAACCAACCACGGGCTTGCAGGGGGTCGTCGGTATAGAGCGCCAGGCGCAGCTGGCTGTTGGCGTCCTGGCCGACGCTGCCCAGCGGCATACCCTGGGACAAGCTCACCGGACGTTGTCGGGAAAGGCTGGCCGGGTGCGCCAACGTAATGCGTTGCGCCCAGTGCGCAGTCACCTGCGCCTGGGTGTCGGGGGCCAGCAACTTGACCAATGCCATGATGCCTTCGGCATTGCGCGTGGGCAGGCGCATCACACTGAGCAATGCCAGGAAACGCGAGACCGGCGTAGCGATCTGTCGCGCAGTGCCGGGAATGCCCAGGCCGATCAGGCCCAACAGGCATTGCGAAGTTGCATCGGTGCCGCCGGCTTCGAACGTTGCCGGGTAGGAATACTTGCGCCAGATCCGGTAGAGCTGGGTGAACAGCCGGTGATTGAACATGTCCAGGAACGCTTGCAGCGCAGCATGACCTTCCCGGCGTTGCGCGATGTCATCCAGAAATGCCGTCGGCATCGGCGAGTCGACCCCGTACAAACCGAGCAAGCGTGTGCGTACCGTCGCTGGCCGCTCAGGGCATACGTCATCGATTTCGATCGCCTTCAACTCGCTGGCCGGAAATCCCATGCCCGGATCAGGCCTAAAGCGCACGGCATCGTCGGCGGGATGCGCGGTGCTGCCCAAAGGTGGCTGCCCCGGTAACGCCTGCTCCAACAACTGGCAAAACCGATACAGATTGGCCTCGGCCACTCGCGGTTGCAGGGCGTCCAGCAAACCGACGGCTTTCAGCCGGGAATACGCTGACTGTGGTTCTCGTTCCATCGCAGGCACTTTCCAGTAGGTTGCAGGATCAGCGTGAGCTGGGTGAACACATGAATATCGGCATACAGAGCAAAGAAACGGTTGAGCATTTCGCCGAACAGGCTGATGTCGCCCTCCCCCGAAAAGCCATGGGCGTCCAGGGTGATTTCGATATCAACCCCGCGCAGCAAAAAGCCTTTCTCGAACCGCTGCACCAGGTGATGCCTGACCTCGACAATCGCGGCCAGGCGACGCCGATTCAGCTCACTGCCAGTCCAGTCATAGAGCGCGAGCGTGCCCCTCAGTACCTCGGCATCGCCCAGCATCGGCAGGAAGTTCGACCCCAGGTGGCTCAGCACCCGCCAGTGAAAGCGGTCACGATTCGGCGGATAGCACGGCAAGGTCGGCGCACACAGGTTGCGCACGCGTAAAGCAGTTTGAGTGGACTGCACTGGGGTATCGAGCAGCGCGCTTTGCAGGGCCTTGCGCGGTAACTGACCGTGAGTCCCGGTCAGGCGCAACGAGAGATTTTCCTGCTCAAGCAGGCGGTCTTTGTCGAAGCCTTCGCCACCCAGGACCAACCAGGTGTCGTGCAGGCCATTCGCCGCGCGCTTGAGACGCGTATGGAAGTAGCGCTCCGGCGCTTCATCGCGCAGCATGCCGCCCTTGTGCCGAAAACTGGTGAACGGCACATAGTCCTGGCGCTCGCCGTTTCTCGACGCGGTCACGCGGTCCACTGAATAGATCTCCATATGGCCATCCTGCAAGCGCATGGGGCGCAGCAGGTAGTCGGTTTGCAACGGCGCCAGGGTCAGCGGGTCGGCCTCCAGCGGGAACAGGTTGATCACCGGCACGGCGTGCAGGCGGATGTGCTCGCGGGTCAGCTCGAAGGTCGAGGGCCAGGGTTCACGCAGCACCACCTCAAGCTCGAACCACTCGGTGTCGGGGGCAAGCTGCAAGTGCTCCAGACCACACAGGGTCACGAACATGAACTTTTCGCGGAAGCTGAAATACTCCAGCAATAGCTGATAGCCGCTGAAAGCGCTGTCACCCTTGGGCCACAGCCGGTCCTCTTCAGCAAAGCCCTTGGGCGCAAAATGCGCGGTGACGGGCTGGCGCTCGGTGTGGCCGGCCCAGCGCACATGCATCGCCTGGGTGTTGAGGGTGAGCGCCTGATGCAACGCACTGGCCAGGGGCGCATCGGCGTTGAGGTACAGAGGCAGTCGGCTGAGGTCGATCTGGCTCCAGTCGGTCAACGCGCCGCAGGAAAAACGTAGGCGCAACACTGAGCGGCCGTCCGGCTCAAAGCCCCGCCCAACCGAGACCAGAGCCAGTGGCCGCAGGGTCAGGTCCTGGGTGGTGGTGTAGCGGCAGCGTGTACGGTGTGGCCCGATGGGTTGTGACAGCACTTCGAAACCCTGGGCGATCAACTCGCTGCCTTTCATCTGCGCCAGTTCCGGCACCAGCTCGACCACCGACAGCGACGCAATGGTGCGCAGGTAATGCGGCCACAGCAGGCTGACCAACCCTTCGGTCAGCTCCGGCAGGTCATCGTCGAGTTTCTCCCGCAGGCGGCCCATCAGGAACGCAAAACCTTCGAACAGGCGCTCCACGTAAGGGTCCTGCGCGCCTGGTTTGTCGAGGTTGAGCTGTGCGGCCCGATCCGGGAACGCCTCTGCGAACTCCTTGCCGGCCTCGCGCAGGTAGCGCATTTCGGCGTCGAAGTAGTGCAGCGTCAGATTGTCCATGCTCACAGAAAAGCTCCTTGTGTATGAGGGTCAGCCGCAGAGCACTGCGGCGCGTACCGGGTCGATGGCCACGAGCGCCGCCAGCAATGTTTCCATGCGCCGCGCCAGGGTGGGTTTGTCGGCGTCGTTGCGCTGGGCTTTCACGCGCAAGAGCTTGAGCAGGCGCGCCTTGACCTCGAAATTCAGCTCGGGCTCCCACTCGCCCAACGCCTGGCGTTGCGCGGTGGCGTCCAACTCCCCGAGCAGGTGGACGGCCAAGTCGCTCTTGCCATACTGTTCGGCCACCCGCGCCATCAGCAGGCGCAGCAGCCAGCGCTGGCGACCGGTGTGGATACCAGGGCGCGCGGCCAGCCAGGCGAGCGCATGGTCCACGCCGTCACTGTCAGCCTGGGCGATGGCCTCGCCTTCCAGCGACAGGACGTCGCCGTTGTCTGCCGCCGCAGCCACCGAGGTAACGGGCAGCCACGGCTGGGGTCGGTTGCCGCTGACATGCTGGACGATCCATTCGCGGGTGGTTTCGTCCGCGAAGGGACTCCCGTCGCTCCAGCACAACACCTCCAACCCCGGCAGGCGTTCGAGAAACATGCCCAGGTCGCGCTTGGTGATATCGCCCCAACCGTTCTCGGGCGCAGGTTGTTTGCTCAAGGCCTGGTACAGGTACCACTGCAGATCGAGCCAGAAATGGTTCACACCTTCGGCATAAATCCGCTCGACCTGATCAATCAACTCGGCCCAGTTCTGTTGCAGGTACAAGCGCTTGAGCTGTGCCCGATAGTCCCCTCTCGGCGGTGTCAGCCGCGTGTGGTTGTTCTCCTCTTGAGGCGGCGCCTGATGCACCGTGTCCCAGCGCAGGCTCTTCATCAGGCGATGAGCCGCCAGCCATCCCAAGGGTTGCTCGCGCAGGTAAACAGCCAGGGCCCGACCGCTGTCGAGCAGGTCGCGTCCGGATTTGATCGACGTGACGGGCAAGGCATTGGCTTGCGCCGAGGACTCGTGGCTGGCGGTGTTCTGTGGCACCAGCGCCTCAGTCCCGCCGGACTGTGCCAATCGCGCGGACAAGGCGGTATACAGCGGTTCCAGGTTTGGCCTTTGCCCCTGCGGCCATGTACTCAAACCACGCTCAAGCCACGCAAGCGCCGCCGCGGTACGCTCGGCTTCAGCCTTGACCACTTCCGGGTACAGCAGCAGTGTGTCCAGCACCTTGCTGCTGGCCAACCATTCCAGGGCCATCCTGCGGCTTTGGGGCCGGGCTGGCAGCACCGTTTCGGCAAATCGCTCAATCAACGCGGCCAACAGGCTGAGGCCGTCGGCCAACCCAACTTCGCCCTCCTTGTGCAAGCGCGCCCATAGGTAGTAAGTGGCGACACGCAGATCTTTGCAGCTCTGGTGAAGCAGCTTTTGCGCCAGTTGGGCGACCTGCCCGGCATCGGCACCGGAGAGCTTGCTGACTTCGTCGCGCATGCGCTGGAAGTCATCGTCGTAGCCAGGGTCTTTGCCGACGGGAAACTCGGCGCTGATGGGTTGCAGCCAGGGTTGCCAGTGGTCGGCCTGTTCGTGGGCGACGCAGAGGGCATCGCGGGTGCCCAGGCAGCGGGTGATCAAGGTGCGAAGGCTCATGGGAAACTCCCGTTTTGTGCGTAGGCTGCCTGGCTGTCGGGCTCGCTGAGAAATATCTGCGCGGGCAACGTGAAGCCTCTCAACGTGAGCAACGCCAACGGCCCTGCGTCAAATTCGGTGCGCAGGTGCCAGGTCAGGCTTACGCCATCGGGCGCCTTGAGCAGCAGGCGATAACGACTGTCAGCGTCGTCCAGCGGCGTGACCTGGGCGTTTTCCAGCCAGCGGATCAGGCCCCAGGTGCCGGGGTAATCGCCGAACAGGCGCTCGCCGGCATGCACGCTGGTCCAGCTCAGGCTTACGCCGGGATAGTCGCTGTGGCCAGGCCATTGAAAACGCTGCCAGCTTTCCTTCTGGTTGAAGTACTGATGCCGGTCGCCGTTAAGGATGAACGTGGTCTGCACCACATCGCGCACGGCTTTGCCTTGCAGCTCGAAGCTCAGCCCCATGCCGCCGTCGGTGTAGAGCAAATCGGCGAGGTTGCTGAGGTGGTTGATGGCGCCGAGAAACTGCGGATTGAAACGCAGCCCCTGGCTGTGGCGTGGATCGGCGACCCACTGGCTGCCCTCCTTGCGCAATACACCGCTCAGTTGCCGCTGTAGAAACTGCTCGATGCGCCCCGAATCCGCGCGGATCATCTGCCCCAGCATCGGCAACGAGGCATCGCTGGCCGTGGCCGCAAACGGGTAGCGACTGGCGAAGGCCGCGTTCCACGGATTGACGATGGAGCGCTGCCATTGGCTGTTCAGGCCAGCGGCCGACGGTTGCAAGACCCGCTGCCAGGCCTGCTCCAGCGGCTGCACGAACAGCGTCTGCGCCGCCCCGCTCCACTGCGCGCCCAGGCTGGCGGCGAGCAGGCTGCCGTAGGCCTGGGTGTCGGTCAGGTCTACACGGCGGCCTTGAAACACGGTTTGCGCCAGCGCCTGCGTCATTTCCAACGGGTCGGGCGCGGTGCTGACTTGCTGGAGTTTCAAGCGCACTCGCGTCACCTGGGTCAGGAAGGCCTGGAGGCTCAGGCCGTCCGTGTTGTTCTTGTCCAGCAGCGCCAACAACGGGCCGAAGGTCGCCGACAGCGGGTCCTTGATTTCGCGCACAGGGACCTTGTCCTGGCCAATCAGCCTGTGTGCGGATGCCGCCAGCGAATCGACCAAGGCCTCGGTGCGAGTGCCAGCCTGCGCGTGATAGGCCACGGTATTCATCAGCGCAATCAGCGGTGACTGGCGCACATCGCTCATCAGCGTCAACTGGTCGATGGACTCGTCAAGGCTCGCTGCCGGTTGCCAGCGCAGGCTGTTGAGCAGGTCCAGCCAGGCGCTGGCATAGTCCTGGAAGTAGCGCTCGGCAAGGCGCTCGCGCAATTGGTCGGGGCGTAATCGGGTGTCGATGTCGGCGGGTTTGTCGCTGAGTACCCAGTCGATTTCCTCACGACGGGCGTCGGCGATGTCATCGATGGCTTGGCGCACCTGCCGCTCCCACGCCTGCCGGGTGAAGACGCCGGGCACGCTGGCGTCGCTGGAAAACAGCGCAAAGGCATCGGTGTCGCCGACCAGTTGGTGCAGGTCAAGGGCCGGATAGTGAGTGGCGGCGTCATCGAGCAGTTGCTGGTACAGGTTGGCCTCGGCGTTACGCTGGCCCAGTTGACCCAGCAGGATCTGTCGTACGTGCGCGATCAGCCGCGCGTCAGGTTCGATGCGCCAGGTCGGGTTGGCGGCCAGGTGCTCGGCATAGAATCGCCAAAGCGCGGGCGACAAGGTTTGCAAAAGACCTGGCGGAACTCCTGGGCGGGAGGGCTCAACGTTGCCCAGGGTTTTGACCAACAAGTCGGCATCAGCTTTGTCCGGACGCGCCATCATCAGGTAGGCCTTGAGCGGGTCATAGGCCTCGCGGGCGCGCTCGGCACGCTCTGGGTTATCCGCTTGCAGCCGGACCAGCGCGCTGAGTTGCTGACGAAGGCTTGCGGCGGCCGGGTCGCGGATCAGGCGGTTGTTGGCCTCGACGTAGCGCGGCCACACCGTTTCCAGCAGCGCCGGGTTTTGATTCAGGCCGAAGCGCTGGTACCACGGTGCACCGTGTTGAACGCGATCATCCAAGCGCGCCAATTCGCGGACCAGTTCGTTGAGGGCCTGGAGCTGTTCGTCAGCCTGGGAAGCGTGCTGCAAGGCCACAACCGAGGCTCGAACCTGCTGGATCTGGGCGCGATTGCTGATAAAGGACAACAGCAGCCCTGCGCTCCACAGCATGGCCACGCCGAGGGCCAGCACATACCCGATTCGCGGCACACTCCAGCCGAATCGACGATGATTGAGGGGCTTGTCATCGAGCACACCCTGCCAGGCGCCATCCACCGGCCAAAAATGTTCGGGCATGTTGTTGATCGGCAACACCGGCAGACTGAACCACACCCCACGCAACGACACACCGGCGGCCAACCCGCCAGCCAGGGGCGCCAGGGTGTGACACCAACGCGCAATGCCCTCGTCTTGCAGATCCCGCGACAGGCGCAGCAGGAAGTCATGGTTCATGACCGCGTTCATCTGCGCCAGGCCCTCGCGGCGCAAGGGCTCCACCAGACGTGTCAACGCATTTTCCAACACCGCCGGCGTAAAGCGAGCAGGCAAATGACAGCCGACCGGTTGCGCCATGCGCCCGGCCTGACGCCATTGGCTGTCGCAGACCTGCCACAAGTACAGCGGCAACTGCCAGCCAACGCGTTTGGCCAGGCGTTGCAACTGCCGCACACCCGCGCCCATTGCCGCATCGTCGGCGGCCTGGTTTTTATCCAGCGCCCAGACCACCCCGTCCAGCGCCCGCCCGCGGCTCAGGCCTTTCCAGCGCTCGGAGAATGATTGATCCAACGCCGCCTGGGCGCTGCCGCCCCAGAGCAGAACGGTACGTTGGCCTTCCAGCCAGAAGTGCTTGGTCAGGGTTGGGGCGAGGGCTTCGATTTCGGCGGGCTCGCCGATGACCAGTAGCAGGCGGGTTTTTTGGCGCCAGAAGAGGCCGTATTGAGCCCACAGTTGCTTTCTAATCGAGCTAAGGCGTTGCGCGGCGTCTTTATCAAGGGGCTTAGAATGATCGGCCTGCCGAGGCCGGGGCACATCATCCGCCTGCGCTTGCCGATAAGCCGAATGCCCCAACTGGTGCCCAAAAAAATGGTAGCCCACAGCGCACATCACCAGGACCAAGGTCGTAACCGCTATCACCCACAAGCCCGCGATTTGGCGATCATCATCAGAGCGAAGCCCAGCCAGCTCGGGGTACTGCCAGACCAATACACCCAGCACCGTACCGATCAACAACAGTACAACGACCAAAGCTCCCAGCCACACAACACGTCGAGTCTGCATTCGAAGTTCCTATTTCGAAAGCGATGGCACAGGCGTCAAGACCGTGCTCCAGAGCCCTGCATCAACGCAGCCGCTCCCGCTGAAGATGAATTGCGGCCCGGCGCCGCCCTGAATGGTCTGCGTCGCAGCGGCAATCGCCAGCCACGGTGATGTTTTGCCCGGGTTCCCCAGGGAGGTGTCCAGGTTGTAAAAGCCATGA
The DNA here is from genome assembly GCF_009764655.1 of Pseudomonas sp. PB105. Lineage (NCBI taxonomy): Bacteria > Pseudomonadati > Pseudomonadota > Gammaproteobacteria > Pseudomonadales > Pseudomonadaceae > Pseudomonas > Pseudomonas sp. PB105. The sequence goes on from NZ_RWIO01000069.1 coordinate 75,832, forward strand.
TTGTTCTTCGCAGGGAGCGGCACGGCCGCCAAGACCTTGCTCAGCGCCTCATTTCTCCGCACATCAACTCCCACTCGCCAGGTTTGCTGGATCGATGGCGCGTCGAGAGGCACCCAATCCAATGCCTGGCGCGCGGCGCAAAGCAAAGCGTCGGTGTTGGGCTCGCGCGCCTGCTCCGGGCGATGCAGGTAGGCGATTGGGGGCAAGACGGTTTGCGTCAGACGGTTGCCAAAAAGCAGTCCGACCGCCGCTTCAGCCGTTCCTACTGCCTGCTGCGGTGCAAACTGCAAAGCCACCACCAGCAAAGACGCCTTGTCGCCAATTCGTTGATCGAGCCATTGGTCCAGTGCGGCCAGGCCACTGCCTTCGTCGGGTACAGTGGGCTGGCGGATGCCGGATTCGCTCCATGCTTGGCGCCATAGGTCCTTCCAAACATGTTCCTGCAAAGCACTATCGACCTCCAACAGCAATGCCAACGGAGCATCGTCAGATAGCTGTTTCAGAATTGGCACCAAATCGGCAAGCATTTGCTTCAATAGCCTTAGTAACGCCTGCTCGGGAGTGTCATCCGCATCGCCTGCTATCCGGCTGTGACGCGGCACCGTTGGACCTTTCCGGGACAGCTGGGCCGTGATCGCCTTGACATCACCGCGCAGGGAACCGAGCAGTGTCGTTACCGACCCATCCGGTTCTCTTAAAGCTGTGTGTAGACTTACACCCAGTACCTGCTGCACACGCCGACCACGTCGATTTTTTTGGGTTAAATCCTCTTCACGTGCCTTATCCCACCCATCAGCGACCTGCTGTTGAACGAAATACAGCAACACACGTCCGAAGCTCAGTAAGCACCAACCCAAGAGCGGCCACACCAAAGCCATGCCCCAGAAATTCACGGGATGTTCGCGTAACGATTGAGTACCGAACAAAAACGTCCCGCACACACCAAACAGCAAAAGCAGCAGTGGCAGTAGGCCTAACCAAAGCCAACACCTAGGCCGCGAAGGTCGTGGCGACGGCGCTGGGACTTGATCCAATCTGACCGGCATGACTAACTCGCACTCGCCTGAAATAAAGAGGAAATCAAGGTGCAGCCACACGCGCAACGATGCCCATGAAACGCGACCGGAATGCCGTGGTCATGAAACGTTGGGTGGCCCTCGGCAATCTCTGTTCGACCATGGCCTGGAATCGGACAGTCCACCGGGTCGCCCTTGCGGGCAGCGCCAATACCTCTGAAAATCATGACGGTGGATCCTGATAGAACAGTTCCGCCGCCGGTTGTTTTGTCCTCTATACGGATTATGTTTTTCATACTCTTCCCTGGCTTCCGAATCAGTTCAATTATTTACCCATGTAAAAATTTCGCGCACTAACATCCGTCAAACAGTGGAGCCATCATCCCCTACAGACCCGATATCAACCCGCACCAAAACCACGAACCCAAGTCAATATAAAGTTGACACCGCCCTCTTTCCAACCCACCCGCATCTAGAATATTTAATATCTAAGCAACAACTATAAGTGCACTCACCCCTCGTAATGATCATTTGAAAGCGACCGCGCGCACGCCGGTAGAACAATTGCCGCCCGCAGCTCTTCAGCCGTAATTTTTCATCACGGCCGCGTTCAAAATACACGCCACTCAAAAATTCCAGGCTCACCGCTTCTGCAACACGAAGCAAAACCCTAACCATTACAGTACATCAATTAGAGTTAATACGATCAATCACCCTTAACGGAATTAACTTTTCCTTTCCCGCCTCCCTCATCAAACTAACATATTGCTTGTAGTATACCGTCGACTGCTCTCTGTCGGACGACCATAGCACGTCAGCGATATTTAATTTGAGAACAACCCTACCAGGAGCAACATCCTCTACCCTTTTAAATATTTTATACGCTTCAACTTCCTCGCCAGCGAACGCCAGGGCATAGCCAATATCATTGTACGCAACTACAGTAGACCTACCGACAGGAAAATCCACAAGCAATTGTTGGATTCGCTCAGAACTAAGATAGGCCTTTATTGCATCTACATCTGCATCACTCAGGCGATCTCGAACAACGCTAAGCGCCAGAGTTATAGAATCTATCAATTTTCCAGCCTCAAGCTCTAATATTTTCGCACTAGCAATTTTGCGCTTTGAGTACCAAAAGTGGCTTCTACCTCCGCTCTCTAAACGCCCTTCGTAACCAGACAGACTTCTAGAAAGTTCTGTTTGCCTTATGATTAAGCCAGGTTTTTTCTGAGTATAAACAAACGTTTCATATTGAGTTCCGTGAACACCAATACCAGAATGCTGAACGAGCCAAGCACACGTGAATAGAAAATAACTCTTCTTTCCTTTTACCGTATAAGTATCAACTAGCTCGGCTTCCCCACCCTCAGGCTCGCACACGTCGGCAATATAGTACTGCACTCCATTTTTGCCTGACAGGCGCCCACTTATAGTTCGACCACGCTCACCTTCCACCGACACGAACTCGACTGCATCCACATCATTAAAGCTTGGATTTAAAGAATAGCTCTTACCTTCTGCACAAATTGACGCCGAGCATCCAATCAGCATGAATAAAAAAAACTTAGCCATTATGAATTCAACTCCAATTCAACCATGCTCCGCAACTCATTAAAGAGAGAAACACGTTCCTCCAACCCAATCACGCCCCCATTCACTCGTCTCGAAATATCTGCAACGTGTTCGACAATTCCGTCTTCAGTCCTCAACACGAACGAACGGTCAATCACATCATTCATTCCACTCATGCTCCACCAGACAAAAGCTGACTCCACCCCGTACTTCAAATCGGTGACTATCAAATCTGGATTATCCAGAAAATCCCTAGGATCGGAAGGATCTTTTTGATTATGAATACGAGAATACTCACGATAGTTGTTTTTACCAGTCAGCTGTATAATCCCTCGTCCGCGATACTTGTATCCTTCCTGGCTTGCCTCATCTCCGTTACCATTCCTATTGGCATAAACATAACTGCCTAAATTAATCGGATTATTGGCATACGTACCTGGCTCACTCCAAAGCTTAGCGCGAAGCCTCGGAAAAGAAACACACTCATCCTTTGAGTCATCGTAGCCAGCTTGATTGTTTCGACAGCCAAAAATTTTCCTCATGCGGACTGGCGTGTAGTTCAGGTTCTCTTCCCGCACCTTGAACCCACTTTCATGACCAACCTGCGCCAACAGATGCGAAATTCTAAGAGAAGTATCAACACTATATAATTTTGCGTATTTATTTAAAATCGGAAGTATTGCATCGCAATAAGAATTCTCTATAGCAGGTCTCGCTTTTTTTAGCATGGCACGAGTTATTAACTTACGTTCAGAGGCTGCACCAAAGCAACTAAGCATGCCTATCGGATGCAAGTGATAAACCTGCCCATCCACCGGTAATCCAACGCCCTGCGCCACCTCATTCCACCAACTGATCTCCCTGATCCGCTCCTTTTCCGCCACCCAGTTTAAAAGTGGAGTCGAGCCGCTATGCCCCACTACATCGTCCAGTGCGTCCCACTTATGGGGTTCGT
>NZ_RWIO01000070.1:0-2330 GCF_009764655.1 Pseudomonas sp. PB105
GTCGGTCGAACTCGGCCGCCTGCAGGACGACAGCCCAAACACCGCCGAAACCGGACTGATTGATGCCCTGACCGGCTTCTTCAAGCGTTTCGCTGCAGGTGCGCTGCCCACCGAAACCACTCCACCCCAAACAGAGAGCAAACCCCCAATGGATGAAGCTACAGCAACGGCTCTGACGGCCCTGGTGGCGCAGCTGCTGGTTGTCGCTGCCGGCCTTCAAGCCGTCATTGAGCCCGCCGCCGCAGATGCACCAGAGCCTGATCAGGACCTGATCGATGACGTCAGCACGGCCGTGGACGACATCGTGGCCACCGCCGAGCAAGAGCGCGAATTCCGCCGCCAGAGCAAGGGCAACCAGTCCGTACTTGCCAAGCTGGATGCACTGCAGAAGCAGTTCAGCGCCCTGCAGAACAACTCCACCGGTCGCCAGTTGCCGCGCAATCCTGGCCCGGTAACCACCGTCAAAAAGCGGGTGCTCTAACATGGCCTATTCACTGAGCGCCTTCGGCGCCCAAATGTTCGCGGAGCTACAACTCGCCATCGCGGAAAGCTATGGCGTCGACCTGGCTACCAAGATGTTCAGTGTCGACCCGACCATTGCCCAGGAACTGAACGACGCCATCACGGCCAAGTCGGACTTCCTGGAGCGTATCAACGTCATTCCGGTGACCGAGATCAAAGGTCAGAAGGTCTTCATTGGCGTGTCGGGCCCGGTCACCGGCCGGACCAACACCAAGACCACCGACCGCGAAGCCAAAGATGCGTCCTCGCTGGATCAGGACACCTACGAGCTGTCGTCGACCGAGTCCGATGTGGGGCTGCCTTACGCCAAGATCGATGCCTGGGCCAAGTTCCCGGACTTCCATCAGCGTTACTCCGCAGCTGTGCAGAAGCAGATCGCGCTGGACCGCATCATGGTCGGCTTCCACGGCACCCATGCTGCCGTGCAGACCGACATCGAAAAATACCCGATGCTGCAGGACGTCAACAAAGGCTGGCTGCAACAGGCCCGGGAACAGATCCCGGCCCAGGTCCTCAAGGAAGGCAAGGTCGCCGGCAAAGTCACCCTCGGCGCCGGTGGCGACTATGCCAACCTCGATGCCCTGGTCCACGACACCAAACAACTGGTAGACGAACGTCTGCGCGATGCCGGCGACCTGATCGCGATCATCGGCACCGACCTGCTGGCCGCTGACAAGGCCAAGCTGTATTCCAAGCAAGGCGACACCCCGACCGAAAAAGAGCGTATCGAAGAAGCCCAGGTAATCGCCACCTACGGCGGCCTGCCGAGCTTTAGCGTGCCGTTCTTCCCGGTCAATGGCGTGGTCGTCACCAGTTGGGACAACCTGTCGATCTACTTCCAGGACTCCAGCTGGCGCAAGCAGACCGTCGACAATCCAAAGCGCTCCCGCGTTGAGGACTACAACAGCCGCAATGAAGGTTATGTGATCGAGCAGCTGGAAAAGTTCGCCATGACCGAAAACGTGGAGCTGGTGGCGTGAGTCTGGCCCTTGCGCACAAGCGCCGCACTATCGCGCTGGGAGGCGCCGCCATTACGGCGGCTGCCGTCTCCGCAGCGCTCCCTTACTCGCCGGCGGAAGCCCTGAGCAGCCCCGCCAATGCACGCAAGCACCTGCTGCTGCAGGAAGCGGCATTGGACCAGGACCTGGCGCGCATCAGTGCGATCAATGGCCTGGCCGGACGCCAGGCACTCAAGCGCGACGAGCTGCTGCCCAAGTATCAGGAATACGTGCAGCGCTACTGCGAGTCGGGTTTGGTCTTCCCAAATCGCGTTGCGGTGCAGGTGTTGGTCTGGCTGTTAGATACCGCCCAGTTCGAAGACGCCCTGGAGCTGGCCGACGTCCTGATCGAGCAGGGCCAGCAGATGCCGGAGCGCTTCAAGCGCCGCGACATCCAGACCTTTGTCGCTGACGCCGTGTGTGAGTGGGCCTACGCCGAATACAAAGCCAACCGCAGTCCAGAGCCTTACCTCTCCGACTTGCTGCCCCTGGTCGACGGTGAGTGGCAACTGACGGAGCAGATCCCGAGCAAGTACCACAAGTTGATCGGTATGCGCGCCATGGAGGCCGGGAATTTTGAGGTCGCACTCAAGCACCTGGAGCGCTCAACGGAGCTGTACGCACAGGCTGGCAACGACACCCGCATCGAAAAGGTCCGCAGGGCCCTGGCAAAACAAGCGGCCGCTAACCCGGCCACCGAATAACCGACTACCCCCCCCAGCGGGGACCTGTGGAAGTGAGCCGCCCATTTATGGACCGTCCCACTGAAAACAGGCTCCCCGCCCTATTTGAGCGGTCAGCATGAGCTTT
>NZ_RWIO01000071.1:0-2330 GCF_009764655.1 Pseudomonas sp. PB105
GTCGGTCGAACTCGGCCGCCTGCAGGACGACAGCCCAAACACCGCCGAAACCGGACTGATTGATGCCCTGACCGGCTTCTTCAAGCGTTTCGCTGCAGGTGCGCTGCCCACCGAAACCACTCCACCCAACACAGAGAGCAAACCCCCAATGGATGAAGCTACAGCAACGGCTTTGACAGCCCTGGTGGCGCAGCTGCTGGTTGTCGCTGCCGGCCTTCAAGCTGTCATTGAGCCTGCCGCCGCCGATGCACCTGAGCCCGATCAAGACCTGATCGATGACGTCAGCACAGCCGTAGATGACATCGTGGCCACCGCCGAGCAAGAGCGCGAATTCCGCCGCCAGAGCAAGGGCAACCAGTCCGTACTTGCCAAGCTGGATGCGCTGCAGAAGCAGTTCAGCGCCCTGCAGAACACCTCCGCCGGTCGCCAGTTGCCGCGCAACCCTGGCCCTGTAACAACCGCCAAGAAAAAGGTGCTCTGACATGGCCCAGCCATTAAGCGCCCGGGGCGCCAAGCAGTACGCCGAGCTGCAGGAAGCGATCGCCGAAGCGTACGGCATCGAAAACTCCACCCGCATGTTCAGTGTGGACCCGACGATTGCCCAGGAGCTGAACGACGCGATCACCGCGAAGGCTGACTTTCTGGAGCGTATCAACGTCACCCCGGTCAGCGAGATCAAGGGTGAAAAGGTCTTCATCGGTGTAAATGGTCCGGTTACCGGCCGCACCAACACCAAGACCACCGACCGCGAAGCCAAAGACGCATCGGCGTTGGACAATAGCACCTACGAGTTGGCTGATACCCAGTCAGACGTGGGCCTGCCGTACGCCAAGATCGACGCCTGGGCGAAGTTTCCCGACTTCAAAGAGCGCTATTCCGCTGCCGTGCAAAAGCGTATCGCCCAGGACCGCATTGTTATCGGCTTCCACGGCACCCGCGCTGCAACGCAGACCGACCTGGCAGCGAATCCCAAGCTTCAGGACGTGAATAAGGGCTGGCTGCAGCAACTGCGCGAGCAGGCCCCGCAGCAGGTGCTGAAAGAGGGTGCCACCGCTGGCAAGGTCACCTTGGGTGCCGGCGGCGACTACGCCAACCTGGACGCCCTGGTGCACGACACCAAGCAGATGGTGGACGAGATCCTGCGCGAAGACGGCGACCTGGTCGCGATCATCGGCACCGACTTGCTCGCCTCTGACAAGGCCAAGCTGTACACCAAGCAGGGCGACACGCCGACCGAAAAAGAGCGCATCGAAAACGCCCAGGTCATTGCCACCTACGGCGGTCTGCCGGCGTTCAGCGTGCCGAACTTCCCGGTCAACGCGGTGTTGGTCACCAGTTGGGACAACCTGTCGATCTACTACCAGGACACCAGCTGGCGCAAACAGACGATCGAGAACCCGAAACGCTCCCGCGTCGAGGACTACAACAGCCGCAACGAAGGTTATGTGATCGAGCAGTTGGAAAAGATCGCACTGACCGAAAACGTGGAGCTGTTGGCGTGAGCCTGGCCCTGGCGCACAAGCGCCGCATCCTGGCCTTGGGCAGCACTGCAGTAGCGGCACTTGCCGCTACTGCAGGCATGGCCTACACCCCGGGCGATGCTCTGAGCAGCCCGGCCAATGCGCGCAAACACCTGCTGCTGCAGGAAGCGGCCTTGGACCAGGACCTGGCACGTATCAGCGCAATTAACGGCCTGGCTGGACGCCAGGCACTCAAGCGCGAAGAGCTGCTGCCCAAGTACCAGGAGTACATCCAGCGCTATTGCGAATCGGGCCTGAACTTCCCGAACCGCGTTGCTGTGCAGGTGATGGTCTGGCTGTTCGACACCGCCCAATTCGAAGACGCCCTGGGGCTTGCTGATTTCCTGATCGAGCAGGGCCAGCAGATGCCGGACCGCTTCAAGCGCCGCGACATCCAGACCTTTGTCGCGGACGCCGTGTGTGAGTGGGCCTACGCCGAATACAAAGTCAATCGCAGCCCGGAGCCTTACCTCTCTGACCTGCTGCCCCTGGTTGACGGTGAATGGCAACTGACGGAGCAGATCCCGAGCAAGTACCACAAGTTGATCGGTATGCGCGCCATGGAGGCCGGGAATCTTGAGGTTGCACTCAAGCACCTGGAGCGTTCGACCGAGCTGTACGCCCAGGCCGGTAACGACACCCGCATCGAAAAGGTTCGCAGGGCCCTGGCAAAACAAGCGGCGGCTAACCCGGCCACCGAATAACCGACTACCCCCCCCAGCGGGGACCTGTGGAAGTGAGCCGCCCATTTATGGACCGTCCCACTGAAAACAGGCTCCCCGCCCTATTTGAGCGGTCAGCATGAGCTTT
>NZ_RWIO01000072.1:0-16274 GCF_009764655.1 Pseudomonas sp. PB105
TACGCGGTGTTTGTTATTGGGGCTGCTTCGCAGCCCAGCGCGGGACAAGCCCGCTCACCACAACAGCCCATTTGCCATAGATTCAGCATCCACTGGAAGTTGTGTCGATACCTATGCCCCGATGAGGGAGTGCCAGCTGATACATCTTTGCCTGACCCACTGCCATCGGGGGCAAGCCCCCTCCCACATTTGAACATCGAAAAAAAAACGGGGCGATCAAAGATCGCCCCAAAGTCCAACGAGAGGTCCTTGATCTACAAACTAATCTGCTTGCGCTCCTCATCCGTCAACCGCGCCCGCGCCTGTTCACTCAGCGGCCCGGCACCCAACACCTGCACCGGGCTGTTCGGGTTATACGCCGACGTTTTCTGCCCGTCTTCAGGCCCCCGCTGCACGGGCTCCGAACCAAAACTCAGCACCTCCACCGTCACAATCGAAGCCCTGCCCTGCTTCGCCGCCGCCTGCTGACTGCGCGCCGCGTCTTCTGCTGCCTGGGACGCCGCCGCACCCGCCGCACTGGCCGAGCTCATGGCCCCGGTGTTGACGGAGGCCGTCACCGGCACCCCGGACGACTTGCCCTGGGTCTGGATATTCGCCGCGTTCACCACCCGCAACGCGGCGATGTTGACGTTACCCGACACCCGTATCCCCGCCTCGCCCGCGTCGATGGTGCCCAACGGCGCGATCAGGTCGATGTCCCCTGCCGGCACTTCCGGGATCGGGTTCAGCGTGGCGATCCCCGCGCCGGTACTCGGCACCGACGGTGACAGGCCCACGTTGCCCCAGTTGTCGTAGACGCGCTTGGGTGGCGTATACACCACGGTGGTCTTGGAGCCACGACCGGCGTTGATGTCACCCTCGGCGGTCCAGCCCATGATCGAGCCACCAAAGGTGGTCATGATGCGGCTCTGCCCCAGCAGGATGCTGCCCATGGAATACAGCTGAATGTCACCGGCACCCTGGGTGATCACACCCGCCGTGGCCGGTGGCGCCGCGCCTTCGATGCCGAAGGTCTGGCCGCCGCCGGGGGTGAGCATCTGGATCGAGCCACCGGCATTGGTGTGCACGCCCGAGCCGTTGAACAGGGTGATGTCGCCCTGGTAAGTGATCGGGTTGCCGGCCACGTCCTTGGCCGGGAACAACGCCGCAATCGCCGCACGGCCACGCAGGTAACTACCCTCGCGCACGCCGCCGTCCTGGTTGTACTCACGGCCGGCGGCCTTGAGTTCGGCAAAATACACGTCACGGGCAAACACCCGTTGTTGCTCGGCGGGCAATGCGGCGTAGTAAGCACGGGCCTGCGCGCTGTCGCCGGCAAAGCCGAAGCGCTCGGCCAGCCAGGTGGCCAGTTCGTCCTCGTAGGTCTTGGCCACCTTGCCGCCCAGCAAGGACTCGCCCGCTTGTGCCTGGTTGAGCGGGTTCAGGTAGTTCTCTACGAACCGCTGGTAATCCGGCCCGTTGGCGCCGACACCCGCCTGCATGACGATGCTCGCGCCAGGGCGGTTGTCGCCCGGCAGCACTGCACCGAGGCTGGTCACACTGTGCTCGCCGCCCGTGCCTGTCAGCAGGATATTGCGCCCGGCCGACACTTCCAGCAGGCCAGGGCCGGCCACTTGGAAGTTGCTGTAGAGAATGTCGCGACCCGCAGACACGATGGAGATGTCGTTGGTGTTTTGGTGAATGAACAGATTGTCACTTGGCGCCGCCACAGCAAAACCATCGGTGCCAAAGGTACGGCCACTGCTGACGATATCCCGTCCGGCCATCATCCGTACCGCGCCATTGCCTTCATACCAGGTCTCACCTTCATGCACTGCCCCGGCGCTCTTCTGGAAGGTGATGATCCGACCGCTGCTCACCCCGATCAGGTCGCCGTCCATCGCGTAAAACCGTGCGGGTTCAGCACTGCCTGAGGATGAAGCCGCCGTGGTGCCGGCGCCGAATGCGAACAACGCCAGGTTGCTCGCGTTACCCGTGATCGACAGGTTACTGGCGACCACCGCGTTGCCAACCCGGCCTTGATACGCAGGATTCCACGGCGTCGCCATCGCGCTGTTCGCCGTGCCGGACTGGCTGACGGGCATGCCGCCGGCGTAGATCGAGTCCTGGGCGAGGAACTGCAACTGGCCGTTCTCGCCAGGCGCCAGCAGCAAGGGGTAGCTGTAGGTGTTGTCACCGTTGGTCTGCGCCTGCGCGGCTTTACCGTAATACAGGCTGCCGCCCGCTGCGGTCGCCCTGAGGATGGACGGGTAGACCACCGCCAGGTCGGCCGTCGCCTCGGAGCGGCTGAACGGTGTGAGGTTGCCGCCCAGTGAAAACAGATCAATCGCCGTGTCTTGGGTCCACAGCGTAAACCAGCTTGAACCGCTGCCGGGGTTCGCGCCTTGCGCAAAGGGTGATACGTGCGAGAGCTGTACCCGGCCCGGGTCTTCGACGTTCTGCACCACCAGGTCTCCCAGGGTCTGCAGGTTGAAGGTGGCATCACCGGGCACGAGCGTCATGCCGCCACGGGCAACGCTTCGCGTGGCAACCTGGGGGTCGAACGCGCGGGTTTCGCCAGGGCTTTGGGTGGGGGCGATGCTGCCGTACAGCAAGTCGACGCTGCCCACGCTGGCGCTGCGCAACTGCACATCACCGCGCAGGTTGACCAGCACACCATCACGATGATCCGCCGTCGCGGCCACGCTGGCCGGGTTCAGTGCGCCACCGATGCGTACGCGCAAATCGCCGCCGCCGGTCAACTGCTGGCTGCCATCGCTGGCAATCCGGCCCGTGCTGCCGACGGCCAGGACCAGGCCCTGGCTATGGGGGTTGGCTCCGGAGCCATTGAGGTCGTAACCCAAGGTATCCAGCACCCCGGCGTTGCCGCCCACGTTCACGTCCAGATTGCCGCCGCCGAGGGTGCCGAAGCCAGTGAAACCGAGCATTTTGTCTGCCGCAGTGGTCGCGGTGTAGCTGCCAAAATTGATCCACCACGCGGTAGGTTGAGCCTGCCCGCCCGTAGCGACATCACCACTGCCCTGGCGCCACAGCCAGTTGCCGACCGCCGCCGAGTCCACCCCGGCATCCTTAGGGTTGGGGCGCGTCAGGCTCGCGGTGGTGCTGGTGATATTGCCAGTCAGGTCACCGCCGACATTCAGGGTCACATTGCCCCCCGCTTGCGGGTACCAGGCCCGGTAGAGACTGGTGGGTGAGCCGTTGACGAACTGTTCGAAGTAGCTGCCTGGGTCATTCAGCACGCTGCCGGACGGCTGCGCCTTGGGCAGGTTGTAAGGGTCGCCGGCGAACGTGCCAGTCGATGACGTGCCCGCGGTGTACACACCGTACAGCGAATCCATGCTCAAGCTGCCCGCGCTCAACAGTTCCAGGTCGCCGCTGCCGGTGCGGATCACACTGAAGCGGGTACTCGAAGGCGTCGCCGCATATTCGGTCTTGCTCTGGGCCGCACAATATTCGGGAGCAATGGCGCACACCTCCTCCACCGTCGGCAATTGCAGGCTGGCGAGGAACTCATTGGTGATCACCGCCCCCACGGGAATGATCACGCCGGACTGGTTCAACAGATCATCGGCCGCTTGCTGCGTCCACACGTAGGTGACTTTGATCGCGCAATACTCCGGCGCACCGGCACAGAAATCTTCAATCGACCCCAGGCTCAAGTCATTGAGCAATTGCTGGTCGATAGGGTCGCCCTCTTTGATGTCCAACCCTTCCGCAGTCAGCACCGCCACCGCTGCGGCGGTCCAGGTCTGGACGCCCTTGCTCGGCAATTCCTTGGCATACATGCCGTAGTGATTGTCCGCCAGGTGAATATCACCGCTGCGCGGGTGGGCTTGCAGCAAACGGCTGTCCGCCGCCTCGGTGTCGGCACCGGCCACCAGGCGCAACGACCACGACTGGGTGCCTTCGGCCAGCATCGGCGAGATGGCCCACACCTGGCCGGCGTCGCCGGACACGCCGACCCGCAACTGCACCGAGGCCGCCCCGTTGGGCAACTTCACATCGGTGCCGGCGGGGATCAGCGCGCCCTTCGGCAAGTCCTTGATGCCACTCAGTAGCACAGTGTTGTTGGCCAGGTTCGCACCGTGCACCGTCGGCAGCGGCACGCCTTTGGGCCAGATCATGTTTTGCAGGCGGGTGCCTTGGGTCAACAGTGTCCCGGCGCCCAGCTGGGTGCCCGCCACCAGGGTCTGCGCCTCACCGAGCAACGTACCGGCGGCGAACAACAGATTGCCCCCGGCATCGCGTATGTCGGCCGCCAATACACTGCCCGCCGGCAGCACCACGTCCTGGCCCAATGTCGCGGCCACCGGCAAACGGGTGCCGGCGGCGACCGTCAGGCCCTTGATCGGCAGGTCGTAGTTCAGCGTACTGCCCGCCGGGAAGGCCGTGCCGTCCGCCAGGGTCACACCATTGCCCGGCACCACGATGGTGCCGCCGCTGAAGTCCACACCGGGCAGCAGCACCCAGCCCTTGTCGTCCTCGGACAGCGGCGGTTTGGCGAAGCCATCGTTGATGCTGCCGTAGATATTCAGGTCACCGCCGGCGCGCAGGGTCAGGGCGCCGGACTCACCGGAGCCGTAGACATTGTCGTCTTGCTGGCTATTGGGATTGAGGCTGGCATAGCGATAACCGGACAAGTCCAGGTCGCCCTGCACCACCAGGTCGCCGTCAGGGGTCTTGCTGACGATTTCCACGCCGGGGCGCAGGTGGAAGGCGTCGGCGTAGGTGGCGTTGTTCAGGCCGGCGAGCTTGTTCTGCGTCAGCTGTGTGTTGAGCAAGGCGGCATCGATGAAATCAACGGCCAGCTTGTGCTTCTTATCCAGATAATCCTGAGTAATCTCCTGATACGGCCTGCCACTGGCGGTCGGATCGTTTTTCTGCGGCGCATCGTCGTAGGTCGCCATGCCGTTGAGGGTGATCGAGCGCGCGCCCTGAATGGTCAAGCGTCCGCTGGCGTCGATTGCCACGTCATTGCCCCCCAACCGGGGTGCGTTCAGTTCCAGAGTGCCGCGATTGCGTCCGTCATTGCCGACAGCCGCGCCGGTGCCGTGGCGCAGGTCGATGCGCACGCCATCGGCGAGGGTCAGTTGGCCGCTGCCGGAGCCCAGCACCACCATGGCGCGGTTCGGCGAGTCGATGATCTTGCCGTAGCTGTCCACCCGCAGCTTGCTGCCGTGGGCGTCGAGCACTGCGGTGCTGTCCAGGGTCAGGCCGTTTTTGCCGGCTAGGTTGATGCTGCCGACGCGCTCACCGCTAGCGTCCACCAGCCCGGTCACGCGCAGGCTGCCGTTGTCCACGGACACGCTGACAGTGCCGGCCTTGAGCCCGTTGCCGATGGTCAGGTCGCCCTGCTTGAGCTGGAAGCTGCGCGCGCCGAACACTTCGCCCTGGTTCAGGCGCTGGTTGAGGTCGGCAAACTGCTGGTCCAGGGCGCCGCTGCTGCCCAGACGCTGGGCCTGGATCTCCACGGTACCGGCCGGCTGCGGCAACGAGGTGCCACCGGCGTTGTAATAACCACTGCTGCTGCCGAGGATCTTGCCTTGCAAATCGACGATGCCGCCTGCCGCATCCGTCGCCACCGCACGCAACTTGCCGGCCTGGTTGTGCTTGGCGGACAGGTCGATGGTCGAGCCCGCCGCCTGCAGGATATTGCCGCTGCGGCTGTCGAGCAGCACGTCGCCGCCCCAACCGTATTGGGTCACGTCGTTGAAGGTGATCCCACGACCGGCCACATCGATCAGCGCGTCATCGGTCAACAGCACATCGCCCCGCGCACTGAGGCTGACTTTGCCGCTGGGCAACACCACCGCAGTGGCCACACGGATGCTGTCGCCTTGCAGGGACAGCGTCGCGCCCTGGCCGCTGGCGCTGCCACGGGGGCCTGCCGAAGCGCCGATATCGATCGCACCGCCGGCCTTGATCGTGTTCACCGAACCGGCCTCACCGGTCATCAGCGGGGTGCGGACGGTCAGGTTGCCGCCGCTGTACTGGAAGCCGCTGACCGGGTCATAGGCGCCCTGGCGCTGGTAGACCGACAGGCTGCCCTTGTGGTTGGCGGTGATGCGCTCGCTGGCATTGAGGTTGACGTTGGCAAAGCCCAGGGCCAGGCGGTCGAAGCTTTTCACGTTGCTCGGTTGGCCAAAGTCGCCGTAGCCAAACTCGATGCGTTCGGCATTGATATCCAGGCGCCCGCTGCCGGTGCCTGCGCCGCCCGTCACCACCGCGCCGGGGGCGTTGGTCGCGCCCAGCCAGATCAGGTTGGCGGTGTGAATGGTCGCCACATCGCTGGCACCGCCGGCGCCATACATGGCCGGGGTGGACAGCATCAGGTTGCTCAGCAGCGACTTGCCGGTCAGCGGGTCATAGGTGTCGAGGCTGGCGCTGCCGTAGAAGTTAAAACCGTCACGCGCCGACAGCTGCAAGGTCTCCAGGGCCGGTGCGCCCAGTTGCGTATCGCCGCGCAGCAGGCGGTCGAGCAGCGTCTGGTTGAGGGTCAGGCCGACTGGCAAGCGGTTCGCGGCGGCTGCGGCGGCGAGGGCTTCGACGCTGCCCAGGTTGATGGTGCTCACGCCCAGGTTGAGGTGACGGGTGCCATAGCGCACCTGGTCGCCGAGTTGGAAGCTGCTGTCGGTCAGGGCCACGATGCTGCCATCGGAATACAGCCCGGTCTGGCCCAGGCATGCGCTACTGCCGCAGGCGCCCACGTTGATCCCCCCGCTGATCACGCCAGCGGGCTGGACGGCACCGACCACGTTGAGCAACCCGTTGGACACCGCGAGCATATTGGCAACCTGGTAGATAAAACCGTCGCGGGCATCGTAGCTGGCGGCGCCCTGCCCCAGGGTATTGATCGAAGCACCCTGCTCGACCACGATGGCGCCGGTGTTGCTCACCAGGAACACCTCGGGCGCAGCCAGCGTGGCGCCCGCACGCAGGGTCACGTTGCTATTGGCGGCATTCACACCCGATGCCAGGCCGATGAAGTTACCCGACTGGCCATACTCCACCGCGGTCAAGCCCCCCACCATCAGCCTTGAGGCACCGATGGCATTGAGGGTGTCGGCTTTAAGGGTAATGCCGGAAAAACCGGCGGTCGCCGAGGCGTCGGCGGCGACCACTTCGATACCCAGGCGACTCGGGTCCACCACCGCGACCGTGCCGCCATATCCGCCCGTCGCGGCATCAAAACGTCCGATACCGTCGAAAGCGAATGCATCGGCGCCCTGGCCGGGGCGCAATGCCAGTTTCAGGGTCTTGGCGTCGACTTCCAGCAGTGGGCGCGGCACGCCCAGCCTGGCCGCGTCGGCTTTGGCGAACTGGGCGTAACTGGTTTCGTTGTATTGGGAATAACGGCGCAGGGTGTCCGCCGAGGTCAGGATCAACTGGCTGGCGATGCTGTTGCGGATCCCGGTGTGGGCAATCGACAGCTGCCCGGCCGTCGACCACGAGCCATTGCGCATCAAGGTGGTCGCGGCGTCGCTGCCGAGCCCGGCCAGGCCATTGATCTCCACGCGAAAGGCGCCGGGCATCAAGGCATACGTCGAGGGCATCAAGGTGTAGGTGCCCGCCGGCAACCCCGGCACACCCGCGCCAATAGTCACCTGCTGGCCCACCAGCGGCGCCACGGCACCGCCCTCGGCGGCCACTGGCGCCGCGCCGGGTTGCACGCCCGGCACAATCGCGTAGATCGGGTTGGTGGACAGCCCCGGCAGCACAAACCCACCGTTGGCGCCAAATTGCACCAGCGGGTTGTAACGCGCATCCGTGGAACCGCCGCGCCCGGAAACAAAACCGGCGCCCAGCAGCTCGCCACCGCCCGACAGGTCCAGGATGGCATCCGGCTGCACCGCAACCGACTGGCCGCCCAGAATGACGCCGACGCTCAAGTCGCTGTTGGTATTGGCCAGCCCGCCCTGGCCGAGGAATGTCACGGTCTTGCCGTTGTAGGTGTAGACCTGCCCGTCCAGCGTGCCGCCATAGGGCAATACCAGCCCCTTGCCGCTCACCGAGGTGACGCTGCCCGGCAGCAATTGCACCAGGCTGCTGCCCATGCTGCCGATATCGATCAAGCCCAGGGGCGCGCGCACCACGCCGCCTTGCTTGACGGTGGCCGCACCCAGTTGCAGACGCCCGAATGCCGAATACGGCAGGGGCGCGTCCGTGCTGCCGACGCGGCCAATCGTCAATGTGCGCAACGGATCAAAGTCCAGGCCCAGATTCAGCGTGGTTGATTCGCCAAGGTAGCCAGCGATCACTCGGGCACTGACGTCTGAGCTCGGGTACACCTGCGCCGCCCGCAGGGTCATGTCGCCCTGGGTCAGCAACTGGGTACTGACCCCGGTGATGATGTCGTTTGCGGAGGCGCCGGCCAGAAAGCGCAGATCGCCCTGGCTGGTCAGGTTGACGTGGTCAAAGCCACGGCGCTCAAGGCTCGCCAGGCTATTGTCGGCGTTATACAAACTGCTGCGGTTACCGAAGATCACGTTGCCGCGCACTTCCACCAGGTCGCCGTCGGCATTGAACTGCGCCTCGGTTGCGCGCTGGGACGGCGCCGGCAGCACCGGCACCGGACGCACATACAGATCCTTGCCGGTTTCGGGCGGCGCGAGGTAGCCCGCCAGCAACAGGTGCGGCGCCTTGAGGTTGATACGGGAGTTGCCTGCCGCGTTTTCACTGAGCCCATAACCCCGGCTGTAAAGGCGCAGGCTCTGGCCCATGTCCAGGCTCACATCGCCGTCAAAGCTCAGCAGGCCATTGCTCAGCAGCGCGAGGTTATCGAAGCCGCCAGCAGTGACTTGATCCACGCCCAGGCGGCCATGCCCGTACTCCAGGCTGTCGCCCAGCGCAGTCGGTTGATGCACCTGGCTCACGACCAGGTCACGGACCTTGAGCACCCGGTCGGTGAGCCCGGCTTTCTGGTAATACGGGCTCTCCAGCACCAGGTTGAGACTACCGCCTGCCGCGCCAACACCGCCGGCTTTGGCGACCAGGCTGCCGTCCAGGTACAGGCCGTTGTTCGAGGCCAGGCTGATGCTGCCGCCGTTGCTGGCGACCGCCACCGCGTCCTGCCCTGGAACATTCAGCAAGGCCTGGGTGCCGGACGCGTCCAGGCGCGCACCCTCACGTACCACCACGAACAAGTCGCTGGCCGTGGTCAGGCCGGTGTTCAGGTCAAGGGTGCCGCCAATGTTGATCGTGCCGCCGTCGCGTACCACGCCGTAGGTGCGCCCCCGGAAGTCCACTGCCGTGGCCGCCCGCGCCGCCACGTCGATCAATGCCTGTTCGCCAATCCAGATCGAGCGGTCATGGCCGCTGGCGTTCACTGCCTCCGAGGCGCCAGTGGTCAAGCCACCCAAGGTGACGCTGCCGCCCCAGGCATTGAGCGTACCGTCCAGGGTCAATTGCCCGATGCTGCGCAGCTGGATGGCTTGGCCGGGGTCGACGTTGATCACCGCGCCGTGGCCCACCGTCAGGGCTGTGCTCGCCAGCTGCGCAGCGCCGGCGAAGACCGTGCCGGCGGTGAGGCTCAAGCCGGCGCCTCGGCGCTGGGTCAGCACGCCCTTGGTGGCGTCCTCCTGGTACAGCGGCGGCGTCCATTGCCCCAGGGCCGTGGCGGCATCGCTGCCCGTCGGCACTGTGGACGCTTGCGTACCCAAGCGATAGGTCGGCACGCTGACATCCACTTGGGTGCCGTCGGTGACGATCAGCCCTTCGTTGCCCGTGATGTCGTAGGCCGAGAAACCCTTATTGAAAAAATCGCCGGCCAGTCGCAGCGTGTCGCTGTCCACCGCACCCGCGCTGTCGCCGATCTGCACCTTGCGAGCCTGCAACGCCAGGGTGCCGCCGCCGTTCACGCCGTAGCCGCGCACGTCGCCATCCAGGCCCAGGGCACCGAGCGCGCCCAGCGTCACGCTGCCACCCTTGCCGCCGATGAGCTTGCCGTCTACGCCAAGGGTCGCGCCGGAAGACACGTCCACCTCACTGCCCGCCGCCAGGTTGACGTTGTTCGAGCTGCGCAACGAGACCTTGCCGCCATTGACATACGCCACGCCGGTGCTGTTGGCCGGGTCAAGCAGCAGGTTGTTCCAGCGACCACGGGCATCGAGCTTGACGCCGGCCGCGACATTCACACTCGAACCCCCGGCCAGGGTCGTGTCTTCGACCGCGCCGGCCTTGAGTGGGTTGACCTGGCTGAGGATGTTGCCGGCATTGATGCTGCCACCCAGGGCCGTCAGATTCGCGTTGATATCAACCCTCGGCCCGAACAGGGTGATGTCGCCCCCATCCGCCACGCTGAGCGCGCCATTGACCGTCACCTGCTGCCGGGCCGCGACCTTGATCGCGCCCAACGGGTTGCCACTGAGCTGCCCGCTGTCGAGCAGGATCTTGCCCTGGCGCTCCTGGGGCAACGCGGTGGCGAGGTCCAGGCCATCGGCGATGTTTGCCAGGTTGCCGTCGAGCGACACCTCGTCGGCGTTCGCCCCCAAGGCATAGCGCAAGGTGCCGGTGGTCTTGTTGTAGATCGGCGTGTATTGGCCAATGATCAACTGCGCAAGCTGGGCCATGGCCTTCTGGGATTGCTGGTAACCGTCGAGGTTGATGTTTGGCGCCTGGGTCTGGCGATCCCCCTGGAACACCGCGCTGATCATCTGGCCTTCCAGCACCGCGCTGGCGGTGCTCACCACCAGCTTGCCGGCGTCGCGCCCCACGGTATAACCGGCCTCGTTACGGCCTTGCGGAGCAATCATCGGGTTGTAGTAGTACTCGGTCTGGCCCCAGCGAACGCTGGTGTCTTCATAGCCCTTGTAGATACCCGAATAAAGGATGTCACCCGGCGCCCTGGACAACTCGTACAAGCGTCGATCCGGGCCCTTGAGCCAGGTTTGCCGGATATAGCCGCCTTGCACATCCACGGTGCCGCCCGACAGGTTGATCTGCGCGCCCTGCTGGGTCACCACATCCTTGCCGGTAAACGTCACGGTACCGCCCTGGGCCATCCATTCACCCACCGAATGGCCCTGGGTGCCAAGGTAGCCGCCGACTTCCAGCAGACCGCCAGCGGTGTACCAACGGTCGGTGGCATAGCCATTGGTACCGGCCGGGACAAACACCAGGTCGCGCAAGTCCACCCACACGTCGTTGTTGATCAGTTGCCCATTGTCGCGGTTGACCGGCGCATCCCGCTGCTCGTTGCCCTGCACATTGATCTTGATGTTATTGGCTTCCATCGACACCTTGACGCCCACGGCGCCTGACACGTCGATCATCGCGCCATCGCGCACCAGGCTGCGCTGGCCCGCGCTGACCGCCACCTGGCCGCCGGTGGCGAGGGTGATCGAGCCTTTCTGGAAGTCCACGGTGCCGCCGCTGACGATCTCGATCCGCGACTGGTCAGTGCGGTCGGCCACGGCGCTGAGGTGGTTGAACTGCCCACCGATCAGGTTGGCGGGCGTACCGTCGAGCTTGATCAGGCCGTTGTCCTTCTGGCTGTTGAGGGCGGTGCTGCCGCTGGCGTCCAGCAGGATCGCAGTGGTGCTGCCCTCGCCCAGGGTGATGCTGCCCGTGGTGTCGCTGGCCGAATTGAGCAAGTGAATGGAGCCACGGGTGTCCACCGAGGTGCTGGCCAGGGCCACGCCGTTTTGCTGCACATTGTGCCCGGTCAGGGTGACGTCGCCAGTGGCGGCCATGATCAGGCCGTTGTTGATCACCGTTCCCGCCGTGCTGCCGGTTTTCAGGCTGGCGGCGACTTCGTTGCCACGGGTGGTGGAACGCTCGTTACCCGCCGTGCCCACGCCTTTGCGGATGTAGAAACTGTCGCCGGCGGCCAGGGTGGTCTGGCCCTTGGCGGTGATGATCGTGCCGGCGTTTTCCACTTCGCTGCCGAGCAGCAAGGCATAGCCGCCCGCGTCGGTGGAGGTGGCGGCGTTGTGGGTCTGGATCAATGCACCGCGCTGTACCTCGACCTTGCCCGCCGCATCGGTGAACGTCGGTTGTGTGCCATTGGTGTCGACATAGAGGCCGCGCTGGGTGAACTGGTCATCGGTGATCGTCGCGGCCGCCGCCACCAGGTTGCGCACATTGACCTGGCTGGTGCCGCTGAAGACCACGCCGTTACGGTTCATGATCATCACCGTGCCGGCGCCCTTGATCTGGCCCTGGATCTCGCTGGGCCGTGAATCAGGATCATTGACGCGGTTGAGCACCGCCCAGGTCGACTGCTGCTGGAAATCCACGGTGGTGTTGCGCCCGACGTTGAAGGTCTCCCAATTGAGGATCGCCTTGTCGGCGGTCTGCTCGATGCTCACCGTGGTCTTGCCGCCCGCCTGGGTCTGGGTCGGTGCCTTGGCGTTGGTCCAGCCCTGGGTCAGGCTGTTATCCACCTGCAGGCCGCCCTTGCCGAGGCCATCGGGAATCGTCGAAACCTGACCGAACGCCGCTTGCCGACCCGCCGCCTGCGCCGCCTGTTGCGCCGCAATGGCCGCGACCGTGGTGTTGAGCGTGCTGATGGAGCGCGCCAACTGCTGGTTGACCCGCGCCTGCTGGTTCAGCGTCGGTACCGACGGCATCTGCCCCGCATTGATCCGCGCCGCCGTCGTCGCCTGGGTCGCCCCCTTGGCCGCGAACCAGGCCGGGCTGAACGCCGTCGCCGCATGGGCATTGCCCGCCACCACCAACAAGGCAATGACCTGGGCCAGAGGCTTGAGGCGCAACACAGTCTGGGCGTGCGAGCCCTGGGCATTCAGCTTGAGCGTGGGTGTGCAGCGGACCATCGGGAATCTTCCTTCTTTGTAATCGCCAGGCGCAAGACAGGCTCACGTATGAGGGTTAGGCGGTTGGCGAGGGGCGGGACTGAACTTCTGTCATGCAAAGTTCATAAAGGGCTGCTAACGCAAAAAAATCAGCAACGGCACGGGCCGTTGCTGATCGGTGTTGCGGGTCGTTGAAAGCCTGGGTTACAGCGGACGACCGATGGCGTTGCAGACGCTGGTGTTACCGATGCCTTGAGCGCTGGAAGCGGTGGCGAAGGTGTCACGCACGGCTTTTTTCCAGTTGGCTGGCAACGGCACGAAGCGGTTGTTGTTGATGGCGGTGTCGTTGTTGATCAGGTTGCCGTAGTGGCGGTTGAAGAACGCACGGACCTGGGTGGTCTGGGTGGCGTCGGCGTAGCACTGGCTGAAGATCACGTTAGTGAAGCCCAGGATCGGGTAGCCGCTGGACGGGTAAGCGAAAGTCGCCGGGCCGCTGGCGGTAGCCGCGAAGACCGGTACCCAGTTGTCCTGGTTGGTCGCGTCGATGAACGAACCATCAGCACGGGCTTCGGTTGGCGCAGGGATCTGGCTGATGGCGGTGGAAACGTTGGCAGGCGCAGGCGAAACACCGCCCACTTTGGCCACTTTGGTGGCGTCATCCAGACCGGCCAGGGTGGTCGCCGCGTAGTCCGGGCTCATGTAGGTGATCGCGCCATCTTGCGCATTCAGCGCGGTCATTACGCCTTGGCTGCCGGTGGCTGCCACTGCGCCGGCAGGCAAGCCTGCACCGTAGCTGGACGAAAAGGTGGTGGTCACGGCGAACGGCTGCGTCTCAGCGCACTTGGCGTTGAGGAAGCGGGTGAACAGCTCGGTGGTACCGCTGGACTCGCTGCGGTAGATCACTTTGATCGCGCCGGTGCGACCCGAACCCGTGATCTGGCTCCAGTCGGTCAAGCGGCCCGAAAACACGCCGCACAGCTGGTTCACGCTCAGATCAACCGCGTTGGCACCGGCCTTGTTGAACGGAATGGCAACCGAAGTGGCCACCGAAGGCGCCTGGATCAATTTGCCCCAGGTCGGTTGCTTGTTGGTTTTGTAAGCCAACAGTTCGGCCGCCGTCAGCTTGGAATCGCTGCCTGCCCAGTGCACGTTCTTGTTGGTCACGCCAGCCACGAACTTGGTGTAGTCGTTGTTCAGGAACGCCGACTTGCCGTTGCCGCTGCCCACGCCGATGTAGGCGGCGAAGCCAGTGGTGAGGACGCCGGAGGTCTGGTAAAGCGGCTGTGGCAGGGTTGCGCCGCCGCCGTTGATGTCAGCCATTGCAGCCTGGGCCGAGCACAGTGCAGCGAGGGTCATGGATACCGCGAGAACGTTGCGCTTAAACATGAAGAATCTCCTTTCGTCGTGTTTGTACGTTTGGGGTAGATGGCTCTTGCATGACGCCATGGCTTCGGTCCCAAGGCCGTGATGCGGGGGTGGCCGGGGGGTGAAAACCATGGAGAGAAAGTCGCAGTTTCCGATGACAGATGTAGGAAAAAACCTCGGGAGGAAGCACTTGATTTTAAAAAGATTCTCGGGTGTTTTGGTCATGGTTTTGAGCGGTTTGGCGGCAGATGACAGCGAGGTTTCAGCGTGGGTTTCGTCAAGGCGGCGCGGGCTGTGACAAGGGGCGTGGATATGACGGAATGAGGAACCCGAGGTTGGGGTCTGGCGATATTGGCCCGCCCCAAAAATCAACTGAACAGAAAAGGTCCAATGTGGGAGGGGGCTTCTGTGGCAAGCCCGCTCACCACAAGAGCCTCGTTTGCTAAGGTTATGTTTTCACCAAAGCCCCCCTCCCACATTTTTTACAGCGTGTCGTCAGGTGACGAGTTGGTTGATCTCGATGATCGGCAACAGCACCGCCATCACAATCACCAGCACCACGGCGCCCATGACCACGATCATCAGCGGCTCCAGCAACGCGGTCATGCCCATGGCGCGCCGTTCGATATCCCGCGACAGGGTTTGCGCCGCACGCTCCAGCATCGGCGGCAGCGAGCCGGTTTTTTCGCCGCTGGCGATCAGGTGGATCAGCACCGGCGGAAAGACTTTCTCCACCGCCAGCGCCGGCGCCAGGTTGACGCCTTCACGCACCTTGGCGGTGGCATCGTTGACGCACTGGCTCAGGCGCTCGTTGGACAAGGTCTGCCGCGCCGCCTCCAGCGCCCGCAACAACGGCACGCCGGCACCGCCGAGGATTGCCAGGGTCGAGGCAAACCGCGCCGTGTTCAGGCCCAGCACAAAGCGCCCGATCAGCGGCAGACGCAGCACGCGGCTGTGCCAATTCAAGCGCGCCACCGGGTTGCGCAGGTACAGGCGCCAGCTCCAGAAACCGCCGACGATCCCGGCAAAACACAGCCAGCCCCAGGCGCGGATAAAGTCGCTCGCGTTGAGCATCGCCAGGGTCAGGCCCGGCAGGTCCTGGCGCGCCTGGGAAAACGCGCTGACCACCTGGGGCACCACGTAACTCAGCAAAAAAATCACAATGCCGATGGACACCAGCCCCACCACACCGGGGTAGATAAATGCAGTGAGGATCTTGCCGCGCAGGTTGTTGCGTTCCTCGATGTAGTCGGCCAGGCGCTCCATCACCTGGGCGAGGTCACCGGATTCCTCCCCCGCCGCGATCAACGCGCGGTAGATCGACGGGAAATCCCGTGGCCGCGCCGCCAGCGCATCCGCCAGGCGCATGCCGCCGCGCACGTCGCCACGCACGGCCGCCAACGTCTGGGCGATGTGCTTTTTCTCGGCCTGCTCCACCGTGGCACTCAGCGCCGCCTCCAGCGGCAGGCTGGCGCCGAGCAGGCTCGCCAGTTGCCGCGTGGCCCAGGCCAGGTCGTTGTCCGACAGCTTGGCGGCGAACAGGCTGCTGCCGGCGGTGGTTTGCTGATGGCCTTCGACCTGCACCAGCAGCGCGGTCAGGCCACGGCTGCGCAGCACGGCAAACGCCCCGCTCTGGCTGTCGGCCTCCAGGTGCCCGGCCTCGACGTTGCCGTTGGCGTCGGCGGCTTCATAGCGATAGCGATTCATCAGGCGTCCCGTGTCACGCGCAGGATTTCTTCGGGGGCGGTGGCGCCGCTGCGTACCCAGCGCTCACCGTCCTCACGCATGCTGAACATCCCGGCCCGGCGCGCGGCGAGGCGCAAATCCTGCTCGCCGGCGCCCTGGTGGATCAGGCTGCGCACATCGTCGTCTACGCAAAACAACTCATGGATACCGGTGCGGCCGCTGTAACCGACCTGGTTGCAATGTGAACATCCCACCGGACGCCAGGTGCCCGGCGCGGCCGGGTCTTCCTGCTTGCAATGGGGGCACAGGCGCCGCACCAACCGCTGGGCCAACACTCCCAGCAATGACGACGCCAGCAAGAACGGCTCGACCCCCATATCGATCAAGCGATTGACCGCCGACACCGCGTCGTTGGTGTGCAAGGTGGCCAGCACCAAGTGCCCGGTAAGCGAGGCCTGCACGGCGATCTGC
>NZ_RWIO01000073.1:0-2872 GCF_009764655.1 Pseudomonas sp. PB105
GTTGCTGGCTCAGACGCAGGCGATCTGCGCCACGGAGTTTGAACTGACCGCGCATGGCGCCGTTTTGCAGGTTGATATTGGCTTTGTAATGACCATTCTCGGCAGCAATCCGGTACAAGCGCTCGATGTCGGCGTCGACGCTTTTGTCCTGCTTGAGCAGGTTGTTTTTCTGTAGCCAGCGTGCGTACTGGAATAGCTCGTCGGCCTCGGCGGACGGTGCAGGAATTTGCTCGTGTATACAGGTAAAGGCCAGCTTGGCTTTGATCTCGGTCAGCGGGTTCATGGAAATGTCCTGGGTCGAGTGAATAGGGGCGCTACCGTTATCGCAGGCGGCCAGCAGCAGGCTTGTCAGCAAAAGGAGTCTGCGCATCAGTCAAGATCCTTCACGGTCTTTTCGCCGTAATGAAATTCGACAAGTGGGGCCCAGGGCACTCCTGTTTTTTTATCTGCTTGGCGTTCTTTATTTTTTTTGATGATGCCTGTCCAAGCATCGAACGCCTCCTTCGGCTCATCCTGCGCCCCCCTCCCATCCGTATGCAGGTTCCACAACCGTCGTCTCAACCCCCGCGTCACACTCATCCACTCATGGGCAATATTCAGCTCGCTATCCACCTGCATGCTGCGGGTGTTGATGTTGGCTGAGCCGTGGGTGGTGAACACGTCATTGACGATCATCAGTTTGGAATGGATGTACACCGGCATCCACGGCTTGCCGGCAGGCGAATCCGGTGCGACCAGTGAGCACACGTGCACTTTCAGGCCGGGGCGCGATTCTGGTTTAACCGTGCTGTCCTCGATTGCCGCAATCTCTGCTCTGAGATCCATCTGTCGAATGGCATTGTTTCTGGCGGCAACGCGTTGGGCTTCTCGGGCCTTGTCGCTCATCTCGCCACCACCGAGTGCGTCGGTGAGGCTGGTCAAGGTGAGCAAGGCTTGTCGTTCGAGGAGTTCCGCCAAGGTCGGCGTCTGCGCTTCGGCTTGGGCTTTGACCCTTTCAATGCGCTGCAACTTGGTGATTTCAGGAATGGTCTCACCGCGCCCGAGGCTTTCGAGCATGCGCTGGGTGTTCAAGCTTCCAGGGCCTACGCCGTCAGTGCTGGCATTGGTGATCACAAACAGGTGCAGGTTGCCATGCAGGCCCGGATCGCGCCCTGCACGGGTCTGGTCAGCCGCCGCTTTTTTGATGGCCTCGGCCAGCGGTGGCCAACGAAAGTACTGGTTCTCGATGTAGATGAACTGCGTCGCGTTGTTGACCGCCTTCAGGTAGACCTTTTCGATATCGCGCTTGCCGTCTTGTGCCTGGGTGCGCAGGATTTGCGCCACTTGCCGGGTGATGCCGGGAGTGCATTGCAGTTGTGGTCCCAGCACCATCGCCTTGCGCGATGCGAGCAGGTCCTCGCCGGTTTCCTTGCGCCAGGCGCTGGCGAAGTTATGGTGCAGGTGCTCCAGAATCGGCCCGCTGACCTGGCTGGAAATATCCTGACGAGGGGTATCGCCACGGGGGCCGCAATCAGGTGCAGGTTTGCTGCCCTCGGTGCGATTGAGCGCCGAGTGCCGGTCGGTGTCCCAGTACTCATCGAGCATATTGTGGCCCATGACAAAACCAACGGCGCTGTCCGGCAGTTCGTAGTCGACCAGCACTGTTTTCTGATGGTGAGTCGCGGCGACGGCCAGGGCGCCCAACGTGCTGTGACTGAGCTGCGGGTCGAGGCTTTTGTATTTGGCCTGATAGGCGATTTCAGCCCGCTCATAGACGCTGAAACCACGGCCGACAAATACCGGAATACTGCGCGCCGCCCTAAGCCCTGCCGCGATGTAATCGGCCGTCGCACAGCGGGCAAACCAATAGCGGTCATAGGCGTACTGATCCTGCGTGGCGTTTTGCAGCGCCCGATCCGAGATACGTAGCGGGCCTTTGCCGGGCAGGTTGGCCTCACCCCCTAAGCCAGCACTATTAAACGGTGCTTCCCAGCCCAGCACCCGCACCTCAATCCCTTCCCGCGCTTTGGCCATCAGCAGTTCACCGATGCACGGCGCACGGCCATCACGGATGAAGAACATCGACGGCTGGAAGCCCCAGCAGATGATGTCGACCGTTTTGGTTGCCTGGGCGATCGCCAGGTGCACGGCCTTGAAGGCTTCTTCACCGTTAATCAGAGGTTGATAGGTCGCCAGCGCGGGCGGGTATTCGGTGCTCTGCACGTACCAGGGCGGGGTGCAAGTGACCTGCTGGGCGTGTTGCAGGGCGACGGGGCTGATGATGTCGGGTTCAATCATGAGGTTTTCCCTTCCTGGTCACTGATTGCGCTGATCGCTGCGGCGTACAGGGCACGATGGTCGGTGTGCGAGGTGGGCTGGCTCACCTCGGCGTCGGCTCGCGAGTGGTGGTTATGCATGCCGCCATTGGCAAGATGGCCTTGTTCGGCGTTTCGGTAGTCGGTGGGGACCGGGATCTGGCAGCTCACGCCGTTGGCCAATGCGATTCGGTATTGCTGGGTGACGACCGCGTGGTCGATTAACACGTGCCCGGACTTGTCCAATACGCCTTGCTTGAGCACGACACCGTCGGCGTACAGCGTGTACGGCATGCCTGCCCAGCCTTGATCAGAGGCATTGGGGGTTTGCGGCATGCTGAGCCGCAGCGGTTGTTTGAAAAGGTTTTGCGGATATTCGGGATGTGCGGCTTTCAGGCTGGCGGGGCCGGAGAACGCGTAGTGCGCCGATTTGATGAGGTAGTCGCCCAACGTCCCAGACTCGATGCTGCTTTGATCAAGGGTGATGTAACTGCCCCCTGCGTTGAGGGTGATTTTCTTTTTCGCCGTGATATGGATCTCGTCCTCGGTACTGGTGATCTCCAAGCCGTGACGCGCGA
>NZ_RWIO01000074.1:0-15816 GCF_009764655.1 Pseudomonas sp. PB105
GAAGCAGCCCCAAAACCAGGCAACTTGGTTTTTTTGAAAAAACGCGGTGGCTTTGATGGGGCTGCTTCGCAGCCCAGCGCGGGACAAGCCCGCTCACCACAGGTTAATTTTTGCCTTTTTATCTCTTAACTGACCGGCATTGGGGCAAGCCCCATCCCACATGTCGACCCGGTTTCAATGGGTGATATAGCGCACGCCTGGCTTGGCGCGTTCATCTACCGTCAGCTCAAACACATCCGGGCGGGCATAGTGCCCCACCACGTCATAGTCATACCGCGCCTTCACCAGGTCATCGGTATCGATCTGCGCCGTCAACAGCCCCGCGCCACCCAGCAATGGCCCGGCGAGAATATCGCCCATGGGGCCGACAATCACACTGCCGCCCGCAATCAACGGGCGGTCTGCTGGCCAGTTGGCAACCTCCAGCCCCAACGTGTGGGGCGATGCCTGCACCTGGCACGCGCTCACCACAAAACAGCGTCCTTCGTGGGCCACGTGGCGCATGCTCACCTGCCACATGTCGCGTTCGTCCACCGTTGGCGCGCACCACACCTCCACGCCCTTGGCGTACATCGCCGTGCGCAGCAGCGGCATCATGTTTTCCCAGCACACGGCGCCGCCGATCCGCCCGACTGCCGTGTCGATCACCGGCAAGGTCGAGCCATCGCCCTTGCCCCAGATCAGGCGCTCAGTACCGGTGGGCATCAGTTTGCGGTGCTTGGCCACCAGGCCGCCCGTTGGCTCGATGTACAACACGGTGCAGTACAACGTGCTGCCACTGCGCTCGATCACGCCAAGCACCAAGCTGGCCCCGGTGCGCGCCGACAGGCCGGCCAGCGCCTCGGTCTCGACGCCAGGCACATCAATGGCGTTGGCAAAGTAACGGGCAAAGGCTTCGCGCCCCTCGGGCAGGCGGTAGCCCAGTTGCGTGCCGAAGCCTTCGCCTTTGGGATAACCGCCGAGCAGCGCCTCGGGCATGACCACCAGTTGCGCGCCGCTGCGTGTGATCTCGTCCTCGTAGCCGAGGATTTGCTCAAGGGTTTGGGCCTTGCCGCCCGGCAATGAGCCAATTTGCAAAGCCGCTACAGTGGAAACAGGCATCACGATCACTCCGAAGAAGGGGGGTTGCCCATTCTCCGGCCAGCCGTGATCATGAATAAAGCCCACCTCAGCACTGAATGATATGAGCCAAATGAATATCGCCCAGGTCGACTTGAACCTGCTGAAAACCTTCGAAGCCCTGCATGACGAATCCAGCGCGAGCCGCGCAGCGTTGCGCCTGGGTGTTACGCAATCGGCCATCAGCGCGGGCTTGCGCCGTTTGCGCGAGGTCTACGGCGACCCGTTGTTCGTGCGCACTGGCCGAGGCCTGGCGCCGACGCTGCGGGCCAACCAATTGAAGCCGGTGATCAGTGAGGCGCTGGAGCGCTGCCGGCAAAGCCTGGCCATGGTCAACCCGGACAATCCGCATTATCAGGGGCGCTCCGTGGTACTGGGGCTGTCCGACGACTTTGAAATTGCCTACGGCCGCCGCTTGATGCAGGAGATCGCCCGACGTTTACCGAAACTGCGTGTGATTTTTCGTCAGACCCACAGCCAGATCGTCGCTGACGCCCTGCTCGACCGCACACTCGACCTGGCAGTTACCGCCGGCGGGTTTGCGCAGAACCGCTTGAGTCGGCAGGTGTTGGCAGAAGGTGATTACCGCTGTCTGGTGGACCCCAACAGTCTCGCGCCGCAACAGGTGAGCATCAGCCTGGACGAGTTCGTCGCCCGCGAGCATGTGCTGGTGTCGTCCGGCGGGTTTATCGGCATCACCGATGAGGGGTTGGCAGCGCAAGGGCTGAGTCGCCAAGTGTGTGCGTCGACCAGCCACTTTGCCGCGCTGCCGTTTTTGCTCAAGGGCGGCCACGCGGTGGCAACCATTCCGGGGCATGCGGCACAGGCGATTGCCGAGATGACCGGCTTGCGCGTATTGCCCTGCCCGCTGGCACTGCCGCGTTACCCGGTGGAACTGGGCTGGCGCACCCAGGCCCAGTTGGATCCGATGCAGCTCAAAGTACGCGAAGCGATTGCCGCCAGCTTTACTTCGCCGCCGCCATCAACTTGTTGACTTCGCTGCGCACCATGCCGGAAAACTCCGGCGGCGACATGCCATCAAGCTCTGCGCGAACCCACTCGGCCCACTTGCCCTTGCGCTTGGCACGCTCGCCAAACAACCGCGCCGCTTCGCCCTTGGCCTTGCCCAGGTTGGTTTGCCACAGGTCGTAGAGGCGGGACTTTTCATCTTCCAGCTCGGCGCGTTCGGCGAGGGTCTTGTTGGCGAGATTGAAGCTCATGTTGAATTACCTGCTGCACAAATAGGCGACATCTTACACTGTAGGTCGAAATTTCCTGATTCAGATTTTGCTCAAGAGCACGCCACGGCAAAAAAACTGCAACTTTTGCCATCACGCGATACTCCATTGTTCACTGTCACATTCACTCGCAAGGAGTCACCCAATGGCCCGCAAAACTGCTGCCCAAGCCGTCGAAGACCAAATCAAGGATCAAGCCTTCAGCGAACTCACCGCGCTGATCGAAGAGTCGGACAAATTGCTCAAAAGCAGCGCTGCCCTGGTGGGCGAAGAAGGCGAAACCCTGCGCGAGCAGGTCGCAATCAAACTCAAGCAAGCCTTGGACTCGGTGTCCAGCGTGCGCGAGCGCAGCAAGCCGGTGGTGGATGCCACGGAGACCTACATCGGTGGCCACCCGTGGCAGACCGTGGCGATTTCCGCAGGCTTTGGCTTGGTAGTGGGCCTGTTGCTGGGTCGTCGTAACTGATCGAGCCCGATACGCATCAGGTTCGAGTAGCAGCTGTCGAGCCTTTGCGAGGCTGCGTGGCGGACGTATTGACACCCCGCGATCTGCGGGGCCGCCAACGCAGCCTGACAGCCTCTGCTCAGTCCATCACCAACGTTTGCAATTGCGCCAAGTCCTGAGCCTGTAGCTCAATTCCCGCCTCCAACGACCTCGCCCGTGTGCGATGACGTCGATCACCGGGCAACCGTCGCAACCCCGCCGCATGCATCTGCCGCACCAGTTCCTGGCTGCGCTCGGCAAAATTCTGCCCCGCGGTTTTGCTCGGGTCGATCACGATCAGCAACTGCCCGGTCCACGGCGTACGCGCCCCCGGATGATCAGCCCAATTGAATTCAAAGGAGAAGTTGCCGCCAGTCAACGCCGCCGCCAGCAGCTCGACCATCATCGACAATGCCGAGCCTTTGTGGCCGCCAAACGGTAGCAACGCGCCGCCTTCAAGCACGGCTTTAGGGTCCGTGGTGGGTTGGCCGAGGCTGTCGACGCCCATGCCCGGCGGTAATCGCTCGCCTTTGCGCGCGGCGATCTGCACGTCGCCGTGGGCAATGGCGCTGGTGGCCAGGTCGAACACAATCGGGGCACCGTCGGCACGCGGCGCGGCAAAGGCGATGGGGTTGGTGCCGAACAACGGCCGGTCGGCGCCATGGGGCACCACGCAGGTCATGCTGTTGACCACACTCAGCGCCACCAAGCCCTCTTCGGCGAAGGGTTCGACGTCTGGCCACAGGGCCGCGAAGTGGTGGGAGTTATGGATCGCCATCAATGCGATGCCGGCACTGCGCGCCTTCTCGACCAGCAGCCCTCGCGCCGCCGCCAGGGCTGGCTGGGCGAACCCATTGCACGCATCGACGCGCACAAAGCCGGACGCCACGTCAGTGACCACAGGCACAGCCTTGCCGTTGACCCAACCGCTGGCCAGGGTGCTGAGGTAACCAGGGATGCGGAAGACCCCGTGGCTATGGGCGCCGTCGCGCTCGGCGCTGGCGCAATTGTGCGCCAGGATCGCTGCAACCTCGGGTGAGGTGCCGTGCTTGATAAACACCGCGTGCAACAACCCCACCAGGTCGTTGAACTCAATCAAGGCAGTGGCATGTTCAACTATCGGGGACTGGGCAGACATCTGTAGCTCCGATTTTATAATTGGAAGAGACAACAACAATCCAGACCGTCGATTAAACAACGCCTGCCGTGCCTGCTGTCAACGGCTGCTTGCGAACCCACCCAGTTATGTACCGCCAAGCACTCTGTGGCAGCCCCTACCTTGAGGGCTTACTACCCGCCACGTTGGAGACGCGTACCATGGCGCACATCACCCCGCCGTACTTTCTCGATGAATTCCTGCGTCCGGTAAGGCGCAAAACCCCCACGCAGCGTGAGCGCGCGCTGGGGCTTACCGTCAAGGACCTCGATTGGCTGTTCACGCTGTACGGCGCCAACGACGCTGCACGCCAGAACCCGGCCATGCACAGCTACCCGATGCGGGTGGAACGCTTGTTGCTCAATCCCGCGGGGCAATCCGCCATTGCTCTGGCCGGCGCATTTATGATGAGCCCGACCCCTGACGATAACAAAGCCGTGCTCTACACCCCTTATGGCGGCCTGGAGCTGTTCGAGAGCCGCGCCTTCCTGCTCAGTGAATTGCAAGAGCGCCTCACGCAACCCGAGCAGCGCGTCGATTTGCTGCGGTTTCTGGCGATCAGCGAGCGTGATCTGCTGCCGGTGACGGCACGCCCTGCCGTGACCGCTGAAGTCATCCTGGGCGCGGTGATGCACGACCAGGAGCAGGCCATCCTGGCCGCGCAACAGAAAAACGTCGCGTGGATGCTCGACGAGTTGCGCAAACTGCCCAACCTGCACAGCATGCTCGACACCTTGCTCGGCATCATGGCGCGGTCCTATTTTCCAGGTCTGAACCAGGCGGATACCCGGGTAAACTTCTTCAGCCTCGCCTCGGCCGGGGAGAACAGCCGCTGGGTCGCCTCAGACCCTCTGCGCGACGTGCTGTTGCGGTTCTATGTCAATCAAGCCTGGCCAACGGATCAAACCCACACGTTTTTCAACTCCAAGCATGACACCCGCGCTTTTACCCAGGAGCAACTGATCCAGGACCAGCGACGCTGGGACAGCGTGGTCGAACAAACCAGCGGTATTCTCGCGAAGTTACTCGGCAGCCTGCTGCAAACCTATTGGAACGAAGATATCAACGCGGGCAATTCACGCCTGAAGCTGTTTGCCGAGGTGATGAGTGAAAAATTTCGCGCCGACCTGCTGTTCAAGCACCAGGACGAGATCCTGTCCACTGAGGAAAGCCAATCGCTGCGAGCCGTGCTCCTTTCGAACCAGACCGCCAGGACCGCATCTGCCCGCCACCTGCGCATAGAAAAGGTGCAGGTTCACGCGCCCTATCACCACTATGTCGAGCTGGCCAGTACGCTGATGATCAGCAACTCCCACGCGTATCTCTATACCCAAACCCGCGGCCTGCAGGTCCTCAAGGACCTCGATGATCTCAACGCCACGCTGCTGGCCATGCTCAAGGCCGCAGGGCATGAGGACGAACTGCTCAACTTCCTGTCGCTGGACGAACGCAGTCTGTTTATTGGCATGAACCAGATCCAGGTCACCGGACAGCCTATCGCCGGTAACGTATTCCAGGACATGCTCGACGGCATCGTCGCCAAGCAGCTAAGTAACCTGGAACATGCGCTGGGGCTCTATCGACGCAGCGCCAGCGACATTGACCTGGCGGCGCTGCTCGACCATGCACTGGATGTGCGCACCATGCTCGACAGTCGCTTGCTGGAGCAGGATGCCGGTGGGCGCTGGACGGTGCACCCCGTCAACCTGGGCAATGGCCGCCCCACCACCGTGCGGGCGGAGCAGGCCAAACGCAAACTGCAGACCTTGCTGTCCATCGAGGACGCAATGGCCTTGAAGCGCAAGCGGTACATAACACTGAGCGAGCTTGCGGCCCACGCGCTGGAGGTCGTGTTGACCAAAAAGCATTTGGACCTCAAACCCGCCGAGGTCTTCATCAACACCTACGCCACAGCGGCGCAGGAGCGTGAGTTACGATTGCCGCAGACCTCTACCAGTATGGTTACGCACTTCATCAAACGCGTGGTCCACAAAGCCTCCGCCCTGAAGAGCTCCCCCCACACCTGGTTCTACGGCCCCCGC
This sequence comes from Pseudomonas sp. PB105, assembly GCF_009764655.1. Lineage (NCBI taxonomy): Bacteria > Pseudomonadati > Pseudomonadota > Gammaproteobacteria > Pseudomonadales > Pseudomonadaceae > Pseudomonas > Pseudomonas sp. PB105. The sequence goes on from NZ_RWIO01000074.1 coordinate 6,040, forward strand.
CGCGAAGGCAGCGCCAACAAACTGAACAACCTGACGGTCGATAGCTTCAATGCTGTGATTGATCAGGCCATGAACACGTTCACCCAGCACGACCTTCGCCAATTGCCGCACCAGCTGCTGGAAAACAACCAGGCGCACCTTAGCTACGCGATGTTACAGGGCTTGAGCGGCGAGGCTGAACTGAGCCGGCTGTACAAGAGCTTGTCACCGGGCAATCTTGCCCTGCTGGCCAGCGTGCTCAACCCTGACAGTTTGCGCAGCCGCCAGCACCGCCATGGGCTGAACGGTTTTCTGCCGGATGCCTTTGGCCTGACCCTGAACCTGGGTGCCACTCTTCAGCCCCAACCCCTGGCCAATTGTTTTGTACTGACCGAACGTGGCGGCCTGGACCCCGTTCATTCCGGGGCCGCATTGCTGTGGACGCCGCGTTGCGGTTTTGAGGCCTTTGCGTCAATCAGGGCCTTGCGCGAAGCCCTGGAACAACGTTTGCAGGATCCTCTGAACCGTTTGTACCTGATAGAGAACCTGGCGGTGTCCAGGCGGCTGCCCCATCAAACCTATCGGCTCGGGCCGCTGCAACGTATTGATGATCATGTGCTGAACAATCGCCAACAGACCTACAGTGATCTGGTACGGGACGAAATTGACCATCTGCTTTTGATGAATCTGGGCGCAAAACGCTTTCAGGAGTGTATGGACGCGCTGATCCGCCGAGCACCGCCGTCCAACCTCCCCAGGGCGATCAGCATGGCGCGCGCTATGATCCGCCAGCAGGAATTGCCGGTCTGGCTGGGCCTCGCCCGGCCAGACGAGCAAATTCTGCAGGCCGAACTGCTCGAACAGTACCGCCTCGCCGCGCTGGACGAGCGCGACTACCTTCACAGCATCACGCCTATGCGCGAACACGCGGTGAGCAGCCTCTCGACTCTGTTGGCTACGCGGTTCCCAGGGCAATTGGTCAACCCTGACAACATACTGATCGCCGGCCGTATCGGCCTTGACGGCAACGCGCTGAGCCTGACGGACTTCGCCCTAAAGCACTTGCCTGAACTGCGCGCCGACGAAATCCGGCTACGATCGCGCACCGCAATGCCACTGCCCGACACACTCGATGGCAACGCCATAGAGCAATTGGTTCGACAGCTCGACCTGAAAAGCCATTTTCAACAACAGCTGACCACTCACCTCAAAGGCCAGAGCGAGGACACCCGCAAACGCCGGCACTTGTTCTGCCGACAGCTGCCGTGGCAAATCCTGCAATACGCCCACCAACTGAAACTGGACGAGCGACTGTCCGCATCGGCCTGGAGCTTCATCGCGCAAGTCTTTGATATGCCCGATGGCGTGGCACGCGCCGCCGTGAGGGGTGTGACGGCAATCATTCGCCCCCTGGAATTGATCGCCACCGCTGGCGCAGCAAAGGCCAAGGCGCTGGGCTGCTACCTGATCGGTCCTGAAGCCGGTGCTTCAGGTCCGTCGGTCCTGTATGCGCCTTGCAGCGTCACACATTTATTGAAGGAGTACGCCAATGAAGCCGCGCTCCTCAATGAGTTCACCAGCCCTGGAGCCCTGCAGGAGTGGGTCGTCGGCCAGTTGCAGGCGCCGCATCAAGCCACGTATCGCAATTTGCTGCGCCAACGCTGGGGCCGCAAGCCTTCGGACATCCATCTGGGCGCGTCCCCGATCACGGGCAACCTGCTTGAGCAACTGTTCAAAGACAACATCGAGCAGCTGTTGCAGATGCTCGATCGCCAGTTCACCCCGTCGGGCAAGACCCAGTGGGATGCGGTCACCAGCCTGCTGACCAAAGGGATCCACAACAGCCTGCAATTTCTGCCGGGTAAACTGGCCTACCCAATGGTGGTGTGGCGCAGCTACAAACTGTTCCTCGCCTCCGCAGAAAACCTGCAGCAGCACCGCTGGCAAAACGCGCTCAGAACCTTTGCCGGCGGGGTGGCCGAGTTGGCCTCGTTGCGCAAGGGGCTGGATGCGCTCTTCCCGCCGGCCTCGCCTGCCCAGGAAAGCACCACCCTGGAGCAACGCCCTCCGGCGGCGGCCAGCCTGGCCGAGCTGGGTCTGACGGCGCCGGGGCGTACACAACTGAACGCGTTTGAAGCGCGTGACGTAGCGCTGGTTGACCTGGAAAAAAGCGCGCAGACCCACGTTTACACGGACAAAACCAACACCCGCCACTTCGTGCCGTTGGCGGGAAAAGTCTATCCGGTGAAAAAAGCCGGTGAGCACTGGTGCCTGAGCCAGGCCGAGCAACAGGGTCCCTACGTACAGTCCAATGCGCAGGGTGAGTGGACGCTGGACCTCGACCGCCACCACCCGCGCTACGGCAAAACCCTGAGTCGCTACTCATACAACTTTTTCAACCGCATGGCGGTACGAGAGGCCATCAATATTGAAGCAGTGGGCATACGGGCGATCGCTGCGTTATCCAGTTGGAAAGCGCAGTGCATTAATGAGGCGCTCAATGTCGCGACGTATTATGCCGTCACCGCCAAACGCAATCTCCTCCACTTCGCGACGCTGCGCGCTCCCGGCAGCCGGCTCGGGCGTTTTTTCAGTGAGTTGTTCGGCATTGTCACGCTGACGTCCGAACAGTTGCAGAGAGTCGAGCGGCGGGTCGACGAGGTACTTGATGAGTTGACTAACCACACGCTCATCGGCCCCGACTCCATGCGGTTTGTCAGCGGCACCCATCGCCTCGACCGCCATACCAACTTTGCCTTTGTACTGCCCGATGACGCGGACCACAAAATCTACCTGCTGGACCGTTTCTTCGACCCGCCCATGGACATCTACCAGAACCGCTTGACCACGCCGTTCAACCTCTCGGCCCATGCACGGGCAACCACGCTGATTCACGAGATAACCCACATCAAGTCCTTGACCGAAGACTTGGCTTACCTGGACAGCATGCGACCGTTCCCGGACCTGATAAACGTCAACATCAGCGGGTCCAGCGCCATGAAGACCGACTTGACCGACTTGCGTGAAAACGCGCTGTCCCTTTCGACCCCCATCTCGATGCTCTTTCGGACCTGGGACGCCTTTACCCAGGAGTGGCAGGACTTCAGCAGCGACAACAAGAAAAAAGTGCTGAGCAGCACCGGATGCAGAACCCTTGAAGATGCCCGCACAGTCTTCATGAGCAACAGCGACAAGCGCATAGACACCATCCTGGCCAACGCCGATTCCGTGACCTGCATGATCACTGAACTGGGGCGTGTACTGGATGAAGGCGCCTGAGCGGCATGGGGGTCATACGAACACTTTCCGGCACGCCCAAACGAGAATGGCTTCCAATTGATGTGCAATCGCCATGATGGCTGTTCTCGCCGTCCACCCTGGGGGTTAGAATGTGGGAAATCAGGATGAGTTAATGAGCGAAAAGTCCCTTTCAGAAGCCGAATATGACGCCATCACCGAGGCCGCCGCGCATTGGTGCATGCGCCTGCACGCGGGTGATTGCACCCCGGCGGAGCGTCAGGCTTTTTCGCAATGGCACGATAGCCACCCGCTGCACGCGTTTGAATACGCGGCGATGCTGGAAATCTGGGACGTCGCCGACCACCTGCCCCGCACCGAACCTATCGCCTGCGTGGTGCCGTTCAAACCTCGTAGTCGACTGCGTACTTACGCCGTAGCCGCTGCGATCTGCCTGGGCGCACTGCCCCTGGCCGCGTTCACCGGTTGGGAAGCGGGTTGGCTGCCCAGCGCCTACGAACGTTTCGAAGCCAGCAATGGTTTACGCCAGGTGACGCTGGGAGACGGCAGCCAGGTGGAGTTGAACCTGGGCACCGAGCTGGTCTACAGCAATTACAAAGACCAGCGTCGGGTCACGCTGAAAAAAGGCGAGGCATTTTTCAAGGTCACCCATGACAGCACCCATCCGTTCATCGTGCGTGCCGGCGAAGGCCAGGTGCAGGTGACGGGCACCCAGTTCAACGTCTGGAAGTATGGCGATCAGGTGCGCGTGATGCTGCTCGAAGGCTCGGTACAGATTGCCAGCGACCAGCAGCACGGCAGCGTTCCCCTGACGCCGGGCATGCAGGCCAGCTATCAACACGGCGATGCCACGCCACGGGTAACGACGATCAATCCAAACGACACCGCCCTGGCCTGGCGCCAGGGCAAGCTGATCCTCGACAACCTGGCCCTGGCCGATGCGTTGCCATTGATCAACCGCTACCTGAACAAACCGGTGATGCTGGCGGATGCCAGCACCGGGGCAATTCGTATCGGCGGCATCTACAACATCAATGAGGTTCACAACCTCATCCCGTCCCTGCCCAAGGTTTTGCCGGTCTACCTGACCCAGAACCAGGATGGCAACCCCGTGCTCAACTCCATCCCGCGTCAATCCCCCAAAGGCTGAGCCTTAGCCACGCACCTGGACTTTTTCGCGCCTGCTGTGTCCATTTTTGAAACACACGCCTGCTCTGCATCGCCCGTACTGGGCGGATTCATCGATTTGTCATGTGCAGTGTTTCACCGCTGATACAGCTGGGTGAATCGTTTGTGGTACGGCCGCGCGCGCGTGCCCTGGCCGTGGGTGTATCAGCCCTGAAACAGCACTGACATCACTTTGCCCTCGAATAACGTCAACCCATTGAAAAACAAAGCAATATAAAAAGCGGCACGGCTTCTGCTCTATCCCTTACAGCGCTGTTTAGGGTCAGCGCGAAGAATAAGGAATGCCGCCGTGATCACACTCACTCAAGGTTCGATGAACGTACTGCTGATCAGCTGTGTACTCAGCGTCGGCATCAGTGTTCCCAGCTTTGCAGGTGACGGCGTGATCGTGACAGGGCGCAACGTGCAGGCTCATATGTACGGCCGCGCCGCCTTCGGTAAAGACCCCTACCCCACCACCGCCAACGCCAATCCCAGCCGCGACATCATCAATGCCACGGGCGAGCTCAGTGATATGGATATCGGCGGGATCAGCAGCGGCTCCAGCATCGTTGGCGCTATCCCGACGAACAACACGCTGACTGGCCTGCATGCCACGCAAAACAGCATGTCCACCCTGGGGGCTGGCTCTGCCGCCGGCCACGGTGCGGGAAGCAGCATGGGTGGGCAGATCAGTGATTCGATCCAGCGCGGCATGGCGCCGCTGAACAACATCGGCAGCATGATGGGGGGCAAATAATGAATCGTTCCCTGCTCGTGCTCGCCCTGCTGGCCAGCGCCCCGGCCTTCGCCGACAACACCGCGGTGATCAACAACAGCGGCCAACACTACGAAGGCGTGGTGTCGATCAACCAGGCGGCGGGTAATCAGCAACAAATGTCCAACAGCCGCGCCATTGCGCTCGGTGGCCAGGCCACCAACGTCAACCTCCAGCGCCTGGACGGCAGCGTCGACCGGTCCCTGAATGCCAAAGCGGCGATCCAGGGCACCTCTTTCACCAGCGGCAACGGTGTACTGGGCATCAACCAGTCGGCCGGGGCCAATAACCAATCAATCAACGCCGTGCGGATCAGCATCAACCCTGGCCCGCAAAGCATCGATGACAGCGTCCTGTTGCAACAGAACACGACGCAGTTGACCGACTCAGGGCTCACCCCCACCACTGGCAGCCGCCAAGTCGCCACCAGCGACCAGGCCTTCACAGGCAGCCGAGGAGTGATTCAGGTGAACCAGAGTGCCGGGGTGGGGAACCGAGTGGCTAACACCCTAGGCATCACTATCAAGTAACTGCTTGGTAGCACTAGTCAGACCGTACCAACACTTAACCAACTAATTAGAAGCAAGGAGAAACACCATGAAACCTCAAATGGCTCTGAAACCAATGGTTTTCGCTCTCGCCGCACTCATGGCTGCTGCTGCTCAAGCAGGTGGTGGCTGGCACCCTGCGCCTCAACCAACCGGCGTGGTTGCGTCTGTCGTGACCGATGTGCAAAACAGCGCGGGCAACCGGTTTGACGACACCAACACCGAAAACAACGCTTCTGCCGATGGCTCGGTAAACAGCAACAGCGGTAATACCGGTGTTAACGTCCAGTCGGGCAGTGGTAACCAGGCAGACAACTCCGGCGCGATCTCCAGTGCCAAAGGCGACTTTGCAACCGTATTCGCGGTCGTCGATGTGAATCAAAACAGCTTGCTGAATACCTACAGCAACAAAGGCACCCAAAACAACGCCTCCCTGGACAACTCGGTTAACGGTAACTCCGGCAACGTGGGTTACAACGGTCAGGCCGGTCAAGGCAACCAGGGTAAAAACAACCTGGCAATCACCACTGCTGACGGCAAAAACATCGCTGCAGCCGCCAACACCGAGCAAAACTCGCTCGGCAACAGCTACCTCAACACCGCTGCAACCAGCCACGGCTATGGCCATGGCGGCAAGGCCCAATACGTGTCCAACAACTCCAGCCTCGACAACTCGGTTAACCGCAACTCCGGCAACGTGGGTGTGAACCTGCAATCCGGTGCCGGCAACCAAGGCAGCAACAGCCTGTCGATCGGTCAAGGTTGCACTGTCTGCGCCAGCGGCGTGCGCTTCTGATCCAACGGGGCCTTGGCAACAAGGCCCCTTTTTTTATTCCAGTGTCCAACAGGTCAGTCGATCATGCGCCTCGCGACCCTCACCCTCCTGATGTTACTCACCGGCCCTGCGTGGGCGGGCACCATGGCCATCTCAGCCATGCCTGGCGGTGCAGTGATCTTCAAGAAGGTCGAGAGTATCCGCGAACGCCGCTTCGCCAACCTGGTGGAACAGAAAACCGATTTCAGCTGCGGTGCTGCGGCACTCGCCACCATCCTGCGCCAGGCCTATTGGCTGGACGTCGACGAAGATCACATCATCAAAGGCATGCTGGTCACTGCTGACCAGGACCTGGTGCGTACCCAGGGCTTTTCCATGCTGGACATGAAGCGCTACCTCGAAAGCATCGGCATGCGTGCCCGGGGCTACAAGATTGGGGCCGACACCTTGGTCACCGTCAAAATCCCTGTGGTGGTACTGCTGGAAATTCGCGGCTACAAGCACTTCGTGGTGATGCAGCGCGCCGACAAGAACTGGGTCTACATAGGCGACCCGGTACTGGGCCATAAACGCTACTCGCACGACGATTTCGTCAAGGGCTGGAATGGCATCGTGTTTGCCGTGCTGGGCGAGGGTTACGACAAGGCCAATGTCTTGCTCGACCCGCCTACCCCGCTGACCGCCAAGAACCAGTTGAATGAGTTCAGGCCCGTAGGCGATGCCGAGCTGATGGATTTCGGTTTTATCCAGAGCGACTTCTTCTAAGAAGCGCAATAAGGGGCAGGATGCTCCAGGAGCAGAAGATGAACACTTCCCGTTGGCTGACGGTCATGTGTCTGGCAGCCTCAATGCCCGCTTATGCTTCATCGGGGTTCAAACCCATCGAACTCAAGGATTCGGAAATGGCCGACCTGCGCGGCCGTTACGTGATGCCGGGGCGAATCATCAGCTTCGGCATTGTCATGAGCAGCACCTGGACCAACGCCGTGGGTGACACCATCACCGGCAAGGCCAACATGCAGGTCGACTCGTCGACCATCACCCCACAATTCTACGTACAGACCACCGGCTCGACCGGCAACGGTACCAACCCGAACACCGGTACCGGCACGGTCACAGGCGGCGCCGGCCTGGGCAGTGGCCAAGGCGTCACCCAGAGCGTGCGCACCGCGGGCGATGGCAACACCGCCTACAACAACGTGGGCATTACCGTCGAGAATGGCTTTGCACCTTCCAACATCGTGCAATCGGGGCAAGTGTTGGTTGCCGGTGGCACGGTGACCGGGGACAGCGCAGCAGGCCGGGTCAGTGTGTCGGCCAACAACGGCGGCCTGCAGATGGCGATCCAGGCCAACCATAACCAGGGCAACAGTGTGCAGCAGATCGGCAGCGGCACGGTGCTGCAAGGCACGGTTTTGACCGGCAACACCAACTTCGTCAACAACATGACCCAGCTCAATGTGGTGATGAACAACAACGGTTTGAACAACGGCGCGCTGAACTGCAATCTGGACCAACTCAAAGGCCTACGTACCCTCGGTTATTGAACTACGCTGACCCTCGTCACTTACGCATTGGAAAAGGACGGCTTACTTCATGCATCGATCGTTATCGCTCCGCGCGGTAGTCTGTTTAAGTACGCTCTTGCCTGCATCCGTTCTGTATGCCGCGCCAGATGCCGATATCGAAACGCTCAAACAGGAGCTTCTGGAACTCAAGCAGCGGTATGACGTTCAGCAAAAAGCCTTGGCGGTCCTGGAACAACGGGTACGCCAGGTCGAAGATCAGCCGGCGGCACCGGCGCCCAAACGCCTGGCCAAATCCCCGGCAGACTTTCAGAAAGCCAGCGGCGCCACCGTCGCAGGCACGGGCGCCGCAGCAGCGTCCGGCGGCGCGGGCGGCGGCGGCAGCTCCTATGGCCAGTCCCTCAAGGACGACTCGGCACCTGCGCAAAGTGTGAGCAACCTCTATAACGAAGCCAGCGGCTTTTTTGGCAATGGCAAGTTCAGCTTTGAAACCGGCATTACCTATGCCCGATATGACGCTCGCCAATTGACCCTTAACGGCTTCCTGGCGCTGGACTCGATTTTCCTCGGTAACATCAACCTGGACCGGATCAAGTCCGACAACTGGACCCTGGACCTGACCGGGCGCTACAACCTCGATAACCGCTGGCAGTTCGACGTGAACGTCCCCGTGGTGTACCGCGACTCCACCTACCAGTCAGCCGGCGCCGGCAACAACGGCACCGCGACCTCGGAAGCCTCGGTTACGCGCGACCCGACCATCGGCGACGTCAACTTCGGTGTGGCGTACAAATTCCTCGACGAAACCCCCAACCTGCCAGACGCCGTGGTGTCGGTGCGGGTCAAGGCGCCTACGGGTAAAGAGCCGTTTGGTATCAAGCTGGTCAATACACCCGGCAACGACAACCTGTTCGTGCCGGAAAGCCTGCCTACGGGCAACGGCGTCTGGTCGGTCACGCCGGGGATCTCGCTGGTCAAGACCTTCGACCCGGCGGTGTTGTTCGGCTCGCTGTCCTACACCCACAACTTCGAAGATTCGTTTGATGACATCAGCAGTGACGTCAACCAGAAGGTCGGCGGCAAGGTCAGCCTGGGCGACAGCTTCCAATTTGGCGTCGGCGTGGCCTTTGCCCTCAACGAGAAGATGAGTATGTCGTTCTCGGTGTCGGACCTGGTGCAACGCAAGAGTCGGCTCAAGCCCAATGGCGGGGACTGGCAGTCGGTGGTATCCAGTGATGCGAACGCAGGGTACTTCAACGTGGGGATGACGATTGCGGCGTCGGATAATTTGACCATCGTGCCGAACCTGGCGATTGGGATGACGGATGATGCGCCGGACTTTACGTTTAGCCTGAAGTTTCCGTATTACTTCTAGGACGCTTGGGAGATTTGGTGAGCTGCTCTTGATCTTGCTTTAGATCTTGATCTTGATCTTAAGCGCCCCGTTAACCACGCTGGCCGGAATCCGATATTGATTTGGGGGGTAAACCGGCAGGGATGCCGGTTTAGCCGCCCTGCGCCATGGATGGCGCGTGGCGGCGGCCCCCCAAATCAATGTCGGATTACGGGCACACCGAGCCTGGGCGAGGTGCCGAGTGGTGGGGCAAGAGCCCTTTTGGTGGACTTGTTCCCTCGCAGCGGACGCCAAGAAGCGATATTTTAATCGCAACCTTGGAGGCACCTATGTCACAGCAAACCCGCCGCAGTTACACCGACGACTTCAAAGCTCAGGCAGTGACACTCGCT
>NZ_RWIO01000075.1:0-1594 GCF_009764655.1 Pseudomonas sp. PB105
TGGGCGTCGAGAAGTAGGTTTTGCGCCACTTCTTGTGGGTGCCCATGGCGCTGGCCACGGTGCTGAGTTTTTCGAAGTCGCGGATCCAGAAGTACTCATCCACGTACACATGGCCATGGTAGCCCTGAGCGGTGCTGCTGTTGGTCGACAGGAAGCGCAGTTCGGCGCCGTTGCTAAGCGTGATCGGGTTGCCGGTCAGCTCGATATCGAACCACTGTTTGGCAAACTGGATGATGTAGCTGCGGAAAATCTCCGACTGCGAGCGGCTGGCCGACAGGAACACCTGGTTGTCGCCAGTCAGCACCGCATCCATGAACGCTTCGCCGGCGAAGTAGTAGGTCAGGCCTACTTGGCGACTCTTGAGGATGTTGCGGATCCGGCTGGTCAGCGGGTTTTGTTTGGCGGCAAACAGCTCCTGCTGATAGCGGTACATCTTGCTGATGAACTTATCCAGGAAGTCGACTTCGGTCAGACCGCTGATATCGTTCTTGGCCTTCTTTTCTTTTTTCCTGTCGCCGCCCTCGCCACGGCTGGAGCGTTCGCCACGCGAGCGTTTGCGCGGTTCCTGGGGCTCGTCCAGGTCGTCGCCGTTCGATGGCGCCACCGGTGCGGGCTTGGCCGCTTGTTTCAGCAGTCGTTCGCGAACAAGGGTCAGTCGGTCCAGCTCGTTCAGATCGTCTTTGGACAGGCTGCCAACTTTGTCCAGGAGCAGGGTGATTCGCCGGCCGACGGCAGTCAGCGGTTCTTCGTCCGACAGCATGTCTTCCCACCCGCCCTGGCGGATCCAGTAGTAGACGATCCGGATGTTGGGCAGGTTGAGCTGCGCCTGAATTTCCTTGGCCTTACAACGGCGCAGAAACAGGCGTTTGGCGGCTTCTTTAACTTCGGTCGAGTAGTACATGGGCCGCAGTCTATGCGGCGAAAACGCTGGAAACGCGGGGTTAAATTCCGTGATCCGCCTATATCGCGAATATAGGAGAAACGCGCATTTGAACCGTTTGTTTGAGGGCTGAGGGCTCCCTATCTTGGCGGCTCATTCAGTGATTGAGCGCAGTCAAATCCATGCCCCGTTCCCTTGTATCGTTCTGGAAACGTGTCGCCACCAGCGGAGCCACCGTTGATGGGCGCGTGATCCTTCCCCAGGAACTGCGCGATATCGCTGAAACCTACAAGCCGTCGTTCTACACGGCGGTGATCTGGTGCGACCACGAACGTTGGCCAGGCTCCCACGGCACCGTCTACGCGGTGCGTCTGGTGGAAGAAGCCGAAGACCTGGAGCCCGGCGAAGTGGCGTTGGAAGCGCAACTGAAGCCCAACGACCGACTGCTGTACTTGAATGACCAGGGCCAGAAGCTGTTCAGCAGCATCGAAATTACCCCGGACTTCCGTGGCAAGGGCAAGGCCTACCTGACTGGTTTGGGTGTCACCGACCAGCCTGCCAGCGTGGGCACTCAGGAACTCTACTTCTCCCACAAGAACAACCGCGCCTCCTACTACGCCGCGTCGGTCGAACTCGGCCGCCTGCAGGACGACAGCCCAAACACCGCCGAAACCGGACTGATTGATGCCCTGACCGGCTTCTTCAAGCGTTTCG
>NZ_RWIO01000076.1:0-37313 GCF_009764655.1 Pseudomonas sp. PB105
TGGCGGCCTTGAGCTTGAACTCACTCGAATAAGATTTACGCATATCCAAACACCTCAAATTTGGGCGCTATCATAGCGCCCGATTGAAGTGTCCAAAATCATTAGGCCAGTTCAGCTTGCCCCCGATTGCTTTAGTCGCCATACGCAGATCTAGCGGTTTTGCAGGGACTCCAGCAGCTTCACGGTCGGATACCCGTCCGCCGGCCAGCCCAGCGCCTGCTGCGCCGCACGAATCGCCTTGCGGGTGTTGGCGCCGATAATCCCATCCGGGTTGCCCGCGTCGTAGCCATTGGCATTCAACGCTGTCTGCAAATCCATACGCTGGGAGCGACTCAGCGGCAGCTCATCTTTTGGCCATTCGCCACGAATCACGCCACCGCCCCCAAACCGTTCCGACAGCAGGCCAACCGCCAGCGCATAGGACGACGAGTTGTTGTACTTGAGGATCGCGCGGAAGTTATCCAGCACCAGGAACGCCGGGCCGCGATAGCCCGCAGGCAGCAGCAGGGCGGCGGAGAGCTCGTCGACATTGGCCGGCATGCTTGCGCCCGGCGGTAACTGGACCCCCAGTTTCAGCCACTCGGCGACGGTCTTGCGGGTGCCGCCATCGGCCAAGGCGTAATCGAAGTTCGCCGGCAGTTGTTTGAGCTCGAACCCCCACGGCTGGCCTTTCTGCCAACCGGAGCTTTGCAGGTAGTGCGCGGTGGAGGCGAGGGCGTCGGCCGGGCTGTTCCAAATATCGCGGCGACCGTCGCCGTCGAAGTCCACGGCATGGGTGTTGTAGGTGGTCGGGATGAATTGGGTCTGGCCCATGGCGCCGGCCCAGGAGCCTTTCATCTGGTCGGCCTGGATATCGCCGTGCTGGATGATCTGCAGAGCCGCCAGCAATTGCGCCTGGGCAAAGGCCGGGCGCCGGCCTTCGTAGGCCAGGGTCGCCAGGGAGCGGATTACCGAGTTGTTGCCCTGGAACTGGCCGAAGTTACTCTCCATGCCCCACACCGAGACGAGCGCCTGGCGGTCGACGCCATAGCGTTGTTCGATGCTTTGCAGGATATCGGCGTACTTGATCAGCAGCGCCTGACCATTGCGCACGCGCAGTGGCGACAGAGCGCCGTCGATGTATTCCCACACCGGGCGGGAAAACTCCGGCTGGCTGCGGTCGGCACGGATCACCGCCATGTCCGGGGTGACATTGGCGAACGCATTGTCGAACACGGCGGCGGTAATGCCGGCCTGCAGGGCTTGTGCGCGGAAGCCGGCCTGCCATTCGGCGAAGGTCTGGGTCGGTTGGATGTCGAGGTTATCCACGGCCAGCGGGGCCACGACAGCGGGCGCTACCACGGGTGCGGTCTGGAGTTTGGGCAGGGGTTGAGCGTCGGCGGCGGTGGGTTTTTCCGCGCAGGCGACAAGCAGAATGAGGCTGGAGGCAGCGATCAATTGGCGAAGGTGCCAATGACGGGAAAGACGAGAGGGCATGCACAGGTCCAGGGATTACAAATCAGACACAGACCTTATCATGCCGGAGGGGCGCTTGCCTTCAGGCAGCCAGAAAGTAAGAAGCCTCCCAGCTATTAGACTGGAAGGCTTCGCGGCGGTAGCTGCCTTTGCCCTTGCCGGCGCGTTCCTGACGGGCGCGGAACAGTGGCTGGGCGATGATGGATTTGGCCTTGTTGGGGCCATGCTTGGATGGCTTTTTGCTCATGGTCTTGACTCTCTTGGGGGAGGGGAACGGTGCAAATAATCTGCCGAAGTTCGGCCGCTGTAAAGCCCATCAATTGTAAGCGCAATCAAAAGCGTGGGAGGGGCTTGCCGCCTCCCATATTGGTTTTGCAGTGTTTTTAACAGAGGGGCTATTCGGCGGGAAGTGTCAGGCGTTGGCCGGCCATCAACAGCGACAAGCGACTGAGGCTCATCCACGGCGAACCGGCTGCCTGGCCTTTGATCTGCGCATCAATGCGCTGCGCCTCAAGCAACAGCTGCGCCCAGCGTTGCGCTGTGTGCCGTTGCAGGGCCTTGCTCATCAAGGGTTTGCGCTTGTCCCACACTGGCGGCCGGGCCTGGCTGAAACACTTGTCCAGCGGTGTGCCCTGGCTGTATTGCAGGGCAATATTGGCCAAGACCCGCAGCTCACGGGCCAGGGCCCAGAGAATCACCGGCGGCTCCACCCCTTCGCTGCGCAGACCTTCAAGCATGCGCAAGGCGTGGGCGGGTTCGCCGTTGAGGATTGCGTCCACCAGTCCAAACACGTCAAAACGCGCGCTGTCTGCCACGGCACCTTGAACGGTCTCGACAGTGATCTGTCCGTCTTCGGCCATCAGCTTGAGTTTCTCGATCTCCTGGGCGGCGGCAAGCAAGTTGCCTTCGACCCGAGCGGCGATCAACTCTACGGCGTCTTGCGTTGCAGACAACCCTGATTGAGACAGGCGCTGGCGAATCCACTGTGGCAACTGATTGCTGTCCACCGGCCAGATCTGGATGAACTGGGTCTGAGCCCCTTCTACCAGGGCCTTGCCCCATTTGGTCTTCTGCGCACTGCCGTCGAGTTTGGGCAGGCTGATCAGCAAGACCGTGTCCTCAGCGGGCCGCGAGCAGTATTCCATCAACGCCGCAGCGCCCTTGTCGCCGGGCTTGCCCGAGGGCAGGCGCAGTTCCAGCAGGCGTTTTTCGGCGAACAGCGACATGCTCGCACCGGCTTGCAGCAGCGTGCCCCAGTCAAAGCTGGCGTCGGCACTGAAGACCTGGCGTTCATCAAAGCCCTGCTGGCGGGCGGCGGTACGGATGGCGTCGGCAGCTTCCTGGCACAGCAACGGGTCATCACCGCTGACGATGTAGACAGGCGCAAGGCTACCTTGCAGGTGTTTGGCGAGTTGGGCGGGGGCGAGTTTCATAGGCAGTTAGAGCGGGGCGCCTGGGGCGCCCCGTTCGGCTTACTCGGCAGGTACTTCAACAGGCGACTGTTTCGGCGTGTTGTCTTCGTACTCTTTTGCGGCTTTAAGTGCGTCGGCGTCAGCCTTGGCCTTGTTATCAGCAGCTTGCTGCAAGGTTTCCAGCTGTTGCGGGGTCAGCATCGACAGGCGCAGGACCATGCGTTGCACCAGATCCCGACGCATTTCCTGGCGCACCTGGGTGATTTCGGCGTCCGAACCTACCAGGTTGTTGCCGTCGTGGCTGACGATTTTCTGCACCTGGATGTTGTCACCCATCAATGGCAGGTGATCACGGCCCTGGACTTCAAAGCTCAGTACGGTGCTCAGTTCGATATCGGACGCACGGCCGGCGCTGGCGTAGCTCAGGTTGCGCTGGGTTTCTTTCTCGTTCGCCAGGAACAGCTTGTAGGTTGCGCCGGTGTAGACGTGTACGCCGTTGTTTTCCAGGACCTGGCGCAGCTGGGTCACGGTTTCGCTGTAGGCGTCGCGTGCGCTGACATCCAGTTCCTTGATAGTCAGTTCATTGGTTCCGGTGCCGCGCAGCTGGAAGCCGCAAGCGCTCAGTAGCACGGCAAGGCCCATAACCAGCAGATTGCGTTTGATCATTTTGTTGCTCCCCTTGAAACCATGTGGGCCTTATCGAGGCCCTGAAGGCTTTGTTCGGCGCAGGGCTCAAGCCCTGCGCCCGATCCGATTAGCTAGCGACGATATTGACCAGTTTGCCAGGCACCACGATCACTTTGCGGATCGTCAGTCCTTCGGTAAAGCGCAGCACGTTCTCGTTGACGCGTGCGGCGGCTTCGACTTCTTCACGGCTGGCAGTGGCCGGCATGTCGATCTGGCCACGCAGTTTGCCGTTGACCTGGATCACCAGTTGCAGCGTGTCCTGTACCAGCGCGCTGTCATCCTGCACCGGCCAGCGCGCATCGATGACCGCGTCGCTGTGGCCCAGACGGCTCCACAGGTCGTGGCTGATGTGCGGGGTGATCGGCGCGAGCAGCAGGGTGACTGTTTCCAGGCCTTCCTGTACCAGGGCGCGGTCCTGTTCGGTCACTTGCGGGGCTTTTTCCAGCACGTTCATCAGCGTCATCACCTGGGCGATGGCGGTGTTGAACTTGTGGTTCTGGCCCACATCCTGGCTGGCTTGCTTGATGGCCAGGTGGGTGCTGCGGCGGATGAGTTTCTGCTCGTCGCTCAAGGATGCCACGTCCAGCTTGCCCGGCAGGCCCTGGCTGACATGGGCGTGAGCCAGGCGCCAGACACGTTTGAGGAAGCGGTGCGAGCCTTCGACACCGGAGTCGGACCATTCGGCGCTCATGTCAGGCGGCGAGGCGAACATCATGAACAAACGGCAGGTGTCGGCGCCGAACTGGTCGATCATCGACTGTGGGTCGACGCCGTTGTTCTTCGACTTGGCCATTTTCTCGGTACCGCCGATTTCCACCGGCAGGCCGTCGGCGATCAGCTTGGCGCTGATGACCTTGGCTTTACTGTCACGCTCAAGCTCGACGTCAGCCGGGTTAAACCAGGTGTAGGCGCCATTGGCTTCGCGGCGATAGTAAGTCTCGGCGATCACCATGCCCTGAGTCAGCAGGTTCTTGAACGGCTCGTTGGAACTCACCAGGCCTTCGTCGCGCATCAGCTTGTGGAAGAAGCGCGCATACAACAGGTGGAGAATGGCGTGTTCGATACCGCCAATGTACTGATCCACCGGCAACCAGTGGTCGGCTGCGGATTTTTCCACCAGGCCGCCCTCGTAGTGAGGCGAGGCGTAGCGGGCGTAGTACCACGAGGACTCGACGAAGGTGTCCATGGTGTCGGTTTCACGCTTGGCCTGGGCGCCGCATTTCGGGCAGCTGCACGCGTAGAACTCGGGCATGCGCGCCAGCGGCGAACCGGCGCCATCCGGCACCACGTCTTCGGGCAGTACGACCGGCAGTTGGTCTTCCGGTACCGGCACGTCACCGCAGGTATCGCAGTGGATGATCGGGATCGGGCAGCCCCAGTAGCGCTGGCGGCTGATGCCCCAGTCGCGCAGGCGGAACTGGGTGCGCGAGGCGCCGAGGTTCTTCTTGATCAGTGCGACTTCGATGGCGTCGAAGGCGCCCTGGAAGTCCAGGCCGTCGAATTCACCGGAATTGATCAGTGTGCCGTGTTCGTTGTAAGCGTCCTGCCAAGGCGTCGGGGTGGTGTCACCGGCGCTGGTACGCACGACGGGCTTGATCGGCAGGTTGTATTTGACGGCGAACTCGAAATCGCGCTCGTCGTGGGCCGGCACAGCCATTACCGCGCCGTCGCCGTAATGCATCAGCACATAGTTGGCGACCCACACCGGCAGTTTTTCGCCGGTCAGCGGGTGCTCGACGAACAGCGAGGTCGGCAGGCCTTTTTTCTCTTGGGTGGCGACGTCGGCTTCGGCCACGCTGCCGCCTTTGCATTCGGCGATGAACGCCGAAAGCTCAGGGTTGTTTTGTGCGGCCAGGGTGGCCAGCGGGTGTTCGGCGGCCACGGCGACGTAAGTCGCTCCCATTAAAGTGTCCGGACGGGTGGTGAAGACTTTGAGCGCGCCCGCTTCGCCGATGGAATCGACGTTGTACGGGAACTGCACTTCCATGCCCTTGGACTTGCCGATCCAGTTGCGCTGCATGGTCTTGACCTGTTCAGGCCAGCCCGGCAGATCGTCGAGGCTCGACAGGAGCTCATCCGCGTAGGCGGTGATCTTGAAGTAGTACATCGGGATCTGGCGCTTTTCGATCACCGCGCCGGAACGCCAGCCGCGACCGTCGATGACTTGTTCGTTGGCCAGCACGGTCTGGTCGACCGGGTCCCAGTTCACGGTACCGTTCTTGCGGTAGATCACGCCTTTTTCGAACAGGCGAGTGAACAGCCATTGTTCCCAGCGGTAGTAGTCCGGCTTGCAGGTGGTCACTTCGCGGGACCAGTCCACCGCCAGGCCCAGGCTGCGCAGCTGGGTCTTCATGTAGGCGATGTTTTCGTAGGTCCACTTGGCGGGAGCCACGTTGTTTTTCATCGCGGCGTTTTCTGCCGGCATGCCGAAGGCGTCCCAACCCATGGGTTGCAGAACGTTTTTGCCGAGCATGCGCTGGTAGCGGGAAATCACGTCGCCGATGGTGTAGTTGCGCACATGCCCCATGTGTAGCTTGCCGCTGGGGTAAGGGAACATCGACAGGCAGTAGAAAGTTTCCTTGCCCGGCTGTTCACTGACTTCAAAGGACTTTTGCTCGTCCCAGAAGGTTTGGGCGGCATTTTCTATTTCACGGGGCTGATATTGTTCGTGCATGGCTACTTTTGAACTGGATAGGGGTGGCCTAATCCTCTTCGGTGCAACGTTCAGGTTGTTCGACACCAAAAAGCGGCGCGTCCGTGCCCAAACCCTGCGGGAAGTGGAGTTACAGGAAGCGCCGTAGCATACATGACCCCACTCTATCGAGGGAAACCCTGATTGCGCAGCCGAGGCCGTCTGTCGCGGCGCCGGGCAGGCGTAGCTACGGGGGCTACGCTGTTTATTGGGGAGCAAGTCTTTCTTCAATGAGGTGAGGGGATGGTTGAATCGCAGCGAATCGCAACGAAACCGGAAGTCTACGAAGGACTGATCGACCGATTGGGTCGTGCATTGGATGCAGCGAGAACAGCGGGCCGATTGCGTGATG
Organism: Pseudomonas sp. PB105; assembly: GCF_009764655.1. Classification (NCBI taxonomy): domain Bacteria; kingdom Pseudomonadati; phylum Pseudomonadota; class Gammaproteobacteria; order Pseudomonadales; family Pseudomonadaceae; genus Pseudomonas; species Pseudomonas sp. PB105. The sequence continues at coordinate 6,599 of NZ_RWIO01000076.1, forward strand.
AACGGCCTGTCGAGTTGGAACTGCGCGGGTTGAGCCGTGCAGAGCTGGAACTGATCAAGGCTTATCTGGAACGCAACAAGCGCAGTGCGCCCCCTTGGGTGGCAACCCCGCCAGCCCAGGAGCCTACGCACTCTGCCAAGGTGGTGTGGCTCAAGGACTTGCCGGCCGGTCGTGGCCCGGAAACATTCCGGTCCGCCCGCTACAAGTAGTTCACTCCCCGCAGAACCACACTACTGCGCTATGTCACTGTAGAGATTGTCGCTAAACCCCGTTACACCTTAGGCTTCGGGCATCTATGGAGATGCCCGATGCCTATTCGTTATTTCATCAAACAACTGCTCCTGCCTCCCGGCATTCTTTTGCTGCTGCTAGCCCTTGCCTGGTGGTTTCGTCGCAGCCGTCCACGTTTGGCCGGATGTTGCTTCGCCTTGGGCTTGGGCGGCATGTGGTTGATCAGCCTGCCGGTGGCGGTGGAGTGGGGCGCGCGCGCTCTGGAAACCTCACCGCCCTTGGCTCGTGAAGACTGGTCGACGTTGGCCCAGCGCGCCGATGCCATCGTGGTACTGGGCTCGGGGCGTGAGCGCGGGGACCCCGCATGGGGCACTGACCAGCCTACCGGTATCGGCCTGGAGCGCCAGCGGTATGCCGCCCGATTGGCCAAGGCGTCCGGCCTGCCGGTGCTCACCACCGGTGGATTGCACTACGGCACGCCGCCCAGCGAAGCTGAGCTGATGGCGGTGTCGATGCAGGATGATTTCGGCGTGACGGTACGCTGGAAGGAAGAGCGCAGCCGCACCACCTGGGAGAATGCGCAAATGAGTGCCGAGATTCTACTGCCCGAGGGGATCAAGCGCGTGGTCGTGGTGACACAGGCCTGGCACATGCCGCGTTCAGTGTGGAGTTTTGAAAAGGCCGGTTTTACCGTGGTGCCGGCGCCCGTGGGCTTCCTTGGCGTGGACAACGCCCGGCCACTGGGCGGCTGGATGCCGGAGTTCAAGTCGGTGTGGCAGAGCGGGCAGTTGATCAATGAAGCGGTGGGGCAGGTGGGGTATCGGCTGTTCTATCAATAACACCATAAGTCAAAAATGTGGGGGGGGGCTTGCCCCCTCCCACATTTGTTTCGGTGTTGGTCTGTTAGACGGTTTTCGACATGCGGGCCGCGAGCAACGCCCAACCAAACAGCATCAGGCACACGATGATCAGCGGCCACGAGCGCCATTGCAGGTACGGCGTGAGGTTATGCATCGGCACCACTTCCCCGTAGAGAATGCCGCGTTCGAATTGCGGGATCTGCACGGTGATCTGGCCATACGGATTAATCAGCCCGGTCACGCCATTGTTGGTGGCGCGGATCATCCAGCGCCCCGCTTCCAGCGCGCGCATCTGCGCCATTTGCAGGTGCTGCAACGGGCCGATGGAGCGGCCAAACCAGGTGTCATTGCTGATGGTCAGCAGCAGATCGCTCTGGGCCGACAGGCCGGCGGCAAATTCCGGGTACACCACTTCGTAGCAAATAAACGGCGCTATCTGATAGCCCTTGGCCTGCAACATCGCCTGGTCGGCGGGGCCGCGAGCGAAGTCCGACATTGGCAGGTCGAAGAAGGCAATCAGTCCGCGCAGCACGTCTTGCAGCGGAACGTACTCGCCAAAGGGCACGAGCTTCTGCTTGAGGTAAGTCCCATCACCTTCGCCCACCACGGTAATCCCGTTGAAGTAGCGCTTCTGGTGGTGCACTTCCTGGCGAATCGGTACGCCGGTGATCAGCGCGGTGTGCCGGTCGGCCGCGAACTTGCCCATCATGCCCAGGTAACCCTCGACGGATTCCTTGAGCACCGGCACCGCCGTTTCCGGCCACACCAGTAAATCGACGGGCTTGGAGCTGAAACTCATGTCACGGTACAGCGCCAACTGCGCGGTGAGCTGCTCCGGATCCCATTTCATGCTTTGTTCGATGTTGCCCTGGATGGCGGCCACGGTCAGCGGCGCGCCGGACGGAGCCGTCCAGGCGTGATGCTTGAGCGCCAGTCCGATGGCCCAGGGGGCGACCAGCAACACCAGCCCAGCGCCGATAAAGGCATTGCGCTTGCCCGCCAACAGGCGCGGCAGGTTGCACAACAGGGCTGCAGTCAGCGCAAGCGCGAAGGAAATCAGCCACATCCCGCCGATGGGCGCCAGGCCTGTCAGGGGGCCATCGAGCTGGCTGTAACCGGAGTACAGCCACGGGAAACCGGTGAGGAACCATCCGCGAAAGGCTTCCTGGCCGACCCACAATGCGGCAAACGTGAGCGCGTCCGCCAACGGCGCTTCATTGCGGCGCAGCCAGCGCGCCCACAGCCAGGCGGGCAGGGCGAAGAACCAGGCAATGGCGGCGGTGAACAGCAGCATCAAGAACCCCGCCAGCAGCACCGAAGCGCCGCCGAAGTGGTGGATGCTGTAGTAGATCCAGCTGGTCCCCGCGCCGAACAGACCGAAACCGAAACACCAGCCACGGCACAGGGCCTGACGGGGTGTCAGTTCCCGCAGGCCTATATAGAACACTGCGACTGCGACCAGTGCAAACGGCCACAGATCGAACGGCGCCAGCGCCAGGGTGGTGATGGCGCCGGCCACCACGGCCAGCAAGTTACCGGGCCAGCCGGGTGCGATCAAACGGCGCATGTCAGTCCTTAGCGGGCAATCGGAGTCAGGCGGATCAAGTGGATACGACGGCTGTCCGCATTCAGGATGCGGAAGCGATACGCGCCGATCTCAGTGGTCTCGTTACGTTTTGGCAGGTGGCCAAACGCACTCATCACCAGGCCGCCAACGGTATCGAACTCATCATCGGAGAATTCGCTGTCGAAGAACTCGTTGAAGTTCTCGATCGGTGTCAGGGCCTTGACCAGGAAGTCACCGCTCGGCAGCGGCTTGATGTAGCTGTCTTCTTCGACGTCGTGCTCGTCTTCGATGTCGCCGACGATCTGTTCCAGCACGTCCTCGATGGTCACCAGGCCAGCCACGCCGCCGTATTCGTCGATCACAATGGCCATGTGGTTGTGGTTGGCGCGAAACTCGCGCAGCAGCACATTCAGGCGCTTGGATTCGGGCACGAAGGTGGCCGGACGCAGCAGGTCCTTGATGTTGAAGCTGTCGCCGTTCTCCTTGAGGATCAGCGGCAGCAGGTCCTTGGCCAGCAGGACGCCCATGACGTCGTCATGGCTTTCACCGATGACCGGGTAGCGCGAGTGCGCCGAGTCGATCACGGCCGGGAGGAATTCCCGTGGGGTCTGGGTCGCCTTGATGCTGATCATCTGCGAGCGCGGGACCATGATGTCCCGGACTTGCAGGTCAGCCACCTGGATGGCGCCTTCGACGATGGCCAGCGCTTCGCTGTCCAGCAACTTGTTCTGGTGGGCCTCGCGCAGCAGCTCCAGCAGCTCCTGGCGGTTTTTCGGCTCGTGGGCAAAAGCCTGGGTCAGTTTACCCAGCCATGACTTTTGCCCGTTGCTCGATCGGTCTTCGCTCATAGCGATTACTCTAAATCCTTTGTTGTGTCAGTTAGGTTTCGTCGTCTGCATACGGATCAGGGTGACCCAATTCGGCAAGCAACGTTTGTTCCAGTGTTTCCATTTCCTCGGCTTCGTCATCGTCTATATGGTCGTAACCCAAAAGATGCAAGCAGCCGTGGATGACTAGATGAGCCCAGTGGGCTTCAAGTTCCTTGCTTTGTTCCTTCGCCTCGCGCTCAACCACCTCGACGCAGATCACCAGATCGCCCAGCAGCGGGATATCCAGCAGCTCGTCGGGGACGTCGGCGGGGAAGGACAGCACGTTGGTTGCGTAGTCTTTCTGGCGCCAGGTGTGGTTCAGTTCGCGGCCTTCTGGCTCGTCCACCAGACGGATGGTCAGTTCCGAGTCGGCAGTGCGCTGGCGCAGGGCCAGCTCGCACCATTGGCGGAACTGGTCTTCGCTGGGGGCAGGCGCGTCGGTGGCCAGTTGCAGGTCAAGCTCAAGCATCGCGGCGAACGTCCTTTGACAGTCCGTCGTCGCGGTGTTCGAAGCGCTCGTAGGCTTCGACAATGCGCTGCACCAACGGGTGGCGTACCACGTCCTTGGGCATGAAGTGCGTGAAGCTGATGCCCGGCACGTCCTTGAGTACCTCGATCACCTGGCCCAGGCCGGACTTGGTGCCCTTGGGCAGGTCGACCTGGGTGATGTCGCCGGTGATTACGGCGGTAGAGCCGAAACCAATACGGGTGAGGAACATCTTCATCTGCTCGACGGTGGTGTTCTGGCTTTCGTCGAGGATGATGAAACTGTTGTTCAAGGTGCGACCGCGCATGTAGGCCAGCGGGGCAATCTCGATCACCTGGCGCTCGATCAGCTTGGCCACGTATTCAAAACCAAGCATCTCGTACAGCGCGTCATACAGCGGGCGCAGGTACGGATCGATCTTCTGGGCCAGGTCGCCGGGCAGGAAGCCGAGTTTTTCACCCGCTTCAACCGCCGGGCGCACCAGCAGGATGCGGCGCACTTGCTCGCGCTCCAGGGCGTCGACTGCACAGGCCACGGCCAGGTAGGTCTTGCCGGTGCCGGCCGGGCCGATGCCGAAGTTGATGTCGTTGCCGAGGATTTCCTTGACGTACTTCTGCTGATTCAGGCCGCGTGGGCGAATCATGCCTTTTTTGGTACGCAAGGCCACGCTGGCTTCGGCCACAGGGTTGTTGGCCAGGTCTTCTACAGCGGACTCTTGCAAGTACAGGTGCACCGTTTCCGGTGACAGTTCACTGCCCTTGGTCTCGCGATAGAGGCGACGCAGCAGGTTTTCTGCAGACGTGGTGTGTTGGGGTTCACCAATAAGCTCGAACTGATTGCCGCGATTGCGGATTTCGATGCTCAGGCGTTGTTCGATCAGGCGCAGGTGCTCGTCGAACTGTCCGCACAGATTGGCGAAACGGCGAGCCTCAAAGGGCTCAAGGATAAAACGATGGGGTTCTACTATGGGTGCGTTCAAGGTCGCTTTTAGCCGCCCTTTGGCAATTGAGGTGAAAGAGAGAATAACGCCAGTGACCTGTGTGCGAAAGCACTTACGTTATCGGAATGTGCACGTTTCAAATGTGGGAGGGGGCTTGCCCCCCGATGGCGGAGTGTCAGAAACAGGTGGGCCATCTGATCCACTGCCATCGGGGGCCAACCCCCTCCCACATTTTGATCTCCAATGATCTGAAAATTATTGGATCAGCGAGCCACGCAACGAGTGCGGTTGCGCCGCATCGATGTGCACATCGGCAAACTGGCCGATCAGGGTCGGGTTGTCGCAACGGAAGTTGACGATTCGGTTGTTCTCGGTACGGCCTTGCAGCTCGCCCGGGTCTTTCTTCGAATAGTCGGTGACCAGGATGCGCTGGGTCGAGCCGACCATTTGTCGGCTGATTTCGAAACCCTGCTGATTCAGGCGGTGCTGCAGCGCGTTCAAGCGTTCTTTTTTCAGCGCTTCCGGGGTTTCGTCCATGAGGTCAGCGGCCGGTGTGCCGGGGCGCTGGCTGTAGACGAACGAGTAGGAAAAGTCGAAACCAACGTCTTCAATCAGCTTCATGGTCTGCTGGAAGTCTTTTTCGGTCTCACCGGGGAAACCCACGATAAAGTCCGAGCTGATGCAGATGCCCGGCACCGCTGCGCGCAATTTGCGCAGTTTGGATTTGTACTCCAGGGCGGTGTGGTTGCGCTTCATGGCCGACAGGATGCGGTCCGAGCCCGATTGCACCGGCAAGTGCAGGTGTTTGACCAGCTCCGGCACGTCGGCGTGGGCCTGGATCAGGCTGTCGGAGAATTCCAGCGGGTGCGAGGTGGTGTAGCGGATGCGCTCGATACCGTCCACAGCCGCCACCACGCGGATCAACTCCGCCAGGTCTGCGAGGCGGCCGTCTTCGGTCAGGCCGCGATAGCCGTTGACGTTCTGGCCCAGCAGGGTCACTTCGCGTACGCCGTTTTCGGCCAGGTGGATGATTTCCGCCAGCACGTCGTCGAATGGCCGGCTGACTTCTTCACCGCGGGTGTAGGGCACCACGCAGAAGGTGCAGTACTTGCTGCAGCCTTCCATCACCGACACGTAGGCGCTTGGGCCGTCGATACGCGGCTCGGGCAAGTGGTCGAATTTTTCAATTTCCGGGAACGAGACGTCTACCTGAGGCAGCTTGGTGACACGGGCGGCGTCGATCATTTCCGGCAAGCGGTGCAGGGTTTGCGGGCCGAAGACCACATCGACATAGGGCGCGCGGTCGCGAATCGCGGCGCCTTCCTGGCTGGCCACGCAACCGCCGACGGCAATGACCATGTCCGGGTTGGCCAGTTTCAATTCACGCCAGCGGCCCAGCTGCGAATACACGCGGTCCTGGGCCCGTTCGCGGATCGAGCAGGTATTGAGCAGGATTACGTCGGCATCTTCGGCGCGGGCGGTGACTTCCAGGGCCTGGTGTTCGCCCAGCAGATCGACCATGCGCGAGCTGTCGTACTCGTTCATCTGGCAACCGTGGGTTTCGATATAAAGCTTCTTGGCCATGGGAATCGTCAACTGGTGGTAAAGAACCGCGCATTATAGGGGGCATGCCCATTGGTTCCTAGCGTTGTGCATCGGGTGCCATGCTATAGTTCGCGCCCTCTTTTATATCCCCGATGTGTTGCTCGCCCACCATGACCAAACGTGAAGCTCCAATCTACAAGGTGATTTTCCTTAACCAGGGCCAGGTGTTCGAAATGTACGCCAAGCAGATCTATCAAAGTGATCTGTGGGGTTTTCTGGAAGTGGAAGAGTTCGTCTTTGGCGAGCGCACCCAATTGGTCGTCGACCCGGGCGAAGAAAAGCTCAAGGCTCAGTTCGAGGGCGTGGTGCGCAGTTTTGTGCCGATGCATTCGATCGTGCGCATCGATGAAGTCGAGCGCCTGGGCACGCCCAAGATCAGCGAGGCGCGGGGCGTGAGCAATGTGATGCCATTTCCGATGCCGATGCCTGAAAAGTAAGGCGGCTGTCAGGGCAGGGGGGAGAAGGGCGAGCGCCCATCGGCACTCTGCAATTCCTGAAGATAGTTGCGGAAAATCTGGCCCAGCACCTGGGTGGCCACTTCCAGTTCATCGCGTTGCATGTGCTCGGCGACTTCGTCGGCGGTGTCCAGCGCGTCTTCGGCGCCGTTGACCGCGGCCATTTTCAGCACGATATACGCCTGAACGTTATTGGCCGGCACGCCTTCGCCTTTGAAGAACATGGTGCCGAGCTGAAATTGTGCCTGGGCGTGGCCCTGCAACGAAGCTTTCTCGAAGTAGCTCAAGGCTTTGTTGAGGTCGCGTGCAGGGTTTTTACTGTCGTGGAAGTACTCGCCCAACTCGTATTGCGCCTGCGCATCCCCGTCGTCGGCCTGTTTCTGGCACGCGCTCAGGGATTCGGCCTGGCTGTCTGGCTGGGTATTGAGGGTGCAACGACCCATCGCTGGAATTAACAACGAGTTGCCGCCTGCCTGGGCATGTGCCAGCAGCGGCTGAAGGAGCAACAGGCAGCCCAGTACCAGGGTGCGGCCGGTGCGTTTCATGGGAATCGACTTACCTCTGACGGGGCGCGCGGACCCTCACGGGATCCAATAAGCGCGCATTATGAAATAAGCAGGCCTCTGCTTACAAAGTCTTTACTCGTTTTTCTGCTGCTTGGGCAAGTTATCTGCCGGATTGCAGGTAAATTCTCGAAAAAATAAGGAAAGCTCTGTCAGAAAAGTAGCAAATCTGACGCCACCTATAGCGACGCCAGATTTTTGCGACCGTTTATTTCAGGGCAGCGAATGCGCGCTCGGCGGCGTCCAGAGTCAGTCGCAACTCGGTTTCGCCATGGGCAATCGACGTGAAACCCGCTTCAAAGGCACTCGGGGCCAGGTAGACCCCGCCTTCCAGCATCAGGTGGAAGAAGCGCTTGAACAGATCGGCGTCGCTGCCCATCACGTCATCAAAGGTGACGATATCGTCGGCACCGCTGAAATACAGGCCGAACATGCCGCCCGCCTGCGTGGTGACAAATGGGATACCGGCCGCGTCGGCACGCTGTTGCAGGCCATCCAGCAGACGCGTGGTGTAGTCGGTCAACTCGGCGTGGAAGCCGGGACGACTGATCAACCGCAGGGTAGTCAGGCCAGCGGCCATGGCCAACGGGTTACCGGACAACGTGCCAGCCTGGTACACCGGGCCCAGTGGTGCGATGTGTTGCATGATTTCGCGCTTGCCGCCAAAACAGCCCACTGGCATGCCGCCGCCGATGATTTTGCCGAAGGTGCTCAGGTCCGGCGTCACGCCGTAGTGCGCCTGGGCACCGCCGAGGGCGACGCGAAAGCCAGTCATCACTTCGTCGAAAATCAGCACCACGCCATGCTTGTCACACTGCTCGCGCAGGCCTTCGAGGAAGCCAGGCGCCGGCGGTACGCAGTTCATGTTGCCGGCCACGGGCTCGACGATGATGCACGCCACGTCCTGGCCAACTTCGCTGAGCATCTGCTCGACGGCAGCAATGTCGTTGAACGGCAGCGTCAGGGTGTGCCTGGCAAATGCCGCCGGCACACCGGCCGAGCTTGGCACGCCCTGGGTCAGCAGGCCGGAGCCGGCTTTGACCAGCAGGCTGTCGGAGTGGCCGTGGTAGCAGCCTTCGAACTTGATGATGCTGTCGCGGCCGGTGAAACCACGGGCCAGGCGAATCGCGCTCATGGTGGCTTCGGTGCCGGAGCTGACCATGCGCACCATCTCCATCGACGGCACGATTGAGCACACCAGGTCAGCCATCTCGGTTTCCATGGCGGTTGGGGCGCCGTAGGACAAACCATGCTCCAGCTGTTTACGCACCGCATCCAGCACGTCCGGGTGGCTGTGGCCCAGGATCATCGGACCCCAGGAGCCCACGTAATCCACATAACGCTTGTCGTCTTCGTCGGTGACGTAGGCGCCTTCTGCATGCTTGAAGAACAACGGCGTGCCGCCCACGCTCTTGAACGCACGCACGGGGGAGTTCACACCGCCGGGGATGTGTTTCTGGGCATTGGCAAACAGGGTTTCGGAACGAGACATGGTGAGGGCTCTCTGAATTCAGGATGTGATTAAAGCGTTGAAAGCGCGGGCGCGGCGCGTGACTTCCTGGGTGCTGTCGGCGCCGAACAAACCGTGGACCACGGCCAGCAGATCGGCACCATGGGCCACCAGGGGCTCGGCGTTCTCCAGGGTGACACCGCCGATCACGCAGATCGGCAGGTGCAGGCGCTTGCGGGCCTCGGCCAGCATTTCAACGGTGGCGGCAGGTGCGCCGGGCTTGGTAGTGGAATTGAAGAAGCGACCGAAGGCGACGTAACTGGCGCCTTCCTTCGCGGCCTGCTCGGCCAGTTCGATCTGGCTGTGACAGGTGGCGCCGATGATGGCTCTGGAACCGAGCAGCGCACGGGCTGGCGTCAGTGGGCCGTCGGTCTGGCCCAGGTGCACGCCGACGCCCAGGCGCGCGGCCAATTCGGCGTCATCGTTGATGATCAGTTGGGTCTTGTAGCGCGAGCACAGCTCCCGCAGCTTTTCGGCTTCGCGCAGGCGCCGGGCTTCGTCGCTGCTTTTGTCGCGGTACTGCAACAGGGTCACGCCACCGTCCAATGCCGCTTCTACATAGGCGAGGAATTTGCCGGCCAGCAGTTGGCTGTCGGTGATGGCGTAAAGGCCACGTAGTTTCATCGGGCAGGCCTCTTGCTTCTAAGAGCAGAAAGTTACGAACAGAAATCCAGCGGCAAACGGCGCGGTACAAACTGACCCTGGCCGAGCTGTTCGGCGTCACGCAGGGTACGCCACGTGTAGTTGAGCGCCGATTGCACCGCGCTCACCAGCTCTTCGCCCTGAGCGATCCGCCCGGCCAGTGCGCTGGCCAGGGTGCAACCCGAACCGTGATAACTGCCGGGCAGGCGCTGGCAGGTAAAGGTCTGCTGGGTGCCGTCGCGGCTGTAGAGGCGATTGTGCACTTCATGCTCGTCGCCATGGCCGCCTGTGATCAACAGGTGCTTGATAAACGGCAGCAGCTTTTCGGCGCACTCGTCCGCCGTGCCTTCGGGCAACTCCGCAAGGATGCGCGCTTCGGGCAGGTTGGGCGTGGCAATCAGCGACAACGGCAACAGCCGCTCGCGCATGGCGTAGCCGACTTCGTCCTTGCCCAGGCTGCCGCCGCCGCCGGCACGCAGCACCGGGTCGCACACCACTGGCAGGTGCGGGTGCGCCTGCAGCAGTTCGACCACAGTGTCGACCATCGCGGTGGAGCCGAGCATACCCAGTTTGACCGCCGCCACTTCGGAATCGCCAAGCACGGCATTGGCCTGTGCCAGCACCCACTCGCGGTCGAGCACGCGGAAGTCGCTGACATTGACGGTGTTCTGCACGGTCAGGGCGGTGACAGCCGGAGCCGCATGGCACCCCTGGGCGAGCAGGGCTTCGATATCTGCCTGCAAGCCGGCGCCACCACTGGGATCATGGCCGGAGAGACAGAGGACAACAGGGCGAGAGCTGTAGATATTCATGGTGCGCGAGCTTACCACCAAACGCTTTTGGCGTGGCCGTCGGGCGATGGTTGAATTTTGTCCAAAGTGCGACGCTTTTTTGGCGCTTTTCTCTGCGCAAAAGTGCGCTGAAACGCTTGTTCTAGAGCCTTCAGGAAAATTATTTCAATGGTGTCCAATGGCCTTTAGCGGCTATGCTAAAGTGGATCCAAACAACTTAACTGTACCGCCGGTGTACGTCTTCTCAAAAGGAATGGGGAGCTTTTGACCTTACCGGACACGCCACGCTGGGGCTCTATGCGCTATTTGCTGATTTTATTGTTGTGCGGGCTGCCGATGCTCGCCAGCGCCATTGAGTTCAACCAGGACACCCGCAGCCTGGCGCTGGGCCGAGCTATGCAAGTGCTCGAAGACCCCACCGATTCGCTCACCATTGCCGACGTCAGCGCGCCTTCCGCCGCCCGGCAGTTCAAACCCCACGATAAAGACACCCTCAATGCCGGCTATTCACGTTCGGTGTTCTGGCTCAAGGTCAACCTGCATTACCTGCCCTACGGCCCCGAGGCCCAACGCACCTGGCTGTTGGAGCTGGCCTACCCGCCGCTGGACCACCTCGACCTGTACCTGCCCGACAGCACCGGCAACTACCGTCTGGCCGGGCGCACTGGGGATGCGCTGCCGTTTTCCGCCCGTGAGATTCGCCAGAACAACTACCTGTTCAAAGTCGACTTCAATCCTGGAGAGGCGAAGACCGTCTACCTGCGTCTGCAAAGCGAAGGTTCGATCCAGGCCCCGCTGACACTCTGGTCCAGCACCGCCTACCTGGAGCAGCAGCCGCTGCGCCTGTATGTATTGGGCCTGATCTACGGCGTGTTGCTGGGGATGCTGGTCTACAACCTGTTTATCTACCTCAGTGTGCGCGATACCAGCTACCTCTATTACATCTTCTATATCGCTTCGTTCGGCATGTACCAACTGTCGGTCAACGGCGCGGCGGTGGAGTATTTCTGGCCGAACAACCCGTGGTGGGCGAATGCCGCGACGCCGTTCCTTATTGGCGCGGCGGCGTTGTTTGGTAGCCTGTTTGCGCGCAGTTTCCTGCATACCGCACTGCACAGTCGCTGGATCAATAGTTTTCTGCTGGCGCTGGTGGGCTGCGGCGCGGTGGTCATGTTGCTGTCGCTGATGACCAGCTACGCCCTGGCGCTGCGCCTGGCTACCGGCTTGGCGTTGGTGTTTACCGTGACCATCTTTGTCGCCGCCATCAAGGCCTGGTATTGCGGCCAGCGGGTGGCGCGCTATTTCATCATCGCCTGGTCGGCCTTCCTGCTGGGCGGGGTGGTGAATACGCTGATGGTGCTGGGCTACCTGCCCAATGTGTTCCTTACGATGTACGCCAGCCAGATCGGTTCGGCGATTGAAGTGGCGCTGTTGTCCCTGGCGTTGGCAGACCGCATCAATTCCATGCGTGAGCAACAGGCACAGATTCTCCTCGACGCCAGCCAGAAGCTCGAAGTGCTCAACCAGCAGCTTGCCCGCAGCAACCGGCTCAAGGATGAGTTCCTCGCCACACTGACCCACGAACTGCGTACCCCCATGAACGGCGTGATCGGCTCCCTTGAGCTGATGCAAACCGTGCCGCTGGACGACGACCTGGCGCAATACCAGCAAACCGCTGCCGGCTCGGCGCGAGACATGATGCGCATGGTCAATGGCATTCTCACCCTCACCGAACTTCAGGCTGGGCGCCTGAGTGCCCAGTCGCAGGTGTTCAGCCTGCGCGGGGTGCTCGACACCTTGCGCCAGCAGTTCAGTGTCAGCGCCCAAAGCAAGGGCCTGGCGTTTTCCATCGACGTGGCCGATGAACTGCCGGACCGGGTGGTGGGCGACGCCGACAAACTGATCCAGTGCCTGGATTGCCTGCTGGACAACGCATTCAAATTCACCCACGAAGGCGCCGTACGCCTGCGGGTGGTGGGCGTGCCCCACAGTGACGGTGGCTTGCGCTTGAGCTTTATTGTGACTGACACCGGTATTGGCTTCGCCTTCCTGGACGAGGCCACTCTGTACCAGCGGTTTTTCCAGCTGGATGGTTCCATGACTCGCGAATACGGCGGCCTGGGTATCGGCCTGGCGATCTGTCGGCAATTGATCGAGCTGCTGGGCGGGCGCCTTACCCATCATTCCGAGTTGCGCAAGGGCAGCCGCTTCCAATTGGAGGTGGAAGTCAGCCCGGTGGCGCCAGAAGCAAAACCAGCAGTGGACCGGCAGCGTGCGCCCCAAGACTGCGCGGTGCTGCTGGTGGATGACAACAGCGTCGGCCAACTGGCAGTGCGCGGCATGTTGCTCAAACTGGGTTACCGGGTAAAAAACGTGGACAGCGGCCCCAGCGCTCTAGCGGCCTTGCAGGGCGGCAATTTCGACGCAGTCGTGTTGGATCTACCTGAAGGCGGCTTCTCATTGTGCTGTCAGATCCGTGCTCTGCCGGGCTGCGGTGAGTTGCCGGTGATTGCCTTGAGCACGTCACTGAATGTGTCTGAACGCGAGCACTGTCATGGCATCGGCGTATCCGACCGCCTCGCCAAGCCCGTGCGTTTCGAGGCCTTGCAGGCGGTGTTGACACGCCGGGTGCTGTGTCCGCAAGAGGGTGAACGCGCCGGGTATTCGGCGGGTATGCCACTTTTTTAAGGCGGATGACGGTGCTTAACTGAAATTCAGGCCTCAACCCAACGGGGCTGTTTCCAGGAGGCCCGTCATGAACCTGCACCCATTCGCTGAAACCCACGACGTCACCAACCAGCCCCCATCCCTGGATGGCACCAACCTGTACCGCATCGACTTGCCTTTGCAAGAGTGGTCGCGCCGCTATGGCGCAGGCTGGGCAGAGGCGCGCATCGATGCCTACGGCGCACTGGCCGGTGGGCCGTTGATGGCGGCCGGGTTCCTGGCGAACCAGAATAAACCGGTGTTCAACAGTCATGACCGTTATGGTCATCGCATCGACTTGGTGGAGTTTCACCCGGCCTACCACGAGCTGATGCGCACGGCCGTCGAACATGGCCTGCCGTCGTTGCCGTGGGCTCATCCGCAATCCGGCGCCCATGTGGCGCGGGCCGCGTTGACGTACCTTCACAGCCAGGCCGAAGCCGGCACCGGCTGCCCGCTGACCATGACCTTCGCCTGCGTCCCGGCCCTGCGCCTGCAACCAGACCTGGCGAAGACCTGGTTGCCGAAAATCCTCAGCACCGAATACGACCCGCGCAATGTCGGCATTGCCCACAAGGCCGGCGCCACCATCGGCATGGCCATGACCGAAAAACAGGGCGGCACCGATGTGCGGGCCAACACGACCCGTGCCTATCCCGTGGGCGCAGGCGGCCCGGGGCAGGCTTACGAACTGGTGGGGCATAAGTGGTTCTGCTCGGCGCCGATGTGCGATGGGTTCTTGACCCTGGCCCAGACTGACAAGGGCCTCACCTGTTTCCTTCTACCTCGGCACCGTCCAGATGACACGCGCAACGAGTTCTATATCCAACGCCTGAAAAACAAGCTCGGCAACTGCTCCAACGCCTCCAGCGAAGTAGAGTTCCGTGGTGCCCTGGCCTGGATGATCGGCGAAGAAGGCCGCGGCGTGCCGACCATCATCGAGATGGTTGCCATGACCCGCTTCGATTGCATGGTCGGCTCCAGCGCCTTGATGCGCCAGGCGCTGACCCAGGCCAGCCATCATTGCGCCCACCGTTTGGTGGGTGGTCGTGTGCTCAGTGAACAACCGCTGATGCAAAACGTGCTGGCCGACCTGGCCTTGGAAAGCGAGGCCGCCTTGGCCTTGAGCCTGCGCATGGGCCGCGCGCTGGATCACCTGGGCGATGAGCAGCAAGCCAAATTCGCCCGGCTGGTGACGGCGGTGGGCAAGTATTGGATCTGCAAGCGCGCGCCGGCGATGATCAACGAAGCGGCCGAATGCATGGGCGGTGCCGGGTATGTCGAGGACAGCATCCTCCCGCGCCTCTACCGTGAGGCGCCGGTGAATTCGACGTGGGAAGGTTCCGGCAATGTGCAGTGCCTGGATGTGCTGCGCGCATTGTCCAAGGAGCCGGGTGTATTGGAAGCGCTGTTTGTCGAGTTGGGCGATGGCCAGGGTGACAAGCAACTGGCGCGGCACATCGAGCGCCTGAAGTCGGCGTTCATGGACACCCAGGACATCCAGTACCGCGCACGCCAGCTGACCGAGGATATTGCTGTCGCCTTGCAGGCCAAGCTGTTGCTGGAGGCGGGGAATGCGGCGGTCAGTGATGGCTTTATCGCCAGCCGGTTGGGTGAATCGTCGGGTCGGGTGTATGGCGCCTTGCCACGCGGCATTGATGTGGCGGCGATTGTCCAGCGAGCCACACCCCATCCCCCCAAGTAAACCCGGGCCAGGGGAGGGCAAGCCCCCTCCCGCATTTTAAAATGCATTCCAAACCACCTGTTTCAGTGAAGCCGGGATACAGGCAAGATAAAGGCCAGCACGTCAGAACACAGGATGCTTACCGTGACCGAAGCTTTTGTTGTCGTTCAAACCGCCGAAGAAGCCGTGGACCGGCTGGCGGCTCTGCATGAGCGTGCTACCGGCGCGCTCAACCAGGCCCTCAAGCAATACCTCAAGGACCGCGTCGAACCCGACGCCGCACAACGCGCTCTGTTTCGCTATCCGGAACTGCGCCTGACCTACCACTGCCACGGCGAAGTCCCACAGACCACCCGGGCATATGCCAAGGTTCAGTTGCCGGGGACCTACAGCGTCACCGTCACCCACCCGTCGGCATTCCGTAAATACCTGCTGGAGCAACTGGTGCCGTTGATGCACGACTTCACCGTGACGGTGGAAGTGGGCGTCAGCCAGCAGAATATTCCTTACCCGTACGTGGTGGAGCAGGGCGACGAGCTAGCCGGCTCCGGCGTGACCGCTGCGACCCTGGCCCGGGTGTTCCCGAGCACCGACTTGTCGGCCGCCACCGATGGCATTGCCGATGGCCTC
Source organism: Pseudomonas sp. PB105 (assembly GCF_009764655.1). Lineage (NCBI taxonomy): Bacteria > Pseudomonadati > Pseudomonadota > Gammaproteobacteria > Pseudomonadales > Pseudomonadaceae > Pseudomonas > Pseudomonas sp. PB105. The sequence continues at coordinate 22,139 of NZ_RWIO01000076.1, forward strand.
TACGACTGGGAAAACACCGACCCGCTGCCCCTGGCACTGTTCGATGCGGCCCGTGTGGACTTCTCTCTGCGCCGTCTGGTGCATTACACCGGCAGCGACTGGCGACATGTGCAGCCGTGGATCCTGCTGACCAACTATCACCGTTACGTCGACCAGTTCATCCTGCATGGCCTGGAGCAATTGCGCAGCGACCCACGCTTTATCCGCATGGTGCTGCCGGGCAACGTGGTGATCGACAAGAGCATGGACCATGGCGAAGCGTCAGCCATCGCTGCGGGTGTGGTCTGGCACCGTTACCAGATGCCGGCATACCACCTGCAGGCCACTGATGGCCACGGCGTGACATTGGTGAATATCGGCGTGGGCCCATCCAACGCCAAGAACATCACCGACCACCTCGCTGTGCTGCGTCCGCATTGCTGGCTGATGATCGGCCACTGCGGCGGCCTGCGCCAATCCCAGACCATCGGCGACTACGTACTGGCCCACGCCTACATGCGTCGCGACGGGATTCTCGACCGCGTGGTACCGCCGAACATCCCGATTCCGGCCCTGGCCGAAGTGCAGATGGCCTTGCAGCAAGCCGCCGCCAATGTCACCGGCGAAAAAGGCGAAGAGCTTAAAAAACGCCTGCGCACCGGCACCGTGCTGACCTACGACGACCGTAACTGGGAACTGCGCTGGGCTCAGGAACGGCCGCTGATCAACCTGTCCCGCGCCGTGGCGGTGGACATGGAAAGCGGCACCATCGCTGCCCAAGGCTACCGTTTGCGAGTGCCGTACGGCACCTTGCTGTGTGTCTCGGATAAACCGCTGCACAGTGAGATCAAACTGCCCGGTTCGGCCAACGCGTTCTATGAACGTGCGGTCAGCCAGCACTTGAAGATCGGCATCGAGGCGGTGGACCTGTTGCGCACCGAACTTAACTCGCTGCACTCGCGCAAACTGCGCAGCTTCGACGAACCGCCGTTCCGCTAAGCGGTTGGGATGGTCATTTAGCGGTCAGGCCACTAGCATTGTCGGTCCTGACCGTTAGATGTTCCTTTTGCCATGTCCCGTCCTACTCGCCCCGATTCGCGCCGCCCTGGTGTGAAACCTCCGCATTCCTCCGCTCGTCGTGTCGCCAAGGCGCCACCGGCCGAGCCGAAGTTGATCCTGTTCAATAAGCCATTCGACGTGCTGACCCAGTTCAGCGACGAAGGCGGACGGGCGACCCTCAAGGATTTTATCGACATACCCGGCATCTACCCGGCGGGCCGACTGGACCGCGACAGCGAAGGCCTGTTGCTGCTGACCAATGACGGCCAGTTGCAGGCACGGATTGCCGATCCCAAGCACAAGCTGGCGAAAACCTACTGGGTTCAGGTGGAAGGCGAGCCGACGCAAGAACAACTGCAGCAACTGCGCGACGGTGTCGAGCTTAACGATGGCAAGACCTTGCCCGCCGAAGCGCGACAACTGGAAGAACCGGAGTTATGGCCGCGCAACCCGCCGGTGCGGTTTCGCAAAAGCGTGCCGACCCACTGGCTGGAGCTGGTGATTCGTGAGGGGCGTAACCGCCAGGTACGGCGTATGACCGCAGCGGTAGGCTTGCCGACCTTGCGCCTGGTGCGCGTGCGCATTGGCGACTGGTCTATCGAAGGCCTCGACCAAGGCCAGTGGAAGGAAGTGCCGGCGCGCTTATAAGGCGCCGGACTCGATCAGGCCGATTACCACGCTCTTGATGATGAACGCGGCCACGCCCAGGCCCAGCACGAAAAACAGGATGAACGAGCCAAAGCGCCCGGCTTTGGATTTCTTCGCCAGGTCCCAGACGATAAAGCCCATGAAAATGATCAGGATGGTGACGAGGCCGGTCATCATCCATTCTTCGAAGAGGGCGGGGTCGATGTTGTTCATGGGGCTCTTCCGTGGGGCGGGCGGCAAGTATAAGGCAGCGCTACAGGCGCAACATTGACCTGAGTCCAAGCGTAATCCAAATGTGGGAGGGGGATTGCTCCCTCCCACATTTGACCTTCACTGATCTCAGGTGCGCAGGTGGGTCAATGGCAGCTCGGTGCTGTTCAATACCTGGTTGAGCACAAAACTCGACCGCACACTGGTCACCCCTTCGATCCGGGTCAGGTGCCCCAGCAGCAATTTCTGATAGTGATCCATATCCGGCACCACCACTTTCAACTGGTAGTCCGCATCCATCCCCGTCACAAGGCTGCATTCGAGCACTTGCGGCAAGGTGCGGATGGCCGCTTCGAAGTTCTCGAAACGCTCGGGCGTGTGACGGTCCATGCCGATCAGCACGTAGGCCGTGAGACTCAGGCCGAGCATCTTGCGGTCGAGCAGGGCGACCTGGCGCGAGATGTACCCATCGTCCTCCAACTGCTTGACCCGGCGCGAGCACGGCGAAGGCGACAAGCCGATGCGCTCGGCCAACTCCTGGTTGGAGATCCTCGCGTCACGCTGCAATTCCGCCAAAATACTCAGGTCGTATCGGTCAAGCTTGCTCATTGGGTTGGCCTTTGTCGTAACTATTGCGGTGAATTATCCATGAAGGGTTAAAAATTGCGCAAGCACTGTTTATTGACGCAATCTTCGCAATCATCTGGCGGGCGCGGGCCTGTATCTTTATCAACAGAATCACCGCCTGGACAACAGTCCACAGCAGCGAGCCCAATCAGGCCTGCTGCGGCCGCCACCCCAGCAGGGTTGAGCCGGCCTCCAGGCTGCACACTGTCTACAAGACGGCGTGAGGTGAGCCAACGCCAAAAGCGTTGAGCCAGGACGAAGTTCTCAAGGGGTGGCCGACGGGTCACCCCTTTTCTTTTGCCTGCTGATAACCTGTGCCAGAACCGGGCCCCTCTTTTCCAGTCTCATGGACAGGCCCTAATCCGCAGTGAGGAATAGCATGAAGCGCATCTGGCGTATGGCAGGTGTTGGTTTGCTGGTGGTCAGTGTCGGCACGCAAGTCGTGGCTGACGAGCGCGATAACTCACCGAATCAAGGGCAGCGGCCGCAAGGCGGTGGTGGGCAGCATGAGCGTGGTCCTGAAGGCGGGCGGCCCGAAAATAATCCGCCGCGACCCGAGAACAATCAGCCACGTCCGCAGAATCAGCATTTTGAACGTGGCGGCCCTAACGGCGGCGGGCAATGGCAAAGTCGTCCGCAAAACAATGAGCAGCCTCGGCCGGCGCCGCAGCCCCAACCGGCAAACAACCTGCCGATCCAGGGCCGGCCCGATACCGTGCGCCAGACCCAGGAACCGCGCCAGGGTTACTACCGCGACATTCCCCGGCGCAACGACGACAACCGACATTGGGAGGCCGGCGGCCCAGGTTCCCGTCCGGGCGACAGCGGACGTCCCAACGATAATCGCTGGCCAGGTCGCCCCGACGGCCATGGCAATGGCTGGGGCCCAGGCCCGCAGCATCGTCCCGGCTATATCATTGATCGTTTCCCCGACCGCAATTACCGCGTGCCGTATCGCGGGCAGGACTACTTTTTCTCCGGCGGCTACTGGTATCGCCCACAGGGGCCGCGCTACGTCGTAGTGGCGCCGCCGTATGGCATCCGGGTGCATTACCTGCCGGATTATGCGCGGGAAGTGTGGGTGGGGGGTTCACTGCTATTCCTTGCCGCTGGCGCCTACTACGCCTACGAGCAAAGCACCCAGCAATACGTGGTGGTCCAACCCCCGGCGCAAGTGCCTTCGCCGCAACCGGCGCCGCAGGGCAATGGCTATGACGTGGTCGCCTATCCGGCCAACGGCCAGTCACCGGCCCAGGTGCAGCAGGACGGTTATGACTGTTACCGCTGGGCGGTGCAGCAAAGCGGCTTCGACCCGCAGGCCGTCACCTACGCCCCTGACCCGGCGGTGGTGCAAGCCTACCGTCAGGCCCAGGGCAACTGCTTGAGCAGTCGCGGTTACCAGGTCCAGTATTAGGCCTTGGCGCCCGTGACCACTTCCTGCGGGTCGGCGTGCACCAGCACTTCGGCGCGCGGGTAGACGTGGTGAATGGCATCGGCGGCCTGATCGCTGATGCCGTGGGCCACTGACAGGGTCAACTCCCCCGGCAACTCCAGGTGCAACTGCACAAACCAGTGGTTGCCCGACACCCGCGTGCGCAGGTCATGGGCCCCCAGTACCCCGGGCACCCCACGGGCGAGTTCGAGCATGTGCTGGCTCACGTCCGGCGGCAGTTCTTCATCCATCAGCACCGCAAAGCTTTCGCGGGCGATCTGGATCGCGCTCCACAAGATGTAGGCGGCAATCCCCAGCCCGAACCAGGCATCGACCTGATGGAAACCGAAGCCCGCCAGCACCAGCGCCACCAGGATGCTGCCGTTGAGCATCAGGTCGGAGCGGTAATGCAGCGAATCGGCGCGCACGGCATTGGAGCCGGTTTCGCGGATCACCCGGTGTTGCAGCATCAGCAGCGCCACCGTCAGCGCCAGCGAAAACACGATCACCCCGATGCTCAACCACGGCGCCCCCACGGGCTCGGGATGCTGCAAGCGCGTATAGGCCTGCAGCGCGATCAACACCGCACTGCCGCCGATAAACAGCGCCTGAGCCATGCCCGCCAGCGACTCCGCCTTGCCATGGCCGTAACGGTGATCGTCATCGGCCGGGCGCAAGGCGTAATGCACCGCCAGCAGGTTCAACAGTGACGTCACGCCATCGAGCAACGAGTCCGTCAGCCCGGCGAGCATGCTCACCGACCCGCTGAACCACCAGGCAATCGCCTTGGTAACAATCAGCACACAGGCCACGCCAACGGAGGCGCGGGTGGCCAGGCGCAGAAGCCTGGCGTGTTCGGGGCTGCTGGTCATGGGCAGTCCTTATGCGGCGGGTTGCAGGCCCAGGCTGGCGAGTTGCTGCACGCTGCCCTTGAACTGGATCATGCGCGGATCGTCCAGCGGCAAGGTACGGCCGGTTTCTTTCTGGATGATGCTTTGCAGCTTGGCATTGTCGACCTTGCCGTCGGCGCCAATGGCTTCGTGGAGTTTTTCCGGGGACACCTGGGCGGTCTTGCCCGGTTCGAAGTAAATGGCGCCCGTGGCGAAGTCGACGCCAAAGGCGATCAGGCCGGGGATTACATAAAACAGCAGGCCCACGGCGTCGAGTACGGCAATCGTCGGGTCGATCTTGCCGTCGATCTGGCCACGGCGGTCCGGGTAGAAAATCGAACCGCAGGCCGTCAGTTGGCTCAGCAGTGTGACGGCGAGGACACCGCCGATGACACGGGAAGCGATACGCATGAAGACTCTCCTGAACACAGTTGATACGGGACTATATAGCACTGCCATTGAGACCAGCGTCGGCATCCGGCAGTTCGCCGTTATACTCGCCGCTCTGCTTTGGAGCCAGTATGAATTCGTTGCCAATCGATGATGTTTTACCCGCCCTGCGTGACGCCTTGGCGAATCGCCATGAAGCCGTGCTGGAAGCGCCGCCCGGCGCCGGTAAAACCACCCGTGTGCCCTTGGCCTTATTAAACGAGCCCTGGCTGGCCGGGCAGACCATCCTGATGCTCGAACCACGCCGCCTGGCCGCACGCGCCGCTGCCGAACGCCTGGCCAGTGAGCTGGGTGAAAAGGTCGGCGAAACCGTCGGCTACCGCATCCGCCTCGACAGTAAAGTCGGCCCCAACACTCGCATCGAAGTGGTTACCGAGGGCATCCTCACCCGTCGCCTGCAGGACGACCCGGCGCTGGACGGCGTGGGCCTGCTGATCTTTGACGAGTTCCACGAACGCAGCCTCGACGCCGACCTGGCGCTGGCCCTGAGCCTCAACGGCCGCGAGCTGTTTCGCGACGAGCAACCGCTGAAAATCCTGCTGATGTCCGCGACCCTGGAAGGTGAGCGCCTGGCCAGCCTGCTGGATGACGCGCCGATCCTGCGCAGTGAGGGGCGCATGTTCCCGGTGCAGATGCGCTGGGGCCGGCCGTACCAGGCTGGCGAATTTATCGAGCCGCGGGTGGTGCAGACCGTCCTCGAAGCGGTGCATGACGAGACCGGCAGCGTGCTGGTGTTTCTGCCGGGGCAGGCCGAGATTCGCCGGGTCCACCAGCAACTGGCCGACGCGCTGGGTGATCGCCTGGATGTGCTGTTGTGCCCGCTGCATGGCGAGTTGGACTTGAACGCCCAGCGCGCCGCCATCGACCCGGCACCTGCAGGTAAACGCAAAATCGTACTGGCCACCAACATCGCCGAGACCAGCCTGACCATCAACGGCGTGCGCGTGGTGATCGACGCCGGGTTGGCGCGGGTGCCGCGTTTCGACCCCGGCAGCGGCATGACCCGCCTCGACACCCAGCGCATTTCCCGCGCCAGCGCCACCCAGCGCGCCGGCCGGGCAGGGCGCCTGGAACCGGGCGTGTGTTATCGATTGTGGTCCGAAGACCAGCATGAAGGCCTGGCCGCGTATGGCAGTGCGGAAATCCTCGCGGCTGACCTCGCCGGCCTGGCCTTGCAACTGGCGCGCTGGGGTGTCACGCCCACGCAGTTGGTGTGGCTGGATGTGCCGCCGACCGCCGCCTATGCCCAGGCCCAGGATCTGTTGCAACGCCTCGGCGCATTAAACGAAGACACACTGACCGGCCATGGCCAGAAAATGGCCGAATTGCCGGCTCACCCGCGCATCGCCCATTTGCTGCTGCGCGGGCAGGACCTGGGGCTGGCGGCCACCGCGTGTGATGTCGCCGCCTTGTTGGGTGAGCGCGATATCTTGCGCGGCGGCGGCGCGGATGTGCACAGTCGTCTGGCGTTGCTCTCCGGCGAAGAACGGGCGCGGGGCACCCAAGGCGGCGTACAACGGGCCAGGCAATTGGCGCGGCAATATCGCGGGTATTTGCGAGGCAAGGCCACGCAACCGGTGGCCGATCCCGAGCATCCACGTTGGCTCGGCGCTTTGCTCGCCCTGGCGTACCCAGACCGCGTCGCCCAGCAACGCCGCCCCGGCGGCGCCGAATACCGCCTGGCCAACGGCCGCGCTGCGCTGTTCGCCGAAGCCGACAGCCTGATGAAACAACCCTGGCTGGTCATCGCCGACCTGGGCAGCCGCCAGGGCCAGCGCGAAGAACGCATCTACCTGGCAGCGGATTTTGATCCAGCGCTGTTCGAGTCGGTACTCGCCGAGCAAGTGCGCAATGTTGACCAGTTGGACTGGGACGAGCGCGAAGGCGTATTGCGCGCCGAACGCCAGCGCAAAGTCGGTGAACTGGTGCTCAGCCGCGAACCGCTGACCGGCCTCGACGAATCCGCACGCAGCCAGGCGCTGGTCAATCTGGTGCGGCGCAAAGGCCTGGAACTGTTGCCCTGGACGCCCGAGCTGCGCCAATGGCAGGCCCGCGTGATGCTACTGCGCCAGTTGGACACCGGCAAAACCAGCGAATGGCCCGACATCAGCGACAAGGCCTTGCTCGCCGGTTTGGAGCACTGGCTGATGCCCTACCTGGGCAAAGTCTCACGCCTGAGCCATTTTGCCAGCCTGGATATCTCCAGCTACCTGCACAACCTGCTGCCCTGGCCGCTGCCCCAGCGCCTCGACGAACTGGCGCCGCAGCATGTGAAAGTGCCGTCTGGCTCGTCGGTGCGCCTGGACTACAGCGAACAGCCGCCGATCCTGGCGGTACGCTTGCAGGAGCTGTTCGGGCTGGCGGATACGCCGCGCATTGCCGGCGGGCGTCAGGTGGTGAAGTTGCACCTGCTGTCCCCGGCGCGGCGGCCGGTGCAGGTGACGCAGGACCTGGCGAATTTCTGGCGCAGTACCTACGCCGAGGTGAAGAAGGATTTGAAGGGGCGTTATCCGAAACACTATTGGCCGGATGATCCGTTGATCGCCGAGCCGACGGCCCGGATCAAGCCGCGCAAGTAAGCGTTACAGAGATCTAAATGTGGGAGGGGGCTTGCCCCCGATAGCAGTAGGTCAGTGAAAGGTATTTCAACTGATACACCGCCATCGGGGGCAAGCCCCCTCCCACATTTGGATCTTTAGCGTTAGTTATTGCGCGGCGGGCAGCAGGAACCGGGCTATTACCGGCAGATGATTTGAGATACGCAACGTATCCTCCTGTCGCACCTTCGCCTCCACCCGCTTGATCCGCGAGCTATAGAACAGGTAATCCACCGTGCGATCCGGCCCGTCCAGGCTTGGGTCATTGGGGAAATACGTCAGCCATTTTTCACGGTTTATCCCGCTGGATTGGCTGTTGCTCGGGATCATCGGGTATTTGTCCCACAACAAATGCAGTTCGCTGTCCGGCGAATACTGCCCGCGCTTGCCAGCATCCAACCGTAGGAATTGCCCCAGTGGCAGCAGGTTGAAGTCGCCGCCGATCAGCCACGGGGTGCCGCGGCCTTCGAATTTATCCAGTAATTTCACGGTGGCTTGCACTTGCTCCTGCACGGCACTGCGCCCAGGTGCGTCGTCGTCCAGGCGGGTGTTGAGCACCGCCAGTTGGCCGCCGTCGCTCAGGGGCAGGTAGGTCAGCAGCAAGGCCGGTTTTGGCTGGAATTGGCGGTGGATGATGTTGGCGTCCGGCGCCGGCAGTTGCAGGCGTTCGGCGTGTTCGATCTGGTAGCGGCTGAGGGTCGCGAGTTTGCGGCCGACGCTGCCGAAGATATGCAGGTCGGGCACAAAGTCGGCCTTCCAGTCGAAGGCCTGGGCGCTGCACGGGTAGAGGTCGACCAGGCGTTCCTGCAACAGCGCGAACTGGTCCTGGTAATGGGAGGGCTTGGCGTTTTCGTCGAGTTCCTGCAACAGCAGGATGTCGGGCTGTTCGTCGCGAATCACCCGCGCCACTTCGTCCAGGCTCACGGCCATGTCTTCCACGGTGGGGCGGTCGTCCGGGCCGTTGCCGTCGGGGGGGTCGTACCAGAACACGTAGTTCTTGCCGGCCAGGTATTGCACGTTCCACGTCATGACCTTGAGCGCCTGCCCCGGCAGCAGCGTCGGCGCACGGGGCGCGACGCAGCTCACTGGCAAGGTTTCCTTGGGCGCGGGGCGCCAGGTCAGGCTGTAGATCAGGGCGGTGAGCACGCCTGCGAGAATCAGCAGGCCCAGCAAGGTGATGCGCAATAAACGGGTCATCGGCTCGGCTTATAGCGTTTCAGGAATGGCACGGAGCATATCACCGCGCGTCGGCATCGCCACCGATCAGCATGAATAAACGGAACAGCACCACACTGGTGAACAACTGCAGGAAGCTGTGGGCACTGTCCATCAACAGCCCCAGCAACGGCGCCGGGTTGGGATACGCCGCCACGCTGGCGCCTTTGAGCAGCCACAGCGGGGTCATGACGCACAGCAGGCACACCAGGATCCGCCAGAAATGCCCACGGGTCAGACGCAAACTTTCCTTCATCGCCTCCAGTGCCGGCATGCCGCGCAGCACCAGCAGGTACTCGGCGAAGGCCAGCACCACCATCAGCCACAGGCCCGGCAGGAAATACAGCGACAGGCCCAGCAGGATCAGCAGCGTGCTCATGGCCGTCAGCAGCGCAAAACGCGGCCACAAGGCCAGCGCCATCGCCCACACATCCTTGGTGCGCGGCGACTCGCCACGGGTGCGCGCATCGAGGAACAGGATCAGCGCGCCGGTGTACAGCGGGTACACCAATAACCCCACCACCACGCTGTAGCCGGCAAACGCATCCGCGCCCAGCGTGTGGTCCAGTATCTGTTGCAGCAAGGCTTCGAGAATCACCAGCGGCAGGCACAACTGGACGATGGCGCCCAGGTTGCTGCGGGTAAAACGGAGGGAGTCGCGCAAGACGTCTAACGGATTCATCAGGTTCATCGCAGGCCTGGAAACAAGGGCGACACTTTAACCGATCACGGTCAGAGGGGCACAAACGTAAACCTTGAGTAAAGACCATTGAAACAACTCGTAACACCCCCATAACTGGAAAGCACCCGACCTGATCACAGGCGGGACCAGAATTTCTACCGGCAATCTAACGAGGTCGCCATGAACAGCGAAGAGCAAACCCTGATCGATGGACTGTTTTCACGGTTGCAGCAAGCCGAAACGGACTCAGCCCCCCGCGACGCCCAGGCCGAAGCGCGGATCAAGGAGCACATGACTCGCCAACCGGCCGCCGGGTACTACATGACCCAGTCGATTCTGGTGCAGGAACACGCACTCAAGAGTCTCGACGCGCAGAACAAACAGCAGGCGCAACAGATCCAGCAATTGCAGGACGAGTTGCAGCGGGCCAAATCCACGCAGCCGGCGGCGTCGAGCGGCGGTGGTTTCTTGTCGAGCATCTTTGGCGGCGGCGGTTCCCGTGACGCGCAAGCGGCGCCGAGCGCGCCGAGCAATTCGGGCGGAGGCTGGCGTGAACCAACGCGGCCTTCGTTCGGCGGCCAGCCCGCGCCGCAGCAAAACTATCAACAGCCCCAACAACCGGCCGCCGCCGCGCCAATGGGCAGTGGCTTCCTCGGCGGCGCGATGAAAACCGCCGCCGGCGTGGCCGGTGGTGTATTGCTGGCCGAAGGCATCAGCAGCCTGTTCCATCACAACCAGCAACCGCAGGTGGTGGAAGAAATCATCGAGCAACCGGCACCGGCCAGCGATCAAGGCGGCTGGGGCAATGATGACCAAAAATTTGCCGGCAATGACAACTGGGGCGGCAACAACGCGGACAGTTTTGCCGATAGCGATTATTCCGACGATTCCTCTTCCTTTGGCGACGACGATTCCTTCGTCTGACATACCTAGTCCGGGGCGCTGCGGCGTCCCGGTCTGATTTTTTCCGGAAACTTTCTCGCGGCTGGCATACTGGCACCCTTTCCGGGCTCTGGCGCCTGGCTGTCATGAGGAAGTGCGGTGAAGAAAATTGCAGTGTTCGCCGATGTACAAAACCTCTACTACACCGTCCGCCAGGCGTACGGCTGCCACTTCAACTACGCCGCCCTCTGGGCAGACATCGGCTCCCGCGGGCAGATCGTCGAGGCGTACGCCTATGCCATCGACCGTGGCGACAGCAAGCAGCAGCAATTCCAGCAGATCCTGCGCAACCTGGGCTTTACGGTGAAACTCAAACCGTACATCCAGCGCAGTGACGGCTCGGCCAAGGGCGACTGGGACGTGGGCATCACCCTCGACATCATGGACGCCGCCGACCACGTCGACGAAGTGGTGCTGGCCTCCGGCGACGGTGATTTCGACATGCTGCTCGAACGCATCATCCAAAAGCATGGGGTTGAAGCCGTGGCCTACGGCGTGCCGGGGCTGACGGCCAATTCACTGATACGCGCCGCCAGCCGCTACGTGCCGATCGAAGGCGCGTTGCTGCTCAAATAAATGCTCAGACGGAGTTGGAACAGGTTTGGAACGTATAGCGGTCATCGACTTTGAAACCACCGGCATCACGCCGAGCAGCCACTGCCGGGCCACGGAAATTGCCGTGGTCATCCTTGAGCGTGGCCAGATCGTGGACCGCTACCAGAGCCTGATGAACGCAGGCGTGCGCGTGCCGGGCTTTATCGAACAACTCACCGGCATCAGCAACGCCATGCTGCGCAGCGCTCCACCGGCCGAGCGGGTGATGAACGAAGTGAATGAATTCGTCGGCACCACGCCGCTGATGGCGCACAACGCCGCGTTCGACCAGAAGTTCTGGGACTTTGAACTCGGCCTGATCCGCCGCACCCGCCTGCAAAAATTCGCCTGCTCCCTGCTGCTGGCCCGCCGATTGATGCCGGCTGCGCCGAACCACAAGCTCGGCACGTTGAACTCATTCGCAAAACTGCCCCACACCGGCCAGGCCCACCGGGCGCTGGCGGATGCGGAAATGGCGGCCAACCTTACGGCGCACCTGGCCCAGGAATTGCGGCGTACCCACGGCTTGCGCGAGCTGTCCCACGATTTTCTGTGCACCCTGCAGAAAGTGCCGGCGGCGAAGATCAATGAGCATTTGAAGAAGCATCGCGGGTTCTGACAGAACAACGCCGCTCAAAATGTGGGAGGGGGCTTGCCCCCGATAGCGGTGTGTCAGTCGTTTTTCTGTAACTGACCCGCCGCCATCGGGGGCAAGCCCCCTCCCACAGTGTTATGTGTAAGCCTTTGAGAGTTGTGTAGATACCCATGCCCCCGATGACGGTAGATCAGTCACCATCATTTCCCGTTAACGGCCAACTGCCCCAACGGCACCCGCCGCTCTATCGCGCTCGACAAGATGATCGAAGTCTTGCTGAAGCCAAACTTCGCCACCCGATTGATCAAGTTCTCCAACTGCGGCATTGACCCCACCGCAGCCTGCATGATCACGCACGGATCGCCGGTCACCCGGTGGCATTCGGTCAGCTCGGGGATTTCGGCCAGTGCGTCGTACACCTTCTGGCTCCCATGATTGGTCAGCCTCAGCTCAATCACACACTGGATCGGCAAACCGACCTTCGACATATCCACCTTGGCCTGGTAACCGGTGATCACCCCGCTGGCTTCCAGCTTGGCCACGCGCTCGGCCACGGCGGGGGCGGAGAGGTTTACCGTGCGCGCCAGTTGCGCGTAGGACGCGCGGCCGTCTTCGAGCAGGGCGCTGAGGAGCATGCGGTCGTATTTGTCCATGATAAGGCTCCAGTAGCGGGTGGCTTTCGAAAGCATGGGTTATAGCCTTCATAACCATGGTTTGAAAAGTGTATGGGCGGTTTAAACAGGTTTTGTAACTTATGTTTAACGACCTGCCTTTTTAGAATAAGCGTCTCTTATATCTGCTTTCGAGCCGCCCCATGCCTGGCACACGTCGCTTTCCCTTACCGTTGATCGCCGCCTTTTTTGCGTTGTATGTGATCTGGGGGTCTACCTATCTGGTGATCCGCATCGGCGTCGAATACTGGCCGCCGCTGATGCTGGGCGGGATCCGCTTTCTGCTGGCGGGGGCGGCGATGTATGGCTTCCTGCGCTGGCGCGGGGCGCCGGCGCCGACCTGGGAGCAGTGGAAGGCGGCCGCGAAGATCGGCATTTTGCTGCTCACCTTCGGTAACGGTGCGGTGAGCGTGGCCGAGCACACGGGGGTGTCGTCCGGTGTGGCTGCGCTGGCGGTGGCGACGGTGCCGCTGTTCACCTTGCTGTGCGGGTATTTCTGGGGCGCACGCAATACCCGCTTGGAATGGGCGGGCGTGATCCTGGGGATGGTCGGCATTGCCATGCTCAATATGGGCAGCACGTTGCAGTCGAGCCCGATGGGCGCGGCATTGCTGCTGTTTGCAGCGGCGTCGTGGGCGTTTGGTTCGGTGTGGAGCCGGCGCCTGCCGCTGCCGCCGGGTGCCATGGCCAGTGCCGCAGAAATGCTGGTAGCCGGCGTGACGCTGTTGATCGCCAGTGCGCTCACCGGCGAACACCTGCAAGCCATGCCGCCGCTGGAAGGCTGGCTGGCCCTGGCGTACCTGGCCGTGTTCGGCTCGATCATCGCGTTCAACGCCTACATGTACCTGCTCAAACACGTCCGCCCGGCGGCGGCCACCAGTTATGCCTACGTCAACCCGGCGGTGGCGGTGTTGCTGGGGATTGTGTTCATTGGCGAGACCATCGGCCTGGAAGAAGCCTTGGCGATGCTGGTGATCATCAGCGCGGTGCTGTTGATCAGTCTGCCCCAGTGGCGAAAGCCCAAGCCGGAAATAAGGTAAACTGCCGCGCATTACGCCCTTGCGCTGAATTTTTCCTACGGTAAACACATGACTTTCGCCACACTTGGCCTGATCGAACCCTTGCTGCGCGCCCTTGAGACGCTTGGCTACCAGACCCCGACGCCGGTGCAGGCGCAAGCCATTCCGGCGGTGCTGGCCGGTCGCGACCTGATGGCTGCGGCCCAGACCGGCACCGGCAAGACCGCCGGTTTTGCCTTGCCGCTGCTGCAACTGCTGACGATGGAAGGGCCGAAAGTCGCCGCCAACTCGGCGCGTGCGCTGATCCTGTGCCCGACCCGCGAACTGGCCGAGCAGGTACACGCCAGCGTCGCCGAATACGCGCAAAACCTGCCGTTGACCACCTACGCGGTGTACGGCGGCGTGAGCATCAACCCGCAGATGATGAAGCTGCGCAAGGGCGTCGACATTCTGGTCGCCACCCCTGGCCGCCTGATCGACCTGTTCCGCCAGAACGCGCTGAAGCTCAATCAACTGCAAACCCTGGTGCTGGACGAAGCCGACCGCATGCTCGACCTGGGCTTCTCCGAAGAGCTGGCGAACATCTACCGCATGTTGCCGAAAAAGCGCCAGACCTTGCTGTTCTCCGCGACTTTCTCCGATGAGATCCGCACGCTGGCCGGGCAGATGCTCAACGACCCGCTGAGTATCGAAGTCAGCCCGCGCAACGTCGCCGCCAACACCGTCAAGCAGTGGGTAGTGCCGGTGGACAAGAAGCGCAAGGCAGAGCTGTTTGTGCACCTGATGCGCAAAGGCCGCTGGAAGCAGGTGCTGGTGTTCGCCAAGACCCGCAACGGCGTGGATGCGCTGGTGGATAAGTTGCAGGGCCTGGGCATCAATGCCGACGGCATCCATGGCGACAAGCCGCAAGCCACTCGCCAGCGCGCGCTGGATCGCTTCAAGAGCAGCGAAGTGCAGATCCTGGTCGCCACCGATGTGGCGGCCCGTGGCCTGGATATCGAAGACCTGCCGATGGTGGTCAACTTCGACCTGCCGATCGTGGCTGAGGACTACATCCACCGTATCGGCCGTACCGGGCGTGCGGGCAACACCGGCGAGGCGATTTCCCTGGTGTGCGCCGATGAAGTGAACATGCTGTCGGCCATCGAGATGCTGACCCGTCAGACCCTGACCCGCAAGATGGAGCCCGACTTCGAACCGGAACACCGCGTGCCGGGCACCGATGCCAGCGGGCAAGTGGTGAAGAAACCGAAAAAACCGAAGAAGCCTAAAAACTCGGGTGGCGGCGGCGGTAAGCGCAACCTGGGCAAGTGGGTGGACAGCGGGGAGTCGGCGCCGGTGGAGCCGTCGATCAAGCCGGTGCGCAAGGTGCCGGTGTTTAATACCGGGCCGCGTAAGAAGAAGTGATTTTGCGGTTTGGCTGATGGCCCTATCGGGGCATAGGTATCTACACAACTTCCCGTGGATGCTGAATCTATGGCAACTGGGCTGTTGTGGTGAGCGGGCTTGTCCCGCGCTGGGCTGCGAAGCAGCCCCATCAAAGCCACCGCGTTTTTTCAGAAAAA